>QHRT01000067.1 GCA_003220195.1 Candidatus Rokuibacteriota bacterium | reverse complement strand
GCGATATCTTCCGGTGCCGCATTTCGACGACTTGCTGCGTGTGGCGCGCGCGACCCGTGCGGTCGGTCTGCAGGTGGCCCACAGCGGGCGCGTCGTCGGTCTGCTCTTCGACGCGACGAGCCGCGGGCTGGCCGAGGCCACCGCCCGAACCGAGCATCTCTTGTCGCGGTCGCTGCCCGCGCACCGCCGCTGGCGATTCTCGTCCCACGAGTCGTGCGCGCCCGCGCGAGTCGCCTCGGCCTGATCCCGGAGGAGCCGATGCCTGTGTCGCTCGACTTCGAGCCGTCGACCTCGCACCCGAGCGGAGTCGCCGATCGTTCGCGCCGCGATTCCGCGGCCGCGGGTCGTGAACCGGATGCGAGCTGGATCACGATCGGCCTGGTCAACAACATGCCCGACAGCGCGCTCTCCGCGACGGAACGCCAGTTCGTCGCGCTCCTCGCGGCGGCCGCCGGAACCACGCGAGTCCGGCTCCGGTCCTACGCGCTGCCCGACGTCCCGCGCTCGGAGCGCGGCCGGGAGTACGTGCGGCGGTCCTGTTCACCGGTCGAGGAATTGTGGGGCACGCCGCTCGATGCGGTGATCGTGACGGGAACGGAGCCGCGCTCACGAGACCTTCGCGACGAGCCGTACTGGCCGAGCCTCACGCAGCTCTTCGCGTGGGCCGAGAAGAACACGCGCTCCGCGATCTGGTCCTGCCTCGCGGCCCACGCGGCGGTACTCCATCTGGACGGTATCGAGCGCCGTCCGCTCGAGGACAAGAGGTTCGGCGTCTTCGAATGTGCGGTTGCCGCGGACGCGCTGACGGCCGGCCTGCCGCGCCGGATCCGCATGCCGCATTCGCGATGGAACGAGCTGCCGGAGGAGAGGCTGGTCGCGGCGGGGTACCGGGCGCTGACGCGGTCGCCCGGGGCGGGTGTCGATGCGTTCGTGAGGAAAGGACCGAGCCTGTTTCTGTTCTTCCAGGGACACCCGGAATACGAGGCCGAGACGCTGATGCTCGAATATCGACGGGACGTCAAACGATTCCTGAACGGCGAACGTGCAACGTACCCGGCGATGCCCCGCGAGTACTTCGACGACCGGACATCCGAGATGCTGTCGATCGTGCGCGACCGTGCGCTCGGCGGCCGCCGCGAAGAGGCAGTTCATGAGCTGGAGATGGCGCTCGGTAGGGCGGCGCCCACGAACCGGTGGCAGCCCGCCGCGGTACGGCTCTATCGCAACTGGCTCGGGCACCTCGCGGCGCAGAAGGCGGGTGGCGCCGCGCAGGCCGACGCGCTCGTGCAGCGATGCGCGTGATCGATCGTTCCCGCGCGGCGTCGCGCTTCGGGATCGAGCAGGTCAGCGAGGCCGCGCTGCCCGAGATCGCCCGGTTTCTGTCGCATGATTCCGAAGCCGCGCGGCCTGGTGGCGTCGACGAGCGCGGCATCGAGCGATACCTCGAGTGGCTGCTCCTGGAGAACCCCGTGGCGACGGACGACCCTCGACACGGGTTTTCCATCCGCGACCAGGCCGGCCGCGTGGTGGGACTGCTGCTGTCGTTCCCCGCCGTCTTCCTGGCCGGAGATCGGCGGATCGCCGGTCTCGGGTCGGGCGCGTACTTCGTCGAACCCGAGGCCCGGACGCTCGGGTTCTACCTCTTCAAGAAGCATCTGAAGACGCCGGGCTACGCGTTCTTCTTCACGACCAGCTGCAACGCGAATTCCGCCGCCCTCTGGCGGGCGCTCGGCGCGGCCGCAGTCCCGAGATCGGACCGGGAATACGTGTTCCACCTGAATCTCGACGTCGTGTTGCCGGCGTTCCTCGCCAGCCGCACGGAGAACCCTGCCGTGGCGAAGTGCGCGCGCGCGGTCGGAAGGTGGACCAATCCCGTCCTGCGTCGGCTGGCGTGGCCGAGCACGAAGCTCGTGGTCGAGCCGTGTCGGGACTGGGAGAAGCTCGCCGCGCTCGCGCGGCGTCATCGCCCCGCGCGATCGATCACCACCGATCGGTCACCGGCCTGTCTCGAGTGGAGGTACGGACGGACGGCGCCGAACAAGGACAGATCCGCGGCCGCGTGCTGCTCGACGCGGTCTGGCCGCGCGAGCGAATGAGCTTCGCGGATGTGTTTCCGGCGATCGTGCGGCTCGGCGCGCCGACGGGCGATGCGCTCTACCTGCACGATCGCCTCGGGGTCGACGGCGGAGCGTCCAATCGCTGGTCGCTTCCGTGGAGGCTCGACGCGCCGCGGAGCTTCGTCATCGCCGACGGCGATGCGGCGGCGCTGGCGTCCTCGCTCGATCTGGTCGCGGCGGACGGCGATGGGGCGTTTTGAGCACCACATGGGGGGCCTAGACGGGACCCCCAAGCCCCCCGACGCTCGGACACGCCCAGGCGCAGCCGGGGCGCGCCTCGATGACGCGCGGTCACGCTCCGTCGCGCAGCGGATCGCGGCCGACGCCGCGCAGGTCGCCGCCGCCATCGGCGATGGCCCGATCGTGCCGACGGTCACGCCAGAAGAGATCCGCGAGCATCTCGGGTCACGCTACGACTTCACGACTCCGCTCGAGCTCGACGACGTGGTGGACGACGTCGAGCACATGCTCGGAACGTGGCAGGTGCACGTCACCCATCCCCGGTACTTCGGGCTCTTCAATCCGAGCGTGACGCCGGCGTCGGTCGTCGGCGACACGCTGACCGCGATGTACAACCCGCAGCTCGCGACGTGGCGGACGTCGCCCGCGGCGAACGAGATCGAGCGGCACACGCTCCGATGGATCGGATCGCAGTTCGGATTTCCCGCGGACGCGAGTGCCTGCTTCACGACCGGCGGAGCCGAGGCGAACTTCTCGGCCGTGATCGTCGCGTTGACCCGCGCGCTCCCCGCGTATGGCGAGCACGGGCTCGGCGCGCTCGGCGCGTCGCCCACGCTTTACCTGAGCGGGGAGGCGCATCACTCGTTTGCGAAGATCGCGCACACGACGGGACTCGGGCGCCGCGCTCTGCGCAAGATTGCGACCGGCGCGTCGCTCACGATGGATCTTCGCGACCTCGCGCGGCAGGTCGCCGAGGACCGTCGGGACGGGTTCGTCCCGCTCATGGTGGTCGGGACGGCGGGGACGACCGGCGCGGGAGTCATCGATCCGTTGCCGGAGCTCGCGCGGTTCTGCAGAGCCGAGCGGCTCTGGTTTCACGTCGACGCGGCGTGGGGCGGCGCGGTGATTCTGTCCCCGCGTCTCCGGAGCGCACTCACCGGCATCGATGCCGCGGACTCGATCACGTGCGACGCGCACAAGTGGTTCTCGGTGCCGATGGGCGCAGGCATGTTTCTGTGTCGTCATCCCGGGACGGTCGCCGCGGCGTTTCACGCCGAGACGTCGTACATGCCGCGGAAGACGGCCGGCGTCGTCGCCGACCCGTACACGACGTCGGTGCAGTGGTCGCGGCGGTTCATCGGGCTGAAGCTGTTCCTGTCGCTCGCGCACCACGGCCGGTCGGGGTACGTCGAGATGATCGAGCGCCAGGCCCGGCTGGGCGAGCGTCTCCGCGAGGGGCTCCGGCGCACCGGTTGGCGCATCGTGAACGAAACGCCGCTGCCGGTCGTGTGCTTCACCCGCGACGGCCTCGACGTCACGAAATTCCTCGCGACCGTGATGGAGCGTCAGATCGCGTGGATGTCGGAAGTCAGGCTCGCCGGCGAAGCCCCGGTGGTCCGGGCGTGCGTCACCAGCTTCCGCACGACGGAAGCGGACGTCGACCGGGTGGTGCGCGACGTGGAGAGTCTCGTCTGATTCCGGTCGGGCGCCGCTTGACAACCGCGATCCCGTCCCGATAATCGCGTCAATCCCGAGACGATCCGGTCGTCGCCTCTCGTTCGCCTGAACCACTCCCGACGCAGAGGAGATTGCGGCATGACGCGACGGGTCCTCATCACCACGCTCTCGATCCTCCTCCTCGTCTCCGGCACGGCGGTCGCGGCGCCGGAAGGCCAGCTCACGTGGGCCGTGCACGTCTCGCTGGCTCCGACGTGGTTCGACCCCGCGGAGACCGCCGGAATCATCACGCCGTTCATGTTGCTCTACGCGCTGCACGACGCGCTCGTGAAGCCGATGCCCGGCAACGCGATGGCGCCGAGCCTGGCCGAGTCGTGGACCGCCTCGCCGGACAACCTCACGTACGAATTCGTGCTGCGCAAGGGTGTGAAGTTCCACAACGGCGACCCGGTCACCGCCGAGGACGTGAAATTCTCGCTCGAGCGGTACCGCGGGTCGGCGTCCGCGCCGATGAAGGCGCGGATCGCGGGCATCGACGTGCTCGATCCGCACCGGCTGCGCATCCGTGTGAAGCAGCCGTGGCCCGACTTCATGGCGTTCTACGGCAGCGCGGCCACCGGCGCCGGGTGGATCGTGCCGAAGAAGTACGTCGAGAAAGTAGGCGACGACGGTTTCAAGAAGGCGCCGGTCGGCGCGGGGCCGTACAAGTTCGTCTCGTTCACCCCGGGTGTCGAGCTGGTGCTCGAGGCCTTCGACGGCTACTGGCGCAAGACGCCCGCGATCAAGAGGCTCGTCTTTCGCACGGTGTCCGAAGAGGAGACCCGGCTCGCGATGCTGAAGCGCGGCGAGGCCGACATCGCGTACTCGATTCGTGGCGCGCTGGCGGAGGAGCTGCGCCGGACGCCGGGCTTGACGCTCGCGCCGAACTATCCGCCCGGAACCTTCTGGCTCGTCTTCCCGGAGCAGTGGACCGATCCAAAATCGCCGTGGACCGATCGGCGGGTCCGGCTCGCGGCCAACCTCGCGATCGATCGCCAGGCCATCAATCGTGCCGAGACCCTCGGGTTCTCGAAGATCACCGGCAGCATCATCCCGGAGACGTTCGAGTTCTTCTGGCAGCCGCCGCTGCCCGGGTACGATCCGGCGCAGACGCGTCGCCTGCTGGCGGAGGCCGGTCATCCGAACGGCTTCGACGCCGGAGAGTACTTCTGCGACGCCTCGTACGCGAACCTCGGCGAAGCCGTGGTCAACTACCTGAACGCGGTCGGGATCCGCACGAAGATGCGGCCGCTGGAACGGGCGGCGTTCCTCGCGCAGAACCGCGACAAGAAGTTCCGGAACATCATCCAGACCGCGAGCGGCGCCGGTGGCAACACCGCGACGCGCCTGGACGCGTTCGTCGCGGCGGGCGGCACGTTCACGTACGGGAGCTATCCCGACATCGAAGGGTTGATCCAGGAGCAGGCCGCGCAGCTCGATCCGAAGAGGCGGGAGGCGACGCTCCATCGCATCCAGCAGCTGATCCACGAGAAGGCGATGTTCGCGCCCATCTGGCAGCTCGCGTTCCTGAACGGGTACGGGCCACGCGTGGCGGAGTCAGGCCTCACGCTGATCGCCGGGCACCCGTACTCGGCGCCGTACGAAGATCTCAAGGTGAAGAAGTAGACGCTGTTAAAACACGTCCTCACGCTCGCCGAACTCGAACTGGTACGTGGTTTCCTCGAGGTCGGCGGGCGTGACGATGCCTTTGCTCGCGATCAGCTCCTCGAAGGTCCGGAGCCAGATCTCGTAGTAGACGAACGCGCCGCCGCGTTTCTCCGCCGCGGCGATCTGCGCGATCAGAGCCTGACGGAACTCGTCCCACTCGTAGTGGCCCTGCTCGTGGAGCGCGATCGCCATGCCGAAGACGCGCCCGTGCCACGGCTCCTCGAACACCAGCTCGCCGTTCTTCCGCGGAAGCGCGAGCGCGCCCTGCATCGCGCCGATCACGCGATCGACGCTCATCGCGTCGCCGCCCGCGCTCACGCCGGACGGAACGTCCCGGCAGGCGTGCTCTCGAGTCCGCTCGCGAGCCCGCCAGGAACGCTGATCGTCGACCGGCTGCCCGTCGGGCCGTGGCTGCCACGCCGACGCGGTGAAGTGGTAGGGAGCGAGCGCGTCGGGCGGCGGGAGGCAGCGATCGTGCTCGAGCATCCGCTCGACGTGATCGTAGAGCGACAGGATCAATGCCTCCTGGTTCATCGAGTGAAACCACTGCGCCTGGCCGTCGAAGAGCAGCAGCACGACGTTGGCGAGCGCGCAGGGACCGAGACATCCGCCGATCGTCAGGTGCACCACGTTGCGCAGGCGCCGGCGCTCCCATTCCAGGTGGAACGTATCGACGGGCACGGGCGCGAAGCCGTCCTCGGTGCGCCCGCAGCAGCAGCCCGTCGCGCAGACGAAGAGCTGGCCGCGCGGGCGCGCCACGTTGACGGGACGGCCGTCGGCGCGGACGACGATGTTGCGATGCCTCGTGTACATGGACGCTCGGCCGCCAGTCAGCGCGCGGCGGCGGTCGCTCGCGGCTCGGCCACGCCGATCAACGCGTCGCGCGAGACGAGCGGGACGAGCTCGTCTTCGGCGAGGTGCCCGGTGCCGTCGGGACGCTGCGGCAGGACCATGTACCGCATCTCGGCGCTCGAGTCCCAGACACGGATCTCCCGACTGTCGGGGATGTCGAGGCCCATCTCGTGCAGGAGCTGCCGCGGCTCGCTCACCGCGCGCGACCGGTAGGCCGGCATCTTGTACCACGTGGGCGGCAGGCCCAGCACCGGCCACGGATAGCAGGAGCAGAGCGTGCACACGACCAGGTTGTGGACCGCGGGGGTGTTCTCGACGACGACCAGCACCTCGTAGTCGAGCCCGAACGTCTTCAGTGCCCTGCGCGCATCACTCAGCAGCAGCGTCCGGAATTCCGGGTTGGTCCACGCGCGTGCGGTGGCGCGGGCGCCGATCATGGGGCCCGTGTCGTTCTCGTACCGTTCGATGACGCGATCGACCGCGCCCGGAGCGAGCAGACCCTTCTCGAGCAGCAGCGACTCGAGCGCCCGCACGCGCGACACGACGTACGGATCGACGTTCGGATGATTCTTGCCCATGTCTGGGAATCCTTTCACTTCTCTTCGAGATAACTCTCCCAGCAGTCGAGATGGACGTGCGCGTTCGGCTCGGCGGTCTCGCCCCAGAGCTCGCGCGCGTCGAAGCGCACGCTGTAGAGCGGCTGCGGCGATTCGCCGCCGCCGTGCGCATTCGTGTCGGGAAAGACGTGGATGCCGTGAACGCGGACGATCACGCCCGTCTTGCCGCGCGCGTATCGCGGCAGCCGCGTGTGGCCGGGCGCGTGGAACCGGCGCGTCACGACGGCGTCGCCCGGCGCGAACCGCGGCCGGGCGCCGGTCTCCCGAATCGCGCTTTGCACCCAGGTGAGATGCGCTGGCACCCCCTCGGGCAGGGCGCCGGCCACCGCGTCCGTTGCGGGCGCGTCGGGACGCTCGCGAAAGAACGCCACCCGCTTTTCGAGATCGTCCCCGGTGATCACGCCCTTCTCGACGAGTAACCGCGCGATGCCGTCGAGCCACTTCTCGTAGTAGCTGGCACGCAGGTAGTCCGCCGGGGCCATGCGTTCGATCGCGTGGCGGAACTCGTCGATGTTGTAGATGCCGTTAGCGCCGCCCGCCCGCATCATCGCGACGACAGCGGCTTCCCACGCGGCGTGGAACGCGGGCTCGTTCTCTTCGCGCACGACCGGGCCGAAGCCCTGCATGCCGCCGAGATCGTGGACACCGTCCATGGTGCGACCTCCCGCCGCATCGTTTGCACAAGCAGGCCCGAGGGGCGCCCGGGCTTTGCCGGGGCGCCGCCGAGCGTTGGGAGCGTGGGGGCCATTACGGGCGCGTCCGCGCGGCCCTCGGGCGCGTCCGCGCGGCCCTCGGGCGCGTCCGCGCGGCCCTCGGGCGCGTCCGCGCGGCCCTCGGGCGCGTCCGCGCGCCCCTCGGGGCCCCATGTCATCAATCATAGCCCGCGGTCCGCGTCAGGGTGTCAGGTCGACTTCCACGCGGCCGACGCCCGCTGTCTCGACGAGCGCGGTGCGCCGCGTCCGCGTGACGAGCCGCGTGGCTTCGACGCCGCGCTTCGCGAGCTCTCCGCGCACGACGCCGACCCGGTCCGCGGTGAGCTTCTGGACCGCGTCGGCCGGCGTCGCCTCTTCCTGCGCCAGCGCGGCGACGATGGCGTCCAGCGTCGGCGGCGGCGCGCGCTCCGGCCAGCGCCGCCGGTATTCCGCGCGAAGAGCGGCGAGCGCATCGGCGTTGTCACGCGGCGCGGACGTGGCGCCGAGCCGCGCCAGGATCGCCGCGTTCTTGAGCGCGTCGACGTCGGCCAGCGTGACGATCGGTTCGAGGCCCAGCCTGATCGCCGGACGGTCACGCACGAACGACGCCACGCGGTCGAGGTGCGCCACCATGCCGTCCGCCAGTCGGCTCGATCCGGACTCGAAGATCAGCGGATCGATCGTGACCGCTTCCACCTTCGAGTCGGGGCTGACGAACAGGGAGCCGAGGCGACTCATCGGCAGCGCAAGGAGCCGGATCGTCAGGTTGCGCACGGCGGCCCACACCGTCTCGCTGAAGTCGAACTCGCGGGAGCCGAGGTCGCCGGACACGGGCACGGAGAGCCGGATCTGGCCGCGCGAGTCCTTCATCAGCGTGATCAGGAAGCTCAGCGGAAGGCCGAGCCGCCGCTGCACTTCGTCCTCGTCCCCGGACTGCGCGACCGCGACGTCGCGGACCACCACGTCCTGCCGCGCGTCGAGCCGATTTCCGTCGAGGGTGTAGCTGGCGGTCGCGGTGACGCCGCCGCGGGTCGCGGTCCATCCGGTGAAGCGATTCAGGTAGGCGTTCGCGCGCGGCAGCACGAAATCGCGGAGGTCCACCTTCAGATCGAGGTGCCTCGGCTCACCCGGGGTCACGCTTCCCGAGGCGGTGAACGAGGCGCCGCCCGGCAGCTTCCCGGCCGCCCGGATCCGCGCGCGGCCGCCCGGTGCGGTCGTCACGCCGCCGACCTCGAACTGGACGTCCGACATCTCCTCGGCGTATGCGGGTGTCGTCGTGTGATCGACGAACCGCGCCGACGCCCGGTCGAGATTGAGGGTCGCGATCTCGAGGGTCGTCGTCGTGGGAGGCGCCGCTGCTGCCGCGGCGCCAGGAGAGGATGAGATCTCCGGGCGGCGAGCCTCGTCGCCGGCGCGTCCCCTGCGCGGCGTGACGAGCTTCGGCAGTCGAAACTCGCCGCTCCCGTCACGCTCGATCAGGAGCGACGGTCGCACGAATCTGACGCGCTCGAACGCGACTCGGCGCGGCCAGTCGACGTCGATCCCCGTGGCCTCCACTCGTCCGACGGTGGCCACCGGCAAATCGCCGTCGCTGAGCTTGAAGGCTCGAACCCGGGCCTGACCCGTGAGCTGCGCGCTGAACGGCGCCAGCGCGACCTTCATGACGAGCTCACCCGTCACGCGTCCGGCGACCCGGCCGGGAATGGCGAGATAGGGCTGGGCCGGCGCGAGCTGCACCTCGTCGAGCGACACGTTCGCGTCGAGCCGTCGAGGTTCGAGCTCGAGCGTCGCGCCGATCCGCACCGTGCCGCCCTGCGGCGTCGGGGACGTGAGCTGGAGCTTCACCGGAGGCCCGGACGGCCAGGAAAAATCTTCGACCGTGAGTCGAGCGCCGGCGATGTCGAAGCGCGCCGGTGGCGCTGTCGTCCCATCCACGATGGTCGCGGCGCCCTCTTCGAAGACCGCGCGACCGAGGTGCAGCTCGAGCGCGGGTCGGGCCGCAACCGCCGAGGGTGACGGCGACGCATCCGTTGAGGTCGTGCTCGACGGGCGGCCGAGCAGCCTTCGCAGCAGGAAGTCGCCGCGCGCATCACGCTCGATCAGGGCCCAGGTTCGGCGAACCTTCACGTCGGCGATCGCGACCCGAACCGGCCACTCGGCGTCGATACCGGCGGCGTCCAGGCTTTCGACCGTGATGACGGGCCGGCCGCCGTCCGCGATCGACACGCGACGCACGCTCGCCTCACCACGCGCGGTGACGTGCGCCCCTGATCGCCCGCCCGTCAGCGCGAGCTTCGCGTCGACGCGACCTCCCACGCGCGCGGGGGACGGCACGTACGGCTGGACGAGCGCGAGCGCGACGTCCTTCATCACGAGCTGGGCGTCGAGGCGCGCAGGAGCGGCGCTCACCGTGCCCTCGAGGCTGACGGCGCCGTTTCTCTGCAGCGTTGCGTCGACTCGAAGCCGAGCCGGCTCACGCGTTGGCCACGTCAGACCGCGCAGCGTCGCGTCCAGGCGCGGGACCTCCAGGCGGGTTCGCTCGGTCGTGCTCTCGTCGAGGAAGAGTCCGCTGCCACGCTCGACGGTGATCTCACCGACGGAGATCTGCGGCGTGAAGGCGGAGGCCCCCGGCGCAGGTTCCGCCGTGGCTGGTGCGGCGGGGAGGCTGACCGGCGCGCGAGTGAATCGGGCCGCGAGCGGGAACCGGCCCTGACGGTCACGTTCCACGACCGCGCGCGGCTCGACGATCGCGAGCTTGCCGACCTCGAGCCGGAGCGGTGCGGCGCGCTCGGCGCTCCCGTCGCGCGGCGGCGCCGCATCGACGCGCGAGAGCCATTGCGCCTCGACGCCCGAGGCCGCGATGCGCGCGACCGACAGTGGAACACCGCGGCCGTCGGCCAGCGCGAGCCCCGAAGCTTCGGCGCCGCCGCGCGCGCGCACGGTGAGCGAGCCGGCGTACGTGGCGGTCGCCGTCGCGGTCGCGCCGAGCCTTCCGCTCACCCCGCTCGCCATTGGAACGTACGCGCCAAGCGTCGCGAGGTTGAACGAGCGCATCTCCAGAGCCACGTCGGCAGTCCAGGCGAGGTTGGGCGGCGGAGCCGTCAGCGTGGCGGTGCCGCTCGCGTCGAGCTGGCTCTGATCGAGCGAGCGCGCGTGGACCTCGACGCGCGCCGGCCCCCGCGCCGGCCAGGTGACGTTCTCCATCGCGAACGTGAGGCGATCGAGCTCGATCCGCGTCGGCCCGCGGCTCGGCTCGGCGGCACCCGTGCTGATGGCGCCACGACCCGTGAGCTCGAGGCGTCCGAGGCCGAGCGCGTTGTCGGCTCGTCGGCCGCCCGTCAGCGTCATCCGGAGCGACGGCGCGCTGACCGTCAGGATCCCCGCTCGAGTGACGGCGCGCCCGATCGCGTTCGTGAGCGTCAGGTCGGCGTCGACGCTCGTGCCATCGGCCGCCGTGTGCTCCGCGTGAACCGAGGCATTCACGATTCCCGCCGTCGGCTCGACCGCCATCGCCTCCGGCAGGTACAGGCGTACGAGCGCGAGATCGAGATCGCGCACGCTGACCGTGACGCTCGCCTTCAGCGGATCGAGCCGGACTCCGGTGATCCAGGCCGACACTTCCGCGCCCGAGACGGTGGCGCGCGCGGTGGCGATGCCCTGCACGTCGTGCCGTCCGCTCGTGAGCCGACTCGCTTCGACCGCGAGGTTCCGCACGGGCCAGCGGCGGATCGGTGTCGCGTGCCGATCCTCGATCGCCAGGCGCTCCCCGGTGAGGCCGGCGCGGCCGACGGTGACGGCGCCTCCGCTGAACGCGATGTCCGTCGCCGTGAGACGGACTGCCGGCGCGGTGACGAAGTGTCGGCCACGGCGTACGTCGAGGTCACTGCCGGTCACGTCGACGGCGAGCCGCGTGCCGGCGCGACCATCGTGATCCACCTCGATCGACGCGTTGACGACGCCGTGCTCGGCCTCGATCGGAAAATTCGGCGGCACCCACAGGCGGAGCAGCGCCAGGTCCACGTTCCGCACGATCGTGGTGGTGTGAACCTCGAACGGCGCCAGCCGGAGCCGCGTGATCCAGAGCGACACCGGCGCTCCGGCGACGACGGCGCGCGCCGTCCCGACGCCGCTCGCCTCGCGAGCGCTCGACACACCGTGAATCTCGACTCCGACGCCATCGATCGGCCAGCGATGGCCCCCGGGCCGCGCGTCGTCGATCGTCATCGCGCCGCCGTCGATCGTCAGGCGCGCCAGGTCGACGGCCGCCGGTCGCAGCCGGAGATCTTCCACGGTCACTCGCACCGCGGGCGCCGACAGAATTGCCTGTCCCGGCCGGCTCACCGCCACATCGGCGAGTCGTGCATCCAGCGAGACGCGCGTGCCGCTCGCGCCGTCGTGCTCGACTGTTCCGGAGAGATCGAGCGTGCCGCGCGTCGGCGTCGCCGGTCTTGCCGCCGCCAGGTAGAGCATCGGCAGCGAGAGGTCGATCTCCCGCGCGCTGACCGTCGCGTGGAACGCGAGCGGCCGCAATCGCACGCCGGTCACCCACACGGACAGCGGCGACCCGGCCGCGACGGCCTGCAGCGTCGCGACGCCGGGACTCGCGGCGGCGAGCGTCGAGAGGTCGCGCGCGTCGAGCGTCACGCTCTCGACGTGCCAGGTCCGCGCCGGCGACAGGGTGCGATCCTCGATCTGGACGGCGCCTCCCACGACGGCCACTCGTTCGATCTCGATCCCGAGCCCACCGGTGGACTCTCGTGTCTCGCGCGGACGAAGGTCGGAGACGTTGAACTCGCCCGGCGCCGTGCGGACGATTCTCAGGAATGGCTTCTCGATCGTCGCGCGGGTGACGCGGAGCTGCCCGCGAAGGAGCGCTCGCAGACTGAGCCGGGCCTCGAGCCGCTCGAGCGTCGCCAGCGGCTGCTGATCGCGGTCGACGATGCGCAGCTGATGGAGCCCGAGGCGGCCGGTCAAGAGACTGACGTCGAGCCGTGCGAGCGTCACCGGCCGGCCCATGGTCGTCTGGAGCCGCCAGACCACGACACGACGAAGAACATGGGGCAGGCTGACGATCGTCACCGCCAGCAGCGAGACGATCACGAGCCCGAGCAGGCCGAGGACGCGACGTCGGGTCACCACGGTAGGGTAATGGACGACGGCCGTCGCGCGTTCCACGGCGTTTCCGCGCCGGCCCGGGCTCCTGCTCTGGTAAGGTCGTTCGTCGGGCCCGTCGACCTCGACCATGCGGTGTCAGGGAGGAGCATGAGCAGCGAGCCGCTCAGACACGAGACGTACACTCACGGACACGCGCCCGCCGTGGTGCGCCAGCACGCGCAGCGAACCGCGGACGAGGCGGCAGCGTTCCTGCTCCCCGAGCTGTCACCGGGCCTGTGTCTCCTGGACGTCGGCTGCGGTCCCGGCAGCATCACCCGCGGACTTGCCGAGCGCCTCGCGCCCGGCGAAGTCGTGGGCGTCGATCTCTCTCGCGAGACCCTCGAAGGAGCGCGTCGCGATGCGGCGGCGCGCGGCCTGAGAAATCTGCGATACGAGACCGGGAGCGTCTACGAGCTGCCGTTTCCCGACGCGTCCTTCGACGTCGTCTTCGCGCACCAGGTGATCCAGCATCTGCGCGAGCGCACGAATGCGCTCCGCCAGATGCTGCGCGTCGTGAAGCCGGGGGGCCTCGTCGCCGTGCGGGACGTCGACTGGGGCACCGCGGCCTACTGGCCCCGCGATCCGTGGATCGATCGCTTCATCGAGGTTCACCAGCAGGCGTGGTACCGGAACGGCGGCGAACCCCAGCTCGGACGCCAGCTACGCGCGCTCTTCAACGAGGTCGGCGTGGCGGAGCCGCGCATCACCGCCTCGGTCTGGTGCTACGCGACTCCGGCGGAGACGACCGCGTGGGGGGAGTCGTACGCGGATCGGCTGCTGACGTCGATGGGCGAGGCGCCCGTGCAGCATGGCCTCGCCTCGCGCTCCGACATCGAGCAGATGGCCGCGGCGTTCCGCACGTGGGCCGCGCACCCCGATGCTCTGTGGATGTTCATTCACGTGGAGGCGCTCGGGCGCAAGCCCATGTGACCCGCGCGGGCGAAGCCCACGTGACCCGCGCGGGCCCGCGCCTACGCGGCCGCTCTTCGCCGTGTCGTGCGCTGTCGTCCGCTCGCGGCCTTCCGACCCTCGCGGGACTCGGCGCGCGCCAGCTCCTTCCGCGGCTTCTTGAGGCTCTCCTCGAGCGCCTTCACGAGGTTCACCACGTGCGGACACTTTTCCGGCGCCGCGGGAGCCTCGACGTGGCCGGTCTCGATCTTCTGCTCGATCGCATTCCGGAGAACTTCGGTGTAGGTGTCGCGATACTTCTCCGGCTCCCAGTCGGCCGCGAGCGTATCGACGAGCTGCAACGCCAGGCTCATTTCCTTCTTGACGTAGCCCTCGCCGTGACCCGGGACGTCGAAGTCGTGACTCGATCGGATCTCGGACTTCCAGCGCATCGTGGTGACCGACAGGAGATCGCCCGCCGGCTCGACGGCGACCAGATGCTGGCGCTGCCGCATGACGAGCGTCCCGATGCCGACGCGCTTCGTCTCCTCGAGCGCGTCACGCAAGAGCGCGTAGGCTTTCGTGGCGCCTTTCCCGCCCGGCGCCACGTAGTACGGCTGGTCGAAAAACATGAAGTCGATCGCGTCGGCCGGCACGAAATCCGTGATCTCGATGGTCTCGCTGGCCGGCACGCGCGCCTTCTCGAACTCCTCGTCGGCCATCACGACGTACTGGCCCTTCTCGTACTCGTACCCCTTCACGATCTCGGACCAGGGGACCTCGACGCCTTCCTCCGCGCAGAACCTCTTGTAATCGATCCGGCTCTTGTCCTTCTCGTGCAGCAGATGGAACGAGAGCTCGCTCTTCCGCTCGACGGCGGAGTAGAGCCCGATCGGGATGGTGACGAGGCCGAAGCTGAGCGCGCCCTTCCAGATCGGTCGTGCTATGTGACTTCTCCGTGGCAATCGAAATGGGGCAATCGAAATGCCATCGAGGCTCGTGGGGAGAGCCCCGCGTCATGGCGTGATCATCACGCCATGAGCGGGGCTCGGGTGCCGCCGCGTGGAAGGGCGACGGTTACTGCGAAACGCGGGCGCGTCCGGCCGCCTTGTCACCCGGCCAGGCCCACCCGTTGGTGGGCAGCGGTTCGTTCATGCTCGAGGCGGTCTGCTTCACCTGGTCTTGATGCTGCTGGAGCGTGGGCAGCGTCTTCGCGGCCCAGGCCTTCACGTCGGGATCCTTCGCGCGAGTCGCCTCGCGACTGAACATCTTCAGATCCTTGTTGTGATCGCGCGCCATCTCGCGGATGTACGCGCGATCGAAGTCGGGGCCTGACAGTTTCGCCAGGCGATCGTAGGCCTTCTTGTGCTTGCGATCGAGGGCCGTCGGCACCTCGACACCCTTCTGCTCGGCCAGCTGCATGAGCTCGTCGTTCGCCCGGCTGTGGTCGGAGATCATCTGCTGCGCGAACTGCTTCACGGTGCCCGACGAGGCGCGCTGGCTCACCAGGCGACCCAGCTCGACCTCCGCCATCCCCTCCCGCCGACACCGACATCGGAGCGGCGATGATCACGGTAAGAGCGGCGGCATAGATAACTGCACGCTTCATCGATTTCCCTCCTTCTCGGACTCCACGAACTCTTCTCGGTGATCCGAGGTGCACGAGTGTTCACTGGAGCAAGCGGAATGCCGCTGGAGGGGTCCGCTCTGCGGCGCAAGAATTTCAATCGCGGACGGCTCACGATCTCTCCGGTATTCTGAAGCATCCGACGCAGGGAGTGAACGGCATGCCCATCGAGCTCACCGTTGTTCTCGACGACGTGCCTGGCGCCCTCGCGCAGCTCGGCAAGGCGCTCGGCGACGCCCGGGTGAACATCGAAGCGATCCAGGGGATGAGCCGCGAGGGGAAAGGCGTCGTCCGGTTCGTGCCAGAAGACACGGACGGCGCCGCGCGCGCTCTCGACGCCGTCCACATTGCGTTCACCACGCGCGAGGTGCTCCTCGTCAAGGTGCTGGACGAACCGGGGACGCTCGGCGACGTGGCGCTCGTGATGGCGACGGCCGGCATCAACATCGACGCCGTCTACGTCACGACTCGGGGACGCCTGGTGCTGTCCGTCGACGATCTGGATGGCGCCGTCCACGTCGCCGAGGGCCTGGCGGTGATGACGCTCGAATGAGGGCGCGCTCTCAGAACGGAAACAGGATGCCCTTGTCCCTGAGGTTTGCGAACCGGCGCGCGGAGAACCGATAGAGGAGCGCGGGCTTCCGGCCCGTCGCTCGCCGTTCCCGGAGCGGGGTCAGGATCCCGAGCAGCCCGATCTTGCGACGGAAGTTTCTTTTGTCGATGCGGCGGCCGAGGATCGCCTCGTACACGGCCTGGAGCTCGCCGAGCGTGAACTTCTCCGGCAAGAGCTGAAAGCCGACGGTCGTGTATTCGAGCTTCGTCCTGAGGCGCTCCACCGCGTACTCGAGGATCCGCCCGTGGTCGAACGCGAGCGCGGGCGGCTTCTTCACGGGAAACCATCCCGCTTCGGCGCCGTGGCTGCCGGCATCGAGCGTGGACTGGTCGGAGGCGATCAGCGCGAAGTACGCGACGGTGATGATCCGGCCGCGCGGATCGCGGCCCGGGTCGCCGAAGGAGTAGAGCTGCTCCAGATAGACGTCGCGGACGCCGGTCTCTTCCGAGAGCTCCCGCCGCGCCGCGGCGTCCAGCGATTCGTCCTCGTGCACGAAGCCGCCGGGAAT
Organism: Candidatus Rokuibacteriota bacterium; assembly: GCA_003220195.1. Lineage (GTDB taxonomy): Bacteria > Methylomirabilota > Methylomirabilia > Rokubacteriales > CSP1-6 > AR8. The sequence goes on along the minus strand of QHRT01000067.1, from coordinate 2,050 downwards.
CGCGTACCTTCCCGCGAATGGCGCAGCTCCGCGCCGGACCAGCAGTACGTGCAGATCGCCGTCGCGGATGGTGAAGACCACGACGTCGACCGTCACGCGAATCGCCATGCTCACGCCGCCACGAGGTTCGCGGTGTCCCTCGCCGCGGCGATGCGGGCGATCGCGCCCGAGTCGAACGCGAGAAAATCGCTCTCGATCCCGTCGCTGAAGATGACGCCGCCCGACGGCATGGTCGATTCGATCTCGAGCCTCTCGCCGGGCTCGATCGTGTCCGTCACGATCCGCGCCCCGGAATGCCGGCTGACGAAGGGCTCGCGTACCACGAACACCAGCCGCCGGTCTTCCCATTCGAGCCGGAGCGGCCGCACCGGCGCGGCGCCGCTCCACGTCGCGATGCCCGACACCATCTGATACACGGACGAGAGCCAGCCGGTGCTGCCCGCGCCGGTGGCGACCAGGATGCCGCTCGACGATTGCGGCTCCTCCGCCGACTTCCAGCGCAGGCGGTAGCGCGCCGAGACGTGCGTGCGCGCGCCGACGAAGAGCTCGTTGAACGCGAGCAATCGCTGCCCGTCGCCGAGTCGTGCCTCGGCCAGCGTTACCGCGCGGATGGGGCGGCGACCGTTGAGGGTGGACACGAGCGCCTCGCGAGTCTCCTCCGGCAGAAACGGCAGGAGCACGCCGTCGAACCGCTCGGGATCCGGATTCACGGCGATGATGGGCTGACCCGCCGCGTACTTCGCCGTGTTGGCGACGAGGCCGTCCTGGCCGAGCGTGACGATGACGTCCTCGCGCAGGAAGGTGTAGGTGGGAACCAGCTCGCGGTCCAGCACCTGGACTTTCAATCCGACCTCGACCGCCCGACGGACGTGCTCCAGCGCCGCGCGATACGCGGCGTCCTCCACTTCGTACTCGGTGAAGTCGCCGCCCGCGTGCTCGATGTAGAACTTCGCCTGGGCTCGCGTGTTGAACCTTTCGACCAGCTCGGCGAGCCGGGTCTTGCGCGTGACGACGACGACTTTCTCGAACATGGTCAGCGCCGCGCTTCGACGGTCGTGCGCACGGCGCCGGCCGCGGCGCCCACGGCGCCGGCCGCGGCGCCCGCCGTGGCCGGCGGCAGCAGCGACCGGAGGAGGTCAGGCGTGATGTTGAGCTCGCCCACCCGCGAGGCGTTGGCGGCGATCTCGTGGAACGCGAGCGCGATGGTGGTCGCGGGCTCGCCGCCGCGCAGGACCATGAGCGTGCGCCAGTCGAGGCCGCGCAGCGGCGCCAGCGCCGTCTCGATCGCGTACGCGCGGCTGTCGGCTTCCTTGCGGTCGTTCGTGGCGCGCTCGTCCATCAGCGCCGAGCGCTCGCGCTCGAGGGCGATCTCGGTGCGCAGCTCGGATTCCTTGATGCGCCTTTCCTGCTCGACGGCCGCGTTCCGGCGCGCGTAGATCGCCTCGTCGGAGCGCCGCTGCAGCTCCTCGCGCGCTTCCGCTTCGAGCGCCTTGGCGCTTTCCGGTGTCGGGCGGATCGCGAGGATCGAGAGGCCCAGGATCTCGACGCCGAGCTCGGCGACCAGATCGGACGCCCGGAGACGCTCGAGGACCGTCGCGGCGAGCGCTGCCGAGCTGGTCAACGCCTCGCGAAGCGTCATCCGCTGGGTCTCGCCACGCACGAGCGTCTGCGTCGCGTGGACCAGGCGCTCCGGCAGCTTCTGATAGTCGTCCGTCCGATACCGGCCGTCGGGCCGCACACTCAGGTCGAGCAGGGCGGCCAGGCGTTTCGGGTCGATCACGCGATACGTGAGCTGGCCCTGGATGGCCACGGCCTGGAAGTCCGCGGTCGCCTCCTGGAAGGCGAACGGCGTGTCGGCGCTGGCGAGCGGAACGGTCACGAGGGTCGCCGCCGGCTCCCAGTAGAAGAACGCGAGGCCGGCGCCCTCGCGGACGATGCGGCCGGAGCGGAAATGCAGCACGTACGTCGTCGGAGACGCCTTCATGAACCTGACCATGGTGGCCTCCTCCCAACGCCTTGGCCAACGCCCTGGCGACATCTGGCGCGGCCG
>QHRT01000370.1 GCA_003220195.1 Candidatus Rokuibacteriota bacterium | reverse complement strand
ACGTAGCCGCCCATCGGGACGGCCGACAGACAGTACTCGGTCTCCTTGCCGCGCCAGCGCAGCAGCACGGGCCCGAACCCGATCGAGAACCGTTCGACGCCGACCCCGGTCCAGCGGGCGACGATGAAGTGCCCGAACTCGTGGATCAGGATCAGGATGCCGAGGACGATGACAAATGAGAGCACCGTCGTCACCACTACTACCCCCTGGACCGCGCGGCGATCGAGCGCCGCACGCCCTCCCGCGTCTCGGCGTCGATCGCGACGCACTCGTCGATCGATTCGAGCGGCGTGCCCGCGTGGAGGGCGAGCGCACGCTCGATCAGCTCCGGAATCTCCGTGAACCCGATGCGCCGGTCGAGAAACGCCCCGACCGCGACTTCGTTGGCAGCGTTCAGGACGACGGGCGCCGCGCCCCCTTCGGCGAGCGCCGCGCGCGCGAGCCCGAGGCACGGGAACTTGTCGTCGTCGGGCTCGTAGAACGTGAGCGAGCCGGCGTGGGCCGTCGCTCGGGATACGTGAGCGCGTAGAGGATCGGCACGCCCATGTCGGCGACGCCCAGCTGCGCGATCACGGCCCCGTCGATGTACTCCACCATCGAGTGGACGATCGACTGGGGATGCACGACGATCTGCACCTGATCCGGCGCCAGGTCGAACAGCCACCGCGCCTCGATGATCTCGAGTCCTTTGTTCATCAGCGTCGCGGAATCGATCGTGATCTTCGCGCCCATCTTCCATGTCGGATGCTTGAGCGCGTCCTCGACCGTCACGGTCGCCAGCTTCGCTTTCGGCAGATCGCGGAACGGTCCCCCCGAGGCCGTGAGCCACACCCGGTGGACGTCGCCGCGGTTGTGCCCGGCGAGGCACTGGAAGACGGCGCTGTGCTCGGAGTCGACCGGCAGGAGTGGTACGTTGCGCTCGCGCGCCGCCGCGGTCATGAGACGGCCGGCCATGACCAGCGTCTCCTTGTTCGCCAGCGCGACAGTGCATCCCGCCCGGATGGCGGCCATCGTGGGCAAGAGTCCCGCGGCGCCGACCAGCGCCGACAGCACGATGTCCGCCCCGCCGTCGCGGGCCAGCGCGACGAGCCCCTCCGGCCCCGACAAGAGCTCTGGCTTCGGCGCGGACAGCCGCGCCGCGAGAGCGTCGATGGCGCCAGGTTCCAGGACGGCCACCGCGCGCGGACGATGCTTTTCACAAAGATCGGTGAGCAGGTCGACGTTCGAGCCACGCGCGGCGAGACCCGCGACGGCGAAGTCCTCGGGAAAGCTCGAGCAGAGCTCGAGCGTGCGCCGCCCTACCGAGCCCGTCGCGCCGAGGACCGTGATCTGTTTCACGCGGAGATCTCCAGGAGGGTGACGTAGTAGACGAGAGCAGGCACATTGAACAGGAGGCTGTCGAGACGGTCAAGGACACCGCCGTGGCCCGGGATCAACCCGCCAGTGTCCTTCGTGTTGAGGCTCCGCTTGATCACCGACTCGGCGAGGTCGCCGACCTGCCCCACGACACCGAGCAGGAGCCCGGCGAGGCTGGCCTGGAGAACGCTCCAGTACGGCACGAGCCAGGCGCGGAGCAGCATCGCCGCGAGCACCGACACGACCACCTGGGCCGCGGCGCCCTCGACGGTCTTCCGTGGGCTCACGCGCGGCGCGAGCGGGTGCCGCCCCACGGCGTTGCCGGCGGCGTACGCGGCCGACTCTCCGGCCCACGTCGCGCCGACGGCGAAGAGCACCAGCCACGCGCCGTCCGGAAGCTGGCGCAAGACGATCGCGTGACCGAGCAGCCAGCCGATGTACGTCATCGACAGGACTGCGGTCAACGCCGGCTCGGTCGCGAGTTCACCCCGCATGAAGATCGGGACGCTCAACACGACGAAGGCGGCGAGGGTGAACGCGATCAGCGGACCCCGGTCCGAGACGATGAAGCCGCCGATGGTCGTGATGGTCGCCGCCACGCCGATCGGGCCCAACGTTCGATGGCCGGCCCGTTCGAACATCCGGAGGAGCTCCCACGACGCCGCACCGCCCACCGCCACGACGAGCGCGTAGAACACGGCAGCGGGAGCCGCCGCGACCACCCACACGAAGATGGGGATGAACACGACGGCGGTGGCGAGGCGCTGCCACACCGCGGGGATCGGGATGCTCATCGGCGTCTCGCCCTCACCGGTGAGAAGGGCACCGATCGTCCTCGGCATCGACGTCGCGGCCGTCTCCGTGACCACGGTCAGACGCCGCCGAATCTCCGTGTCCGGCCCTGGAACTCGAGGACGGCGCGGTAGAGATCGGCCCCTCCGAAATCAGGCCAGAGCGTCGGTGTGATCCACAGCTCCGTGTAGGCGATCTGCCACAGGAGGAAGTTGGACACCCGCATCTCGCCGCTCGTGCGGATCAGCAGATCGGGGTTCGGAATGTCCTTCGTGTAGAGCGCCCGGCTCACGTGGACCTCGGAGATGTCCTCCGGCTGAAGCTCGCCCGACGCCACGCGGCGCGCGACCAGGCGAAAGGCGTCGATCAACTCGTCCCGGCCTCCGTAATTGAACGCCATCACCAGAGTGAGCCCGGTGTTCCGCTCGGTCTGTCGCACCACCTCGTCGATGCCGCGCTGCACCGGGGGCGGGACGCCGTTCGGGCGCCCGATGATCCGCAGCCGCACGTTCCGCTCCATTAACTCCGGCAGCTCGCCGTGGATCGACCGTTCGAGGAGCGTCATCAGCGTCGAGACTTCCTGCTTGGGCCGGCTCCAGTTCTCGGTGGAGAACGCGTAGAGCGTCAGATACTGGAGCCCGAGCGTGTCAGCGGCGCGCACGGCGGCGCGCGCGGCCTTGACGCCCTCACGGTGACCGGCGACCCTTGGCAGGCCGCGGCGGGTCGCCCACCGGCCGTTGCCGTCCATGATGACGGCGACGTGCGCGGGAACGGGCTGGGCGCGGATCACCTCGAGGAGCTCGGCCTCACCGAGCTTCGCGAGCTCGGCGCGTGCCGGCTCGCGTGAAGATTTGACGGTCATGCGGTTTTCATCCTACTCGACCGATCGCCTAGAACGAGAGGATCTCCTGCTCCTTTTTCTTGAGCAGGTCGTCCACCTTCGCGATGACCCGGTCGGTCGTCTTCTGGATCAGGTCGTGGCCGCGGCGCTCCTCGTCTTCCGAGACCTTCTTGTCCTTCGCCATCCCTTTCAGCTTGTCGTTCGCCTCCCGCCGGAGATTGCGGACCGCGACGCGCCCTTCCTCGGCCATCTTTCCGACGGTCTTCGCCAGCTGCTTGCGCCGCTCCTCGGTCAAGGTCGGCATCGTGAGCCGGACGGTCTTGCCGTCGTTCACCGGCGTGAGGCCGAGGTCGGATTTCAAGATCGCCTTCTCGATCACGGCGAGCTGCGAGGGTTCCCACGGCTGGATCGTCAGCGTGCGCGCGTCCGGCACCGACACCGACGCCATCTGCGCGACCGGCGTGGGCGTGCCGTAGTAATCGACGCGAATCGTGTCGAGCAACGCCGTGGACGCGCGGCCCGTGCGGACCGACGCGAACTCGCGCGCCAGGCTGTCGAGCGCCGCCGTCATCCGAGCCTCCATGTCCTTCACAAGCGCTTGCATGATTACCCCCCCGAGACCACCGACCCGACCGGTTCCCCGAGCACGATCCGCCGGATGTTCCCGGGACGCGTCAGGTCGAACACGATGATCGGCAGCGCGTTGTCCATGCAGAGCGAGATCGCGGTCGTGTCCATGATCTGGAGCCGTCGATTGAGCAGGTCGATGTAGGTCGTCTGCTGGAGCCTCGTGGCTGACGAGTCCTGCTTGGGATCCGCGGAATAGATCCCGTCGACCTTCGTCGCCTTCATGATCGCGTCGGCGCCGATCTCGACGGCGCGGAGCGCGCCGGCGGTGTCGGTGGTGAAGAACGGGTTCCCCGTGCCCGCCGCGAAGATCACGACCCGGCCTTTCTCCAGGTGACGGATCGCCCGCCGGCGGATGTACGGCTCGGCGACCGCGCGCATCTCGATCGCGGAGAGCACCCGGGTCTGGCAGCCCGCCTTCTCGAGCGCGTCCTGGAGCGCCATCGCGTTGATGACCGTGGCCAGCATCCCCATATAGTCGGCGGTGGCGCGATCCATGCCGCCCGCGCTGGCCGCGATGCCGCGAAAGATGTTGCCGCCCCCGATGACGATCGCAAGCTGCACGCCGAGATCCGTGACGTCGCGGACTTCGCGGCCGATCCGGTCAAGGACTTCCGGATCGATTCCGTA
>QHRT01000377.1 GCA_003220195.1 Candidatus Rokuibacteriota bacterium | reverse complement strand
GAACGGCTCCGCGCACCGCACGATCTTCGCGAGCTCGTGCCGATCGATCGCCAGGAACACCGCCCGCCGGACTTTCGGATCGTTGAAGGGCGGCTTGTTCATGTGCAGCACCATGTAGGTCTGCACGGCCTCGGGGATGTAGATTCCGCGGACGCGGCCCTTGGTCTCCTTCTGGATCCGCATCGGGTCTTCGGTCCCATACGACCCGATGGTCGGCCCCTCGGTGGTCTGGGCCTGACCCACCTGCATCGCCGCCAGGCGCCGGTTGTAATCGCGGACGATCGTGAAGATCATCCCGTCGAAGTACGGGAGCCCCTTCTTGAAGTAGTTCGGATTCCGCACGTATTCGATCGAGATGTTCGGCTTGTACTCCTTGAGCTTCCAGGGCCCGGAGCCGATCAGCTTCCCCGGCTTCTGGGCGTCGTCCGCCGAGAGCCCCTGCGCGACGTGCTTCGGGTACATCTTCATGTATTCGGAGGCGAGGTTCTCGAGGAACAGGGGGCTCGCGAACGTGATCGGCACCCGGATGGTCCGATCGTCGATCACCTGGGCGCTGCCGTGCTCGTAGAAGGTCCGCAAGACTCCGGTCCGGACGCGGATCGCGCCGGGCTCGACGATCCGGTCCAGGGAGAACTTGATGTCGTGCGCGGTGACCGGTTTTCCATCGTGCCACTGCGCCTGGCGCAGACGGAACGTGTAGGTCTTGCCGTCGCGACTGACCGTGAAGCTCTCGCACAGGTCGCAGACGATCTCGTCGGGATTGACGGGATTGTGGTAGACGAGCCCGCTGAACTGCGGCCCGGACGGCATCAGGCAATCCGGGAGCGTGCCGCACGCGTGTACGTCCCACTGCCCCGGATTGAACCCGGTGATGCCCTTGAGGACCATCTTCTGGTATTTCCCCTTGGCGACCCAGTCCGGCGGCCAGGGGAAGTTGAAGGTCTGTCCGTCCGGCGATCCCGTCTGCGCGGCCGACGGCGGCGACGCGACGGTAATGATCAGGACGAGCAGCACGGATGAGAGAGCGAGGGCCACGCCGGGCCGTCGAGTGGCACGAGTGATCATCGTCACCTCCTGCATGATGCTACTTCTTCCGGACCTCCCGCTGGAACACGTCGAGGCAGCGGGCCTTGACGTCGACGAAGTCCTCGCTCGTCAGCGTCTCCGGGTGGCGCGGCCGCGGCGCCCGGAACGGGACGATCTCGGCGATTCTCGTCGGCGGACGCGTCAACAATAGGATTTGGTCGGCGAGATAGACGGCCTCCTCGAGATCGTGTGAGACCAGCACCGTCGTCGTGCGCGTGGCCCGGAAAGCGTCCTGGAGCTTGTCCCGCATGAAGAGCGTCATCTCGTAGTCGAGCGCCGAGAACGGCTCGTCGAGGAACAACACCTCGGGGTGCGGGGCCAGCGCCCGCATGATCGAGATCAGCTGCTGCTGCCCGCCCGAGAGCTCGTAGGGGTAGCGGTGCAGGTCGAACTTGATGTCGAAGGCCTGGATCACTTCCTCGGCGCGCGCGGCGCACTGGGCACTCGACTTCCCCGCCAGCCGGAGCGGGTACGTGATGTTGTCGAGCGCGCGCTTCCACGGGAACAGCGCCTCGCGGTAGTTCTGGAACACGTAGCCGATGACGGTCTGCTCGATCGGCTTTCCGTCGAACAGCACCGTGCCCGCGTCCTTCGGGACCAGGCCGGCGACCATGTTGATCATGGTCGACTTGCCGCAGCCGTTGGGGCCGAACACGGAGGTGATCTGCGCCTTGGGGAGGTCCAGATCGAAATCCGTGTAGAGGGCGTGTTCACCGAACCGTTTGGAGAGCCCGCGGATCGTGATGTGGGGACGGTCCGCGCCGGCGGGCGTGTCGGACGCGGGGTGCGCGGCCGGCGCGCGCACGCTCATTTCCCGCCCCAGTGCACGAAGTTGCGCTCGATCACGATGAACAGGAGGTTCAGGGTGTAGCCCAGCACGCCGGCGCCGAAGATCGTCGCGTACATCTCGGGCATGTTGAAGACGGCCTGCGCGTTGATGACCCGCTGCCCGAGCCCGTCCGTGGAGCCGATGAACATCTCGGCCACGATGACGATCACGAGCGCGAACGACACCCCCGCGCGCATGCCGACGAAGGTCTGCGGGAGGGACTCGAGCAAGGTCACTTCGACCATCACCCGCCCGGGCGAGGCCCCCATCGCCTTGGCGGCCGCCTGCCGTGTCTTGCGCGCGTTCATGACGCCGTAGGCCGTGTTGAAGAGGATCAGCAGGCTCGCCCCGAACGCCGCCACCGCGATCTTCGTGGCCTCTCCCACCCCCAGGATGACGAGGAACAACGGGAACAGCGCCGACGTCGGCGTCGAGCGGAAGAAATCGATCACGAACTCACAGCCGCGATAGAGCTTCGGCGAGGAGCCGAGCACGATGCCCAGCGGGACGGAGATCGCGACCGCGATCGCGAACGCCAGGAGCGTTCGTCGCACGGTGACGAGGAAGTCGTGGAGGAGGGCGCCGCCGACGAACCCGCTCCAGATCGCCCTCAGCGAGTCTTCCGGCGACGGCAGCAGCACAGGATCGATCAGCCGCAGCCGGTAGACGGTCCACCAGAGCGCCACGAAAGCGATCGCTCCGATCGCCGGCGTCCACGCCTCGAACCGGCCGCGGCTCATGCGCGAGAGCGCCGCCGCTAGAACCTTTTCAGGAACGTCCTGACGTCGATCTTGCTCTTCACGACCCCGCCCTCGACGGCGAGGTCCGTCAGCTTCTGGAAATCGGCGATCTGCTGGGGCGTGAGGTCGCGGACCATGAAATAGCGGGAGAGCGGCACCGTCTGGGCGATCTCGGCCGCCACGTTCATGTGCTTGTTCAGCAGGTCGCGGGCCGTCGGGTCCTCGTTACCGTCCTTGAGCGCCTTCGCCCAGGCGCGCGCCAACCGCTCGGCCACTACCGGACGCTCCTTGACGAACCGGTCGCTCATGACGCCGCCGGCCAGGACGGCGCAGGCGTCGGGCCGGCCGAGGAGGTGAGTCGCGATCACGCCCGACTCGATTCGCCGCGCGATGCCCCGATGCTCGAGCATGCTCACTACCGGCTCCAGGCTGTAGGCGACCTCGAACTGCCCTGACTGCATGGCGCCGATGTGGTTGCTCATCTGCTGCTCCTGCATCGTGTAGTCGCGGCCATCTTCGAGCCCGATCTTCTTCAGCACTCCCTTGGCCACGAAGAGGTTCCCCGGGCCGGGGGCGCACATGATGCGCTGCCCCTTCAAGTCCTTCAGCGTCTTGATCGTCGTGTTCTTCGCGGACACCATGAACGCCTCGAGCCGCCACGTCGTGTTCTGGCAGTTGATCGAGAAGTAGTTCGCCGTCCCCGGCCGCAGGACGTTGATGTTCGCGCCCTCGAGCGAGATGAGGTTGGAGGCGGTGTCGATGTCGCCCTTGACCAGCGCCTGCACGATCAGCGGGTGGTTCGCGATCGGGATGCCCTCGACGTCGAGGTTCTCGGCGGCGAAGTAGCCGCGCTCCTTGGCGATGAAGTACGGCATCGCCGACGAGGCGATGAAGAGCCCCATCTTCACCTTGTCCTGCGCGCCCGCGGGCGACGCCGCCGCGATGGCGACACCGAGCAGGACGCCCGTGACCAGACGAGCTAGACCGCGCATGGAGGATCCTC
>QHRT01000376.1 GCA_003220195.1 Candidatus Rokuibacteriota bacterium | reverse complement strand
CTCGCCACGCTCGAGGAGATCACGCCACGCCTGCCGAAGCTCGCGCGCATCGTCACGCTCGGGAGCGCGCGGATCGGCCGCGAGTCGTCGCGTCCTCGAGACGTGGCGTTCGAAGAGCTCTGGACACCCGGTGAGCCCGTCGAGGACGCTGCGCTCGACGCGGTTCAGCGCGCCGTCACACCGGACGACGTCGCGTACATCCTGTACACCTCGGGAACGACGTCGACTCCGAAAGGCGTCCAGCTCCAGCATCGCGGGCTGATCTGGAGCTTCGGCTGCGCGAACGCGCTCCCCGCCGTGATGACCCATGGCGGGACGATCGTGCTGCAGCCGGACTTCGACGCGGGCGAAGCCCTGGCCCTGATCGAGCGCGAGCGATGCACCGTCTACTACGGCACGCCGAACATCGCGCTCGCGCTCCGGGAACATCCCGACCGGGCGCGGCGCGATCTCTCGTCGCTTCGGACCGGGGCCGCGATCGGGTCGCCGCAGGCGATGCAGATGGTGATGGACCTCGGCGCCCGGGAGATCTGCAATGTGTACGGGCTCACCGAGTGCTACGGCAACTGCGCGGTGACGGACGCGCGCGACCCGGTCGACGTGCGCCTGCACACCGTCGGCCGCCCGCTGCCGGGCATGGAGATCCGGATCGTCGACCCCGAGACGCGGCGGCCGCTCGGTCCGGGCGAGGTCGGAGAGATCACGATCCGCGGCTACCTGACGCCGGGGTACTACAAGGACCCCGACAAGAACGCCGCCGCGTTCGACGCCAACGGCGATTTCCTGAGCGGTGATCTGGGGCTCGTCGACGAGGACGGTCGTATTCGCTTTCGCGGACGCATCAAGGAGATGGTCAAGACCGGCGGCATCAACGTCGCGCCGGTCGAGGTGGAGGACGTGCTGCTCGGCCATCCCGCGGTCGAGCAGGTCTACGTCGTCGGAGTGCCCGATCCGCGCAAGGAAGAAGTGCTCGCCGCGGTCCTGGTGCTCCGGGACGGCGTCGACGCTTCCCTCGATGAGCTGCGTGCGTACTGCCGCGCCCGGCTCGCCGCGTTCAAGGTGCCGCAGCACTTTCGCGTCGTGAAGCGTGAAGAGTTGCCGGTCACGGCGACGGGCAAGGTCCAGAAGGTGAAGCTCGCGTCAATCCTCGCCGCCTCGGTCGCGTAGTTCCCATCCTCTGCAAATCGATGGACAGCCCGGCGGGCTGTCCGCGTGAGCCGTCCTGACATGCCATCCCGGGAGCGTCGTGGTAACCGTCGTGGTTACATGGAAGAGGAATGTCTGCCCCTCGACTTTTCGCTCTCGTCGTCCTGGCCGCGCTCGTGTGGGCCCCCGTTGCCGTCGGTCAAGCGCCGGCCCCGGCCCCCTCCGCGCCGACTCCCCTGCCCGGTGAGCCAGCCACGCCGGCGGTCGTGAGCGAGCTCAAGCAGGCGCTGGCCGACGCCACCGCACGCTTCGAGCGCATGGATCTGGAGGGCGTGCTCGCCAGCGTGTCCGATCGCTATCGCACCGGTCCCCTCACGAAGCCGGTGCTGCGTCAGCAGCTGTTTGCGATCTTTTCCGCGTACGACAACGTGCGCGCCCGGGTCCGGATCGACGACGTCCGGATGATCGGCGATCGCGCGTGGGTCTACTCGACGGGTGAGGTCACCGGACGCGTCCGGTTGCTCGGCACGCCGATGTCCCTCTTCTCGTGGGAACGAGAGCCGGAGGTCGCCTGGCGCGAAGGCGGGCGCTGGCGGCTCATCGGCGACCAGCAGAGCTGAGAGTTCGTGGAACAGTCGTCCGCTTCGCGGTCGACTCTTCCCACGAACTGAGATCACGCTCCGTACTTGCGCCGGAAGTACGGGAGCACGCGCTCGCCCATCAGCTCGATCACGCGCAGCACCTTCCAGCTTTCCATGCCCGGCCAGCCCATGCGGAAGACGAACACGTTCGACTCGAGCGTCTTCACTCGCTGCTCGAGTTGCTCGATCACGTCCTCCGGGCTGCCCAGGATGAACCGGTCCCGCGCGAGTCTTTCAAACGCGATACGGAAGCTCTCGTCGCCCGGCAGCTCCTTGTCCTGTCCCCATTCGGCGTAGGCCGCGTACTTCGCGGCCAGGAAGGGGCGCGCCGTCTCGACCGCTTCCTCGCGGGTCGGCGCGACGTGTAATTCGAGCGCGATCGGGCGGGCGGACGGCAGTGAATGGCCCGCCGCGGTCATCGCGCTCTTGTAGAGTCGCCACTGTCGCTCGATCGTCGGCAGCGCGGCGTGCGGGTTCGCGTACCAGGGATAGCCGAGCCGCCCGGTCCGCTCGACGGCGCGATCCGCGTTCGCCGCAATCCAGATCGGCGGATGCGGCTTCTGGACCGGGCGGATCGTGCACGTCGCCCCGTGAACCGAAAAGAAGTTCCCCGTGAAGGTGACGTCGTCCTCGGTCCAGAGCCTCTTGACCAGCGTCAACGCTTCGAGCATGCGCGGCACGCGATCGCGGACCTTCACGCCGAAGCCCTCGAACTCGACGCCGCGATAGCCGAGGCCGATGCCGAAGATCAGCCGGCCCTCGCACATGACGTCCAGCGTCGCGATGTCCTCCGCGACCTGCACGGGATTGAGCAGGGCCAGCAGCACCACCGACGTGATCAGCTGCATCGAGCCGGCCTCGGCCGCGAGCCGCGCGAGCAGCGGGACGTTCTGCAGCGACTGGTACGGCGGCGCCAGGTAGTGATGACCGGCCGCGATCGCGTCGAAGCCCGCGTGCCGGGCGTGGATGGTCTGCTCGACGGTTTCCCGGAATCTCCGCACGGGATCGTCCGACCGCGGGTGCTGCGGCATGACGAACATCCCGAACTTGATCGGGCCGGTCGAGCTCAAGCGAACGCGGTGTCGAGAGCCTGCGCCAGGTCGGCGATCAGGTCGTCGGCGTCCTCGATGCCGACGGCGTACCGGATTAGGTTGTCCTTGATCCCGATCTGCAGCCGTTCCTCCGTCGTGAGCTCGTAGAAGCTCATGATGGCCGGCTGCTCGATCAGGCTCTCGACGCCGCCGAGCGAGGCGGCGATGTGCGGGATCTCGCACGCGTCGATGACGCGCGACGCCGCATCCAGATCCCCGGCGACCTCGAACGAGACGACGCCGCCGCACCCGCGCATCTGCCTCTTGGCGACCGCATGCTCGCGGTGCGTCGCGAGTCCTGGATAATGGACGGCGCTGATCTGCGGATGCGCGGCCAGGAACTCGGCGATGGCCTGAGCGTTGTCGTTCTGCCGCTGCATCCTGAGCGCGAAGGTCTTCAGCCCGCGCACCAGGAGATAGGCGGCGAACGGATCGAC
>QHRT01000066.1 GCA_003220195.1 Candidatus Rokuibacteriota bacterium | reverse complement strand
AAGGGCCGCGTGATCGTCGAGCGAGTCAACATGATCAAGAAGCACCAGCGTCCGACGCAGAACCTTCGACAGGGCGGCATCATCGTACGCGAAGCCGCGTTCGCGATCAGCAACGTGCTCCTGATCTGCACGGGGCGCGATCGTCCGGTGCGGACGGGAATCCGATTCCTGAGCGACGACCGGAAAGTGCGCGTGTGCAAGCGCTGCGGCGAATCGATCGACAGAGGGTAGAGGAAGAGCATCATGGCCAAAGCAGCGGGCGGAAGCGCTCCGCCAAAGACGCAGCCGGCGAAGGCGCCGGGCGGCCAGCGGGCACCGGGTCGCGCGCAACCGAAGACCGCCGGCAAGACGGAAGCGCCGGCGACGCCGGCCGGCCGGCCGAAGCCGACCGGCGAGACGTCACCCAGGCTCCGGGACCGGTTCCGCGCCACGGTCGTCGCGGCGCTCATGAAGGAGCGCGGGTACACGAATCCCTTCCAGGTGCCCCGACTCGACAAGATCGTCATCAACATGGGGGTCGGCGAAGGACGGGAAAACGCCAAGGTGCTGGATTTCGCGACGGCGGATCTCCAGGCGATCAGCGGACAGAAACCGGTGATCACCCGCGCGAAGAAGTCCATCGCGAACTTCAAGCTGCGGGAGGGCGCGCCGATCGGCGCGAAGGTCACGCTGCGCGGCGCCCGGATGTACGAGTTCCTCGATCGCCTGGTCTCGATCGCGCTCCCGCGCGTGCGCGACTTCAAGGGCGTGCCGCCGAAAGGGTTCGACGGGCGCGGCAACTACGCGCTCGGCCTCAGGGAGCAGCTCATCTTTCCCGAGATCGTGTACGACAAGATCGACAAGATCCGGGGCATGGACATCAATATCGTGACGACGGCCCGGACCGACGAGGAAGCGAAAGCTCTCCTGGCGCAGCTCGGGATGCCGTTCAGGGAGTAGCTTCATGGCCAAGACTTCGCTCATCATCAAGGCCCATCGGCCCGCCAAGTTCTCGACGCGCACCTACCGTCGCTGCCGCCTGTGCGGTCGTCCGCGCGGCTATCTCCGGAAGTTCCAGCTGTGCCGGCTCTGTTTCCGCGAGCTCGCCCTCAAGGGCGAGATCCCGGGCGTCGTGAAGGCGAGCTGGTAGCCATGAAGAGCGATCCGATCGCCGACATGCTCACGCGCGTCCGGAACGCCAGCCGCGCCGAGCACGAGAAGTGCGACATCCCGGCGTCGAAGCTGAAAGTCCGGCTGGCGGAAATTCTCAAGGACGAGGGGTTCATCAAGAACTTTCGCGTGCTCGAGGACAAGAAGCAGGGCACGCTCCGCGTCTATCTCAAGTACGGTCTCGGGAACGAGAAGATGATCTCGGGGCTGGTGCGCGTGTCCACGCCCGGACGACGCGTCTACGTCGGCCACGATGAGATCCCGTCGATTCTCGGTGGGATGGGCCTCGTCGTGCTGACGACGCCGCGCGGGGTCGTGACCGATCGCGAAGCGCGCAAACAAAAAGTGGGCGGCGAAGTGCTCGCCTACGTGTGGTAGGGGGCCATGTCTCGCATCGGTCGAAAGCCCATCCAGATTCCCCAGGGTGTCACGGTCAAGGTGGACGGGACGCTCGTCCGAGCCGACGGTCCGAAGGGCAAGCTCACCCAACAGCTTCCTCCCGGACTTTCGGCGGCGCTCGAGAACAACCACCTGGTCATCGCCCGTGCGAGCGACGCGCGGCAGCAGCGCGCGCTCCACGGCCTGGCGCGCTCGCTCGTCGCCAACATGGTCACGGGCGTCAAGGACGGCTTCGAAAAGCGTCTCGAGATCCAGGGCATCGGCTATCGCGCTCAGCTCCAGGGGCGCGTCATCCAGTTGGCGCTCGGCTTCTCGCATCCGGTGCTGTTCCCGTTGCCGGAGGGCATCACCGCCGAGGTCGAACGACAGGTCGCGATCACGCTGCGCGGTCCCGACAAGGCCCTGCTCGGGCAGACCGCGGCGACGCTGCGCGCGCTCCGGAAGCCCGATCCCTACAAGGGCAAGGGCATCCGGTACGCCGGCGAAGTCGTCCGGAAGAAGGTCGGCAAGAAGGCGGGCGCGAAGTGATCACGCGGGATCGGCGCGCCGCTCGCGACAAGCGGCACGATCGGTTGCGCCGTCGCCTGCGCGGGAGCGCCGAACGGCCCCGGCTCGCCGTGTTTCGCAGCCTGAAGCACATCGCGGCGCAGCTGATCGACGACGATACGAGTCGGACGCTCGCCGCGGCGGACACCCGGAGCAAAGAGTTCCGGCAGCAGCACGGCTCGGGCGGGAACGTCGTCGGCGCGAAGGCGCTGGGCACGCTGCTCGCCGAGCGGGCGAAGACAGCGGGGATCACGCGCGCCGTGTTCGATCGCGGCGGCGACAAGTACCACGGCCGTATCAAGGCGCTCGCGGATGCCGCTCGCGCCGGCGGATTGGTGTTCTAAACGAGTTTGTAAGGAGATCTGAGTGGCGGAAGCGAAGATTGATCCGAGCGTGCTGGATCTGAACGATCGCGTCGTGTCGATCAACCGGGTGGCCAAGGTCGTGAAAGGTGGCCGCCGGTTCTCGTTCACCGCGCTGGTCGTGGTGGGCGACGGCAGGGGCCACGTCGGCGTCGGGCTGGGCAAGGCGCACGAAGTGCCGGAAGCGATCCGCAAGGCCGTCGAACACGCCAAGAAGGATCTGATCTTCGTCCCGCTCCGCGACACGACGATCCCGTGCGAGATCATGGGGCACTTCGGCGCCGGCCGGGTGTTCTTGAAGCCCGCCGTGGCGGGCACCGGGGTCATCGCCGGCGGCGCGGTTCGTCCGGTGCTGGAAGCGGCCGGTGTCCAGGACATCCTGACGAAGACGCTCGGCACGAACAATCCGCACAACGTGCTGAAGGCGACGATCGACGCGCTCCGGCGGATCAAGCGTTTGCAAGATCTCCATGCGGCCAGGCGGCGGACCGACGGTGACGTGGGACAGCAGGAGGCCGTGAGTGGCGCAAAAGAAGCTTAAGCTGACGCTGGTCCGCAGCATCATCGGGCTCTCGCCGAAACAGGAGGCGACCGTCAAGGCGTTGGGTCTCCGGCGCATGCATCAGACCGTCAGCCACGACGACACCGCCACGATCCGCGGCATGATCGCGAAAGTGCCGCACATGCTCAAGGTGAGCGATGAAGCTTGAGGACCTGCGACCCGCGCCTGGCGCGAAGCACCGCCGGAAGAAAGTCGGCCGCGGCCCGTCGTCGGGCCACGGGAAGACGGCCACCAAGGGCCACAAGGGCCAGAAGGCCCGCTCGGGCGGAGGCAAGAGCGGCGGATTCGAGGGCGGTCAGATGCCGCTCTATCGCCGCCTGCCGAAGCGCGGCTTTCTGCCGCACGGCGGCAAGACGGAGTACGCGATCGTGAATCTCAAGTCGCTCGCCGCCTTCCCCGCGGACAGCGTGGTCGATCCCGACCGGCTGGTCGAGGCCGGATTGATCAAGAAATCGGATCGTGCGCTCGTGAAGATCCTCGGCGCCGGCGAGCTCGAGCACGGGCTCACCGTCCGCGCGCACGCGGTGAGCGAGTCGGCCAGGGCCAAGATCGAGGGGAAGGGCGGACACGTCGAGCTCCTTTCGCGCACTCCGGCGGCGACGTCGTGATCGAGAGCCTCCAGTCGTTCCAGAACGTCTTCAAGATCCCCGAGCTGAAGCGCCGCATTGTGATGACCGCGGCGCTCCTCGTCGCGTACCGACTCGGCGCCCACGTGCCGACGCCGGGGATCGACGGCCACGCGCTCGCGCAGTTCTTCGACCAGGTGCAGGGCACGCTGCTCGGCATGGTGGATCTCTTCTCGGGCGGGAATCTCCGAAGGCTCTCGATCTTCGCGCTCGGGATCATGCCGTACATCTCGGCGTCGATCATTCTCCAGTTGCTCACGGTCGTCATCCCGACGCTCGAGCGGCTGGCGAAGGAAGGTGAAGCGGGCCGCAAGAAGATCACCCAGTACACGCGCTACGGCACCATCGTCCTGTCCGGCGTCCAGGCGCTCGGCATCGCGTACGGGCTCGAGGGCATGCGCAGCCCCGGTGGGGTCTCCATCGTGCCAGTGCCCGGGTGGGCATTCCGCATCCTGACGATGCTCACGCTGACCGCGGGCACCGCGCTCATCATGTGGATGGGCGAGCAGATCTCGGAAAAGGGCATCGGCAACGGGATCTCGCTGATCATCTTCGCCGGCATCGTGGTCCGTCTGCCGTCCGCGGTGACCGCGTCATACACGCTCATCACGACCGGCGAGCTCAAGCTCTTCGTGTTCGTCGGCCTGATCCTCATGATGGTGGCCGTCACCGCCGCCGTCGTGCTGATGCAGGAAGGCCAGCGCAAGATTCCGGTGCAGTACGCCAAGCGCGTGGTCGGTCGGCGCGTCTACGGCGGCCAGTCGACCCACATCCCTCTCCGCATCAACACGGCCGGCGTCATCCCGGTCATCTTCGCCTCGTCGCTGATCCTGTTTCCGGCGACCTTGACCCGGTTCGTGCCGCATCCGTGGATGCAGGCGATCGCCGACGCGCTGTCGCCCGGACGGTTCACGTACACGCTGCTCTACATGGGGCTGATCGTCTTCTTCACGTATTTCTACACGGCGATCGTGTTCAACCCGATCGACCTCGCGGACAACATGAAGAAGTACGGCGGGTTCATTCCCGGGGTGCGGCCGGGCAAGAGGACGGCGGAGTACATCGATCGCACCCTGACCCGGATCACGCTGCCGGGGGCGATCTTCCTCTCGCTGATCTCGGTGCTGCCGGACCTCCTGATCCGCTGGTTCAACGTGCCGTTCTACTTCGGCGGGACCAGCCTCCTGATCGTGGTCGGCGTCGCGCTCGATACGGTCCGACAGATGGAGTCGCACCTTCTGATGAGGAATTACGAGGGCTTTCTCCGCCGGTCGAAGACGCGTCCCACCGGAGCATTCGGGCGGCGAAGCTGAGGATGCGGCTCGTCTTCCTCGGACCGCCCGGCGCCGGCAAGGGCACCCAGGCTCGTGACCTGGCCCGTGAGTGGAACATTCCGCAGGTCGCCACCGGCGACATGCTGCGCGCCGCCATGGCCTCAGCGTCGCCGCTCGGGCGCGAGGCCAAGCAGTACTACGATCGCGGCGAGCTCGTCCCGGACGACGTCATCCTCCGCATGATCAAGGCGCGCCTGTCCGAGTCGGATGCCGGGCGTGGCTTCATCATGGATGGCTTCCCGCGGAACCTGGCGCAGGCCGAGGCTCTTGGACGGCTCGTGAAGGACCTCGGGCACACCCTCGATGCGGTCGTCTACTTCGACGTCTCCGAACCGGAGCTGCTCCGCCGTCTCACTGGACGACGCGTGTGCCGGCAGTGCGGCGCCACGTATCACCTGGTCTTCGCGCCGCCGACGCGACCGGGCGTCTGCGACCGGTGCGGCGGGGAGCTCTATCAGCGCGACGACGATCGTGAAGAGACCGTGAAGCATCGGCTCGACGTCTACGCGCGCCAGACGGCGCCCCTGCTCGACCACTATCGCGGCCAGGGACTGCTGGTCACCGTGAAAGGCGAAGGCGCCATCGACACGATCCGGGAAGCGATCCGGAGCGTCGTGGAGGCGCGTCGCCGGTGATCGTGCTGAAGTCGGCGCGCGAGATCGGCGTGATGCGCCGTGCCGGGGGCATCCTCTCGGAGTTGATGGACTTCCTGGCGGGCTTCGTCGAACCCGGGATGTCCACGCAGGAAATCGACGAGGCCGTCGAAGCCTTCATCCGTGAGCGCCGCGCGCTGCCGGCGTTCAAGGGCTATCGCGGCTTTCCGGCGACCGTCTGCGTGTCGATCAACGAGGAGATCGTTCACGGGATCCCCTCGCCGCATCGTCGCCTCAAGGAGGGCGACATCGTGGGCCTCGACCTCGGGTGTATCGTGGATGGGTACTACGCCGATTGCGCGTTCACGGCCGCGATCGGTGAGATCCCCCCGAGGGTCCAAGAGCTCCTCGACGTCACGCGCGAAAGCCTCGAGCTGGCGATCGTCGAGTGCCGGCCCGGGCGACGGCTTTCCACGGGATCGGCCGGCAATTGCACGAAGATCCGCAGGTGCCGAACTTCGGCGAGCCGGGCCGTGGCCCGCAAATTCGACCAGGCATGGTGCTGGCGATCGAGCCCATGGTGACGATGGGCAGCTTCGAGGTGCGGATTCTCGAGGACGGCTGGACCGCGGTGACCCAGGACGGAAGTCTGGCGGCGCACTTCGAGCACACGATCGCGGTCACCGAGCACGGCCCCGACGTGCTGACCCGTAAGAACGGCGCTCCGGCGCCACGGGCGTGAGCGACAGAGGGGCATGGCGAAAGAAGACGCGATTGAGGTCGAGGGAACGGTGGTCGAGCCGCTGCCGAACGCGATGTTCCGGGTGGAGCTCGAGAACGGTCATCGCGTGCTCGCGCACGTCAGCGGCAAGATGCGGATGAATTTCATCCGCATCCTGCCCGGCGATCGGGTGAAGGTGGAGCTCTCGCCGTACGACCTGAGCCGCGGGCGCATCACGTACCGGTTCAAGTAACGAGCGTCGAAGCGAGGAACGAGAGCGAGCGATGAAAGTCAAACCGTCGATCAAGGCGCGCTGTGAACACTGCAAGATCGTGAAGCGTCACGGCGTGACGCGGATCATCTGCACGAACCCGCGGCACAAGCAGCGACAGGGCTAAACGGAGAGCGATCATGGCGAGAGTAGCGGGCGTGGATCTTCCCCGAGAGAAGCGCGGCGAGGTGGCCCTCACGTACATCTACGGGATCGGCGTGCCCACGTCCAGGCGGGTGCTGGCCGACGCCGGCGTCGATGTCGCCAAGAGAGTGCGGGAGTGGACCGACGACGAGGTCGGCAGGATCCGCGACATCATCGAGCGCAACCTCAAGGTCGAAGGCGACCTGCGCCGCGAGATCTCCATGAACATCAAGCGCCTGATGGACATCGGCGCGTACCGAGGCATTCGCCACCGCCGCGGGCTGCCGGTCCGCGGGCAGCGCACGCACACGAACGCCCGGACGCGGAAGGGGCCGCGGCGTGGCGTCATGGTGAAGAAGAAGCCCACGGCGGCGGCGCCGGCGGCGAGGAAGGCGGGAGCGTAAGTCATGGCAGAGCAACAGGCGAAGCCGGCGCCACGCAAGAAGGGTGGCAAGCGACGGGAGCGGCGCGAGGTGCGCACGGGCATCGCGCACATCCAGGCGACGTTCAACAACACCGTCGTGACGATCACCGACAAGATGGGCAACGTCGTGGCGTGGTCGAGCGCTGGCAGCGCCGGGTTCAAGGGCTCGCGCAAATCGACGCCGTTCGCCGCGCAGACGGCCGCCGAGCAGGCCGCGCGGAAGGGCATGGAAGTCGGCCTGAAGCAGATCGAGGTCTTCGTGCGCGGGCCCGGAGCCGGACGCGAGGCGGCCATCCGCTCGCTGCAGGCCGTCGGGCTCGAGGTCACGGCCATTCGCGACGTCACCCCCATCCCCCACGACGGCTGCCGCCCGCCGAAGCGGCGGCGGGTGTAGGGGGCGGCGATGGCGCGATACCGCGACGCCAAGTGCCGTCTGTGCCGACGCGAAGGTATGAAGCTCTTCCTGAAGGGCGCCCGATGCTTCACCGACAAGTGCGCGATCGAGCGCCGCAACTATCCCCCCGGGCAGCACGGGCTCAATCGCGGCAAGCTGACGCCGTACGGCGTCCAGCTTCGCGAGAAGCAGAAGGCGAAGAGGATCTACGGCGTCATCGAGGGCCAGTTCCACCGGTACTTCGAGTCGGCGGAGCGCGAGAAGGGCGTGACCGGCGAGAACCTGCTCCGACTGCTCGAGCGACGTCTCGACAACGTGGTGCACCGGCTCGGATTCGCGGCGTCCCGCCGCGAAGGACGACAGATCGTCGCCCATGGGCACGTGCAGGTGAACGGGCGCAAGGTCACGGTGCCGTCGTTCCTGGTGTCGGTCGGTAACGTCGTCCGGCTCCGTCCGAACTCGAAGCTCCAGGCGAGGATCGAGGACAACATCGCCGCCGGGCGCGGCCAGGTGCCGCAGTGGCTCGAGCTCGACGTCAATGAGAAGCAGGGCACGGTGCGCAGCCTGCCGCTCCGCGAGGACATCCAGATCCCGGTGGCGGAACAGCTGGTCGTCGAGCTCTACAGCAAGTAGGGAGAGGGCGCAGGGCATGCCGCGAATCCCGTTCCAGAAGCCGAAGAAGGTCGAGTGGGAGATCCTCTCCGAGCGCTACGGACGGCTCGTCGCCGAGCCGTTCGAGAAGGGCTATGCGCTCACGGTCGGGAATTCACTCCGGCGAACGCTGCTCTCGATCATCCCGGGGGCGGCCGTGGCGTGGGTGAAGATCGACG
This sequence comes from Candidatus Rokuibacteriota bacterium, assembly GCA_003220195.1. GTDB lineage: Bacteria > Methylomirabilota > Methylomirabilia > Rokubacteriales > CSP1-6 > AR8. Next base: position 11,001 of record QHRT01000066.1, on the reverse strand, counting down.
GGATGCGGAGCGCGGACGCGAAGATTCCCGGCGTGGTGGACAGCACGACCGACGTGCTGCTGAATCTGAAGAAGCTCGCGATCCAGATTCCCGCCGGGGAGCCGAAGACGGTGGAAGCGCAGCTGACCGGTCCCCGTCAGGTGACGGGCGCCGACATTCCCGAGACCGACATCGAAGTGCTGAATCCCGAGCTGCCGCTCTTCACGCTCGAGCCCGGGGCGAAGCTGACGATGACGCTCGGCATCGGCGTCGGCCGGGGGTACGAGGCGGCCGGTCGCGTCACCGCGGCGCCCGACGGCGCCCAGGCGGTGGACGCCGCGTATTCGCCGATCACCCGGGTCTCGTACAACGTCGAGATGTCCCGGCTGGGAAAGATCACCGATTACGAGAAGCTGGTGGTGGAGATCTGGACGAACGGCGCCGTCGGGCCCGATGACGCGTTGACGCGCGCGGCGACGTACATGAAGGACCACTTCACGCCGCTCGTCGAGCGCCCCGCCGACGACGAGGCGGAGGACGCGTCCGGCGAGGCCTACGTCCGCGACGCCCTCGCCAAGACGCTCGAGGAACTGGAGCTTCCGGCGCGGGCGGTCAATGCCCTCAAGAACGCCGACATGCAGATCGTCGCCGATCTCGCGCAGAAGACCGAGGCGGATCTCGAGCACGTCAAGAACCTCGGCGAAAAGTCGATCGACGAGATCAAGGCGGCGCTCGCCTCGCTCGGACTGTCCCTCGGGATGCGGATCGATCCGAACGTGCTGGCGGCGCTGGGAAGAGGAGCGGCGATCCGATGAGACACGGACGAGCGAACTCGAAGCTCGGACGGCGACGCGAGCACCGGACGGCGATGTTCCGGAGCCTGCTCACGGCGCTCTTCCGGCACGAGCGCATCACGACGACGGAGGCGAAGGCCAAGGCGATCCGGGGAATGGCGGACCACGTCATCACCCTCGCGAAGCGCGAGGACAACCGGCTCCACGCACGCCGCCAGGCGCTGACACTCGTCCCGGACCGCGAGGTGGTGTCGCGCGTGTTCGACACGATCGCGGCCCGCTTCACCGAGCGGAACGGCGGTTACACACGGATCTTGAAGTCCGGAGTCCGGGCGGGCGACGCCGCGCCGCTGGTGCTGCTCGAGTTGGTCGATCGGGCCGAACAGCCCAAGGATCGGGGCACGGGGAAGGACCGGAAGAACGAGCGTCCCACCAAGGCGGAGAAGAAGCGCGAGCGCCAGGAGCAGCGCGCGGCCGCGGCCGCAAGGTAGTCGAGGGGGCGCCTCGGCAAAAGCCGAGGCGCCGTCGAGCGTCGGGCCAGGAGTGCGAGGGAGCGTCGCCCCCACGCGTCAAGAACCGGGGGCACATTCGGAGCCCCCACTCGATCACTTCACATGCTGCCGGAAGAACGCCAGCGTGCGACGCCAGGCGTCGCTGGCCGCGGCCTTGTCGTACACGTCGGACCGTTCGTCGTTGAAGAACCCGTGATCGACGCCGGGATAGATGTGCATCTCCGACGACTTGCCGGCCGCCTTGATCGCGGCATCGACTTCGCGCGCCACCTTCGGCGTCACGAACTGGTCCTTTTCCGCGAAGAGTCCGAGCACCGGGCCGCCGAGCTTCGTGTAATCCGGCTTCACGTTCGGATGAATCCCGTAGTAGTTCACGGTCGCCCCGACCGACGGGTTGAGCGTTGCGGCGAACAGCGCCAGCTGTCCGCCCATGCAGAACCCGACGGCGCCGAGCTTCGCCGTCGATGAGTGCTGCGCGAGGAACGTCGCGGCGCCGCGCAGGTCCTTCTCGGCCTGGCCGATCTGGAGCGCCATGAAGAGCTTGTTCGCCTCGTCCGGTTCACTGGTCGACTTGCCGTGGTAGAAATCCGGCGCGAGCGCGCTGAAGCCCTCCGCCGCGAAGCGATCGCACACGTGCTTGATGTGTGAGACCAGGCCCCACCACTCCTGGATGACGATGAGGCCCGGGCCTTTTCCCGACTGCGCCGTCGCGAGATAGCCGGGCGTCGTGCCGCCGTTCGAAGGGTACTGCACCGTCTGTCCTGCCATGTCGACCTCCATGAATCTCAGGATGTTGCGCCGGGTTGCGGCGCGCTGCCGGGCGCGTCGCCATCGCTGCCGCGTGAGGGCGCGATCTTGACGGTGCTCACGCGGCGAGCGTCCGCTTCGAGGACCGTGATCGTGTACCCGGGAATCTGGAATTCCTCGCCGGTGCGCGGGATCCGGTGCAGCGTCGCGAGGACCAGGCCCGCCACCGTCTCGTACTCGTTCTTCGGCAAGCTCCAGTCGAGCGCCTCGTTGACCTCGTCGATGTTGCTGCGCGCGGCCACCCAGTAGCTGCCGTCGGGCAGGCGCTCGATGGCCGCGGGCGGCCGGTCGTGCTCGTCCTCGATCTCGCCGACGATCTCTTCGACGATGTCCTCCAGCGTCACGATTCCGGTGGAGCCGCCGTACTCGTCGACCACCACCGCCATGTGGATGCGCGAGCGCTGCATCTCGCGCAGCAGGTCGTCGATGCGCTTGGATTCCGGCACATAGTACGGCTGGCGCATCAGTCGGTCCAACGTCCGCACCTCGGTGCCGCGGACCAGCAGATCCATGGCGGCGACGATTCCGACGATGTTGGTCTCTCGCGCGGAAAAGATCGGAATCCGTGAAAATCCACGCTCGTGGATCACCGCGATCGCCTCCGCCGGGGTGGCGCTGGCCGGGAGCATCACCACTTCGACGAGCGGCACCATGACCTCGCGGACGGTCGTGTCGCCGAGATCGAGGATCTTGTAACTCATCTCGGCTTCCTGGACCGTCACGTCCGCCTCGCCGGGCTCCATCTGCAAGAGCGCCTTCAATTCTTCCCGCGAGACGAACTGGCGGACGTCCGGGGCGCCGGCGCCGACCAGGGAGAGCACTCCGCGGACGATCACCTGCGCCAACGCGACGAGCGGCGCGAGCGCCCGCGCCGCCCAGGTCAAGGGGCGGAACAGCCACAGGATCAGCTCGGTGGCCCACTCGCGCGCGACGGCCTTCGGAATGATCTCGCCGAAGACGAGCATGACCAGGGTCAACACGATCGTGACGAAGAGCGGCGCCATCGGTCCCACGACGCGGAGCAAGGCCCAGGTCGCCGCCGACGCCGCGATGATGTGGGACACGGTCACGCCCATCATCGCGGCCGAGAGCGTTCGTTCCGGGCGGCGGAATGCGTCGAGGTAGCTCTCGGCGATGGCGTTCCCGGCCTCGGCCAGATGGCGGAGCCGAAGCCGGTTGGCGGCGATGAACGCCATCTCGGCCATCGAGAAGAACACCGAGGCGCCGAGGCAGGCGACCGCGATCCAGAGGGGCGTCATGCGGCCGCCTCGCGCGCCGGAGGCTTCCGGAGCGTCACGAGCACCTCGACCACCCGCGTCCGCTCGACCTTTTCGACGGTGAGCGAGACGTTCGGTGTCTCGATCCGTTCGGCCTTGCGCGGCACTCGCCCGAAGAGGTCGAGAACCCACCCGCCGACGGTGTCGTACGTCTGCTTCGACACCGCGAGCCCGGTGATCTCGTTCAGGTCGTCGATGGGCAGCTTGCCGGCGACGCGATAGGTGGTCGCGTCGATACGCTGCACCAGCCGTTCCGGCTCGTCGTACTCGTCGGCAATCTCGCCGACGACTTCCTCCAGCAGGTCTTCGAGGGACACGAGCCCCGCGGTCCCGCCGTATTCGTCGACCACGATCGCGAGGTGCAGCTTCTTCGCCTGGAATTCCTTGAGGAGCGCGTCGGCCCGCTTCGTCTCCGGCACGAAGTACGGCGGATGCAGGTGGGCCCGTAGATCGAAGTTGCCGGGCAGACCGTGCACGTAGCTCAGGAGATCCTTGGTATAGAGAATCCCCACGATCACGTCGATCGATCTCTCGTACACCGGAACGCGCGAGTGCAGGTTCTCGCGCAACGCCGGCAGGAGCCGGTCCACCGGCATCGCGACGTCGAGGCAGAACATGTCGGTGCGCGGGACCATGACCGATCTGACCAGCGTGTCCTCGAGCTCGAACACCTTGTGGATCATCTCGCGCTCTTCTCGCTCGACGACGCCCTCGCTGGCCCCGACGTCGACCAGCGTGCGCAGCTCCTCCTCGGTGAGCTCCGGCCGATCTCCGCGCCGACCAAGCGCACGGACGGTCACGCGGGTGAGGGCGCCGAGCACCGCGTGAACACCGGCGGAGGTCAACAGCGCGCCCAGCCACTGCACCGGCCGGTGCGCGAAGCGCAGGAACGGCTCGGGGTGCTTCACCGCCAGCGTCATCGGCAGCACCTCGCCGAACGCCGTGAGCAGCACCACCATGGCGATCATCTCTGCCGGCAGACCGAACCGCGGACCGAGCAGCCCGTCGGCGACACTGGCCGCCAGCGCCGAAGCGCCGATGTTGATGATGGTGATTCCGACGAGCAACGTGATCAGGAGCTCGTGGGGCCGTTCGATCACCGGGCTTTGCGCGCCCGTAGCGGCGCGGGCGCCCGCCATGCGTTTGAGCCGGGCGCGGCCGAGCGAGAAGTAGGCCGCCTCGGCGCCGGTCAGCACGGCCGAGCACGCGATGAGCAGGACCAGGCCCAGTAGCTGGAGCACGAGGGTGTTCGTCATCGAGCAACCCGGGCCGAGCGGCGGCGGAAATGCTGGAAGCCGGCCTCGATCGCGACCGGGCGACCGCCCTCGTCGACGAATTCGACGCCTTCGCCTGCCCCGACGATCCGGCCGATCGTGTGAAGTCGCGCGCTGCCGATGGCTCGAGCCAGGCCCTCGGAGAGCCGCGTGATCACTGACGCCGGACACGTCAACAGGAGCTCGTAGTCCTCGCCACCGCCGGTGGCCCAGGCGAGCGGATCGGCCTCGAGCGCGGTGGCGATCCGTCGCGTCGAATCGTTCACCGGGATGCGCGCGACCTCCACGCGCGCGCCCACCCCGCTTTCTTCGGCGAGGTGCGCGAGGTCGGTCGCCAGCCCGTCGGAGAGATCGATCATCGCGGTGACGTCTCCAGCGTCGCCAAGCCACGCACCTTCGCGGACGCGCGGCGTCGGACGCAAATGGGCGCCAGTCACGTCGGCCAGCGCGTCAGCGGACACGCCTGCCGGAGCGCCTCGGTCGAGCACGGCGAGCCCGGCAGCGGAGCGGCCGAGCGGTCCGGTCACCGCGATGACGTCACCTTCGCGCGCAGTCGACCTCAAAATTGGACGGGTGGATTCTCCGAGCGCGGTCACGTTGACGACCCATCCTTGCGGGGACGACGAGGTGTCGCCGCCGACGAGTGCGACGTCGTGCTGGCGGGCGAGGGAGACGAAGCCCTCGTAGAACGCCTCGATCTCTCCGGGAGGCGTTCCGTCGGGACACGCGAGCGCCACGAGCACCCACCGGGGCCGGCCGCCCATGGATGCGATGTCGGAGAGGTTCACCGCGAGCGACTTCCACCCGATGTCGACCGGCCTGGCGTAGCGCCGGCGGAAGTGCACGTCTTCGATCAAAAGATCGGTGGTGGCGAGCAGCGTCGCGCCGGGCTCGACCGCGAGGACGGCACAGTCGTCACCGATCCCGATGCGCACGCCGGATCGCTGGCGGGCCGAGACCTGCCGCGCCAGATCGATGACGTCTCGCTCGGTCAGTGGTGTGTCGGCGGTACTAATTGCGGACGAGCCTGCAAACGTCCGACGATCAGGCGAGGGTCTCCAGCTTCTTCTTCAAATGGGCTTTCGCGACCGCGCCGACGACGTGGTCGGCGACCTTGCCTTCCTTGACGAGAAGAATCGTCGGAATCGACCGGATGCCGTAGCGCGCCGCGAGCCCCGGATTTTCGTCGACGTTGACCTTCGCGAGCGCCACGCGGCCCGACGATTCCTTGACGATCTCTTCCAGAACGGGCGCGATCGCCCGGCAGGGACCGCACCATTCCGCCCAGAAGTCGACCATCAGGACGCCCGAATGGGATACGAGCGCCTCATCGAAATTCTGTTCGGTCAGATGGGTCGTCGTCGCGTCGGCCATGGCATGTGTCTCCTGAATAAAAGTCAACACTCACGCTAACATACCCTACGGGGCCGCGCAACTTTGGCTCGCCCGTTGCGGAAAAACTTTTCAATAGGGTCTTGTCACTTTGACACCATTTCTGCTAAAGTCGCATCCAATGGACTCTGCAAAGATTCTCGTGGTCGACGACGAGCCTTCGATCCTCATGCTGCTCAAGGAGGCGCTCGGCAAGTGGGGATACACCGCCACCTGCGCGAGCACCGGCCATGAAGCCCTCGAAGCCGTCCGGAGCGGTCTCTTCGATGCCGCATTGATGGACGTCCGCATGCCGGACATGAGCGGGCTCGACCTCTTGCGCGCTGTCAAAGCGCACGACGAATCGATCGAGGTCGTGATCATGACTGGCTACCCGACGATCTCGTCGGCGGTCGAGGCGTTGAAGGAAGGCGCGTACGACTATCTGTCGAAGCCGTTGATCCTCGACGAGCTCCGACACCTGATGAGCCGGCTCGTGGAGCGACGGTTCCTCCGCGGCGAGGTGCATTCGCTGCGTGCGCGCCTCGGCGAAGAGCTCACCGTCAACGAGCTCATCGGCACGTCGGCCGCGATGCAGCAGGTCAAGGACGTGATCGGCAAGGTGGCGGTGTCGGATTCCCCGGTGCTGATCGAGGGCGAGAGCGGGACGGGCAAGGAGCTGGTCGCCGCCGCGATCCATCGTCTCTCCGATCGCGGCAGGGGCGCGTTCCTGCCGGTGAACTGCAGCGCCATTCCCGGCGAGCTGATCGAGTCCGAGTTCTTCGGTCACGTCCGGGGCGCGTTCTCGGGCGCCGTCTCGGACTCGCTCGGCCTCTTCCGGGGCGCGAACCAGGGCACCATCTTCCTCGACGAGATCGGCGAGCTCTCGCCGGCGTTGCAGGTAAAGCTCCTGCGTGTCCTCCAGGAGATGCAGGTGCGGCCGGTGGGGTCGACCAAAGCGTATGCCGTCGACGTCAGGGTCATCGCCGCCACCAACCGTAACCTCGAGCAGGCGATGGCCCAGGGTGCCTTCCGGCAGGATCTGTTCTACCGGCTGAACGTCGTGCGCATCCCCCTGCCGCCGCTGCGCGACCGTCGCGACGACATCCCGGCGCTGACGAATCATTTCTTGCGCCGGTTCAACCGCCGCTTCCGACGCGACGTGCGCGGTATCACCCCGGAGGCGCTCGCGGCGCTGTCGGGCTACGACTTTCCCGGCAACGTTCGGGAGCTGGAGAACTTCGTCGAGCGCGCGTACGCGATGGGCGCGAAGGACCAGATCACCGTCGCGGACCTGGCCACGCTGGCCCGGCCCTCGACGGTGCTGATGCCGTCGTCGGCCACATCGTCGACGATCCCCACCCTCGCCGAGGTGGAGCGAGAGCTCATCCTGCGAGCGCTCGGGGCGTACCGGAACGACAAGGAGGCCGCCGCCCGGGCGCTCGGCCTCTCCCGGCGCACCATCTATCGCCGGCTGAAGGAGTACGGCGTCCTCTGATCTCTCGTGGGCCAGTGTCTGACTGGCCCGGCCCGCGATGCCCCGCCGACACGGCCTGCCAGAGTGCGGCGTCTAAGTCGTTGGAATTCCTGATTTTCGAATGTGGCATCCGCGCTGCACTTACGCCGGTCGCGATGCAAGCGACCATGGCGACAAACACGCAGTCTCCGGCGCTCAAGGTCGGGGTCGGATTCGGTGGTCAGACCGATCCCCGGCGGGCCTCGATCGAGGCAGCCGAGATCGCTCGCGCCGGACTGAACGGTGGCACGCCACAGCTCGCGCTGATCATCACGGCCGGCGACGCGGCGACTGATCCAGTCCCGATGGTTCGGTCGGTCCTGGGTCCCGTCGGCATCGCCGGCGGGGTGACGACCGGTGTCTTCACCGAGGCAGGCATCGCATCGCGGGGCGTCCTGGTCGTGGCTTTCGCGACCGAAGGCGATGCGGCGAGCGGCGCCGCGTGTGTGGGGGCGCGCGATCTCGCCGACGCCGGTCGATCCGCCGCCCGTCTGGTGATGGCGGGGTGGCCGTTCCGGCTCCGGTATCCTCGGGGTCTTGGTCTGACGTTCACCTCCACCGGCTCGCCGCTCCCGTTCCTCGAATCCTGGCGGCAATTCATGGGTCCGAAGATGCGCACGGTGTGCGGCGTCATGCCCGGGCCCATGATGTGCGGCACGGCGACGCATGGAGCGGTCGCGAGCGTGGCGTGTCTCGAGGCCTCGTACGCGACCGGTCTCGGGTACGCCGACGGGTTCGCGCCCGAGGCTCGCCCTGACGCGAACGCACTCGTGCACGGGACCGCCGAAGCGACCACCACGGCCCTCAAGAGGCTCGACGAGCGTCTGGTGCGTCTGGTCGTGATGTTCGAGAGTGCGGCGCGGTACGAGGCGCTCGGCGCGCTGGCCCGTGACGAATGGGCCGGTGTCCTCTCGGAAGTCGGCGATCGTGCTCCGTGCGTCGGGTGGCTCTGCGACCGCGTTGCGGGTTACGGCCGCGGGCTCCAGCCGGTCGACCATCACGGCGCGCTCATCGTCGCCGCCATGGGCGACGCGCCGGCCGTCAGCGGCTGAGGTACCCCTCCTCGACATCGCGCGCGATCGCTGCCGCGTCGCGGAGCGTGGGATCGCCGAACCCTCCGCCTCCCGGTAACCGCACCTCGACGAGCGCTCCCGGTGGAACGATCTGCTCGGCTTTCGGATTGGCAGGAGCGATCCCGTCGATGAGCACCTCGCCGGTGCCGCCCGGGGCGCCGCCGAAGAATCCGCGCGCCGGCCAGCGCGTCCGATCGCACAGAATCGACGTGACGCAGGGCTCGGCGGTCCGCACGCGAAACGCGATCACCTGGCCGAGTCCGCCGCGGTAACGACCGGCTCCGCCGGAGTCGGGGCGCAGCGCCTTTCGCTCCACGACCAGGGGTGAGAGGTTCTCGATCACCTCGGCCGGCGTCCCGAGGACACCGGACGGAAAAGCGGTCGCCGACAGCCCGTCGTTCGTCGGGCGCCCGCCGGTTCCCCCGGACGAAAAGAACACGTAGCTGAACGGCTCGCCGGCGAGCGCGCGGCCGGACACCTGGATCCCCCAGATGTTCGCCGACCCCTCGGCCATGACGCGGTCCGGCACCGCCTGCGCGAGTGCGCCCGCGATCACGTGCGGGAGGAAGTGTCCGACGACGTGACGCGCGGCGACCGGCGCCGGCGGCGTGGCGTTGAGGATCGAGCCTTCGGGCGCCGTGATCCGGAGCGCGCGGAATGCTCCCTCGTTGTTCGGCACGTCCGGGCTGACGATGACCTTCACGCCGTACGTCGTGTAGGCTTCCGTGTAGTTCATCACGACGTTCACGCCGCGCCGGCTCGCCGGCGACGAGCCGGTGTAGTCCACGGACAACTCGTCGCCATGGACCTCGCACCGCGCGCGGATCGTGATCGGCTCGTCGAATCCATCGGACGTGATCGCGTATTCGTACACGCCGGGCGTGAGCGCGCGGATGGCCTCGCGCATCGCGCGCTCCGTCCGTCCGATGATCTCGTCGGCGAGCGGCTCGAGCGTCGTCAGCCCGAACTCCTCCATGAACTCGCGCAGGCGTTCGCCGCCGACCGCGCCACCGGCGACCTGGGCGTGGAAGTCGCCAAGGACCATGTCGGGCAGGCGGACGTTCGCGCGGATGATCGCCATCAGCGATTCGTTGGCGCGGCCGCCCTCGTAGAGCTTCATGATCGGGATCAGCAGACCTTCTTCGTAGACTTCACGCGCCTCGGCCGAGAGCACGTGTCCGCCGATGTCGGCGGTGTGGCAGGTCGATGCGAAGAAGGCCACGCACCGGTCGTCGTGGAAGATCGGCGAGCAGATCGTGACGTCGTTCAGGTGGCCGGAGGTCTTCCAGGGATCGTTCGTGATGAGCACGTCGCCGGGGACGAGCGTGTCGACCGGGTAGGCCGCGAGAAAATGCTTCATCGCGAGCGCCATCGAGTTGATGTGCCCGGGCGTCCCGGTGACCGCCTGCGCGACCATGAAGCCCCGGCGGTCGAAGACACCGGCCGAGAGGTCGCCGGCCTCGCGCACGATCGACGTGAAGGACGTGCGCATCAGCGCCGCCGCCTGCTCGTTGACCACGCCGATCAGGCGGCTCCAGCAGATCTCGAGCGTGATGGGATCGAAGGCGATCACTGCGGTATCTCCACCACGAGCGCGAGGCCCGCGTCGACCGAGCAGCGACCACCGGGGCCGATCACCGCGGTCGATTCGCGCTCCTCGACGATCGCCGGACCCGTGAATGCGGCGCCGGGACCGAGCCGGTACCGGTCGTAAACCGGAGCTTCGACGAACCCGCCGGCTTCGGCGAACCATGCGGCCCGATGTCCCTTGACAGCGTCGCCAATGCTCGCGTCGCGATGCGCAGCTGGCGGCGCAATGTTCATGGCGGGACGGGGTCCCGACACGGTGACGCGCCAGTTGAGCGCCTCGAGCGCCACGCCATGCGGCAGCCGGTGATACAGTGCCCGATAGGCGGCCTCGAAGCTTCCGGTGATCGCCGGCACGCCCGCGACGGACAGCTCACCGGGGGGAAGGGCCGCTTCGACCTCGTGACCCTGGCCGACGTACCTCATCTCGGCGATGCGCGACACGGTGACGTCGCGCGCGGCGATTCCAGCGCGTGCGAGCACGGCGCGGCCCTCGGCTTCCATCTCGCTCAGCAACGCGTTGATCGCTGGCCAGTCCGCGCGGTCCAGACGCTGCCGGCCCGTGCGGACGAAGTCGAACGCGAGCGGCGCGGCCAGAAGGCCGTAGGCGGACATCGCGCCCGCGCCGAGCGGCACGAGGATCCGCGGCACGCGCAGCACTCTCGCCACCTGCCAGCAGTGCACGGGACCGGCGCCGCCGAAGGCGAAGAGCGGGTAGGCGCGAAGGTCTTTGCCGCGCTCGATGCCGTGGATTCGCGCCGCCGCCGCCATGTTCTCGTTGACCACGCGGTGAATGCCCCATGCCGCCTCA
>QHRT01000390.1 GCA_003220195.1 Candidatus Rokuibacteriota bacterium | reverse complement strand
CCGCGCTGGTGGGCAGCATGGCCGAGGCGGCCGACCTGCGCAGCTGGGATCAGAAGCTGGGCCCCGGCAGTCGGTTCGTGGTGCTGTCGAAGTTCAACAACGAGGCGGTGCTCGATCAGGAGACCCAGCTCGTCTGGGCGCGAGAGCCCGTCGGCCCCGCCGTGTACACGTCGGTGTACTTGACCTGCTTGAATTCGGTCGTCGGCGGTCGCACCGGGTGGCGCGTCCCCACGATTTACGAGCTCCGGTCGCTCCTCGGTACGGACCTGACGGTCGCGTTCCCCAATCTCACGGGTTACCCGTACTGGACGCAGAGTCCTGCCTACGGTTCCCCCGGGTCAACCGATCTGATGGTGTCCCATCTGTACGACGCTCCCGCCTTTGTCGAACATCTTCAGGACAACCACATCTACCGCGCACTCTGTGTCCGGGGTCACAGCGCGCAACCTTGAACGATGGATGTCGCTCGGGGAACTGGGCGGCCAACTGCCGCCCAGTTGCCGTCACCACAATCGGCGGATGGGATCACCGGATGCTTGGCGAAGTCAGACGCACCGCGTGGCCGTCCGGGTCGCGCACGACCACCGCATCGCGAGGCACGCCACCCGGCTCCTTGACCGAGACGACGTCGCCGGACACGAACGTCGCACCGCTCGCGCGCAGCGCTGTCGCTGCCCGGCGCGCGTCGGTGGCGAGCAGGGCGACCTCCCAGTGCGTGAGGTCGTTCGCTCGTGGCGAGGTGAGCCGGCGCCCGTCCCGTGGAGTCACGTACTCCAGGAACTCGACGCCCGGGCCGCTCGCGGCCTTCAACGTCGTGATGCGGAGATGCGCGCCCGGCACCTCCGGGCCCCAGTTCTCGCTGGTCCCGGCGATCCTGAGGCCCAGAAGGTCGCGATAGAACGCGAGGCTCTGCGTGGTATCGGAGACCGCGATCGCCGTGTGGTCGATGCCGAGAAACAGGCGGTCGATCGATCGATGCCATCGGGGATCGCCCTTGTCTGCAGGGGACTCCAGAATTTCCAGCGCGTGGCCGTCGGGATCCTTGAAGTAAAAGGCGCGAATGCCGCCGGCCGCGGGATTCCAGTCCGGCAACCGTTGCGGTGCCGGGGAGATGTGCTCGACGCCGTGAGCGCGAAGCCGAGCGTACGCGCGATCCATGTCGCCGACGATGATCGCGATGTGCTGGAACCAGCGGTCGTGGCTCCGCGAGTCCGGCGGGACGGGACGCCCGCGGGGCGAGCGGTACTCGGTGAGATGAATCGTCTCGTCGCCGAGCCGGAGGCGCGTTTCCCGGAGCCGGGTCCCGGTGAGGCCGCGGAGACGATCTTGCGCCGTGTCGCCAAGCTCGACCTCGGAGATTTTCTCGAAACCGAGGACGTTGGTGTAGAAGGCGACCGAGCGGTCGAGGTCGCCGACGGTGATCCCGATCGCTCCGACGCCGGTGACGACAGGCTCGCTGGCCGGTGCGTTTCGCCCAACCGGAGATGGTGAGGTTGATGGCGCGGAGACAGAACCGCAGGCGCCCGTGAGGAGGATCAGGCTCACGAGCGCGAGCGCGAACAGACCGTGACCCGTCCACGTGACGCGGCGATTGAACATTGCGGAACTCCTCACGTTCGATACCCGCAGCGGAAGATGCAGCGGCTGCGCCGGTCGTGATGGAGCTTGGCGCAGACGACCGGGGCGCGGCGCCACCTGTAGAGCTCGACCGCCAGCAGCATGCCGAGGGGCGGCGCGGTGAGATACACCCAGAACGCCGGCCACACGTGCGCGCCGAGCGCGGACGCGAACGTGCGCGCCGGATTCATGCTCATCCCCGAGAGCGGCGCTTCCACCGTGATGTAGAAGGCGACCAGCGAGCCGGCGAAGAGGCCGGTGAACGGTGCGAGCCGTCGCGCGTTGGATATGGTGAGGACCGTCGTCATCAAACCGAAAGAGATGAGGACCTCAGCGGCGAAGGCCACGAGCGGCCCTCCGCTGCCGGGGATGGTCGGGAGATAATTCAGCGCGGGATGGGCGACGAGTCCGCGGCTGGCGATGCCGGCGATCAGGATGCCCGTGGCGGCGCCCGCGACTTGCGCGAACGTGTAGAACACCGCGTCCCAGCCCGGCACCTTGCCGAGACGCCAGAAGGAGAGCGTGACGATCGGATTGAGATGCGCGCCGGACCGCCGACCCCACGGGGAGTACACGAGACCGATGGCGGTCAGGCCCATCCAGAGCCCCATCAGCGCGCGCCGGGCAAGCTCGGAAGGGATTGCGAAGAGGACCGGTGAGACAGGGTGGTACAGGACGATTCCCGCCGTGCACGCCGACAGCATGAACAGTCCGAGGCCGCCGGCCTCGCTCAGGTATTCGGGCCAGTGCCGCGCGAAGGCCGCTTTCATCGATACCGTTCGACACGCCGGGAAAGCTGCCGGATTCGCGAACCCCGACCGCGACGCCGGGTGTCCCAAGCTCGAGACGATAATCCTCTGGAGGAACGGCGATGACGACCCGGTATGACGTCGCGATCATCGGCACCGGCGCGGGCGGCGGCACGCTCGCGTACACGCTGGCGCCGACCGGCAAGAAGATCTTGATGCTGGAGCGCGGCGACTTCGTCCCGCGCGAGCAGGACAACTGGAGCACCCGGGCGGTGAACGTGCAGGGAAAGTACGCGACGAAGGAAGTGTGGCGGGACGGCGACGGCCAGCCCCTCCACCCGCACACCAACTACTGGGTCGGCGGCAACACGAAGTTCTACGGCTCGGCGCTGTTCCGCCTGCGGCAGGAAGACTTCGGCGAGATCAAGCACTGGGGCGGGATCTCGCCGGCGTGGCCGATCGGTTACGACGAGCTGGAGCCGTACTACACGCGCGCGGAACAGCTCTACCACGTGCACGGCGAGCGCGGCGTGGATCCGACCGATCCACCGGCCAGCGCGCCGTATCCGCATCCGCCGGTGAGCCACGAGCCGCGCATCCGACAGCTGGCCGAGGATTTCGCCCGGCTCGGCTGCCGGCCCTTCCACGTGCCGCTCGGCATCATGCTCGACGAGACGGATTCCCGGCGGAGCCGCTGCATTCGCTGCGCGACGTGCGACGGCCATCCGTGCGTGCTCGGGGCGAAGTCGGACGCGCACGTCGTCTGCGTCGAGCCCGCGCTCGAGCATCCGAACGTCACGCTCCTGACCGGCGCCTACGTCGCGCGGCTCGAGACGAGCCCGTCCGGGCGCGAGGTCACGCGCATCGTGGTCGAGCGGAACGGCGTCACCGAGGCCTACGAGGCGGACGTGATCGTCGTCTCCTGCGGCGCCATCAACTCCGCGGCGCTGCTGCTGCGGTCCGCGAACGACCGTCATCCGCGCGGGCTCGCGAACGGCTCGGACGTCGTCGGCCGGCACTACATGGGGCACGTGAACTCGGTGGTGATGGCCATTTCCAAGTGCCCCAATCCCACGGTCTTCCAGAAGACGCTCGCGCTGAACGACTTCTACTTCGGCGCGCCGGAGTGGCAGCATCCGATGGGCCACATTTCGTTCGTCGGCAAGCTCGACGGCACGACGCTCGAGGCGGGCGCGCCGGCGATCGTGCCGGGGTTCACGCTCGACCTGATGGCGCGGCACTCGCTGGACTTCTGGCTGACGTCGGAAGATTTACCGGATCGGGACAACCGCGTGACGCTCGACCGCGAGGGCCGGATCGTGCTCTCCTATCGGCCGAACAACGAGGAGGCGCACCGGCAGTTGACCGCGAAGCTCGAGCATCTGATGAAGCAGCAGACGCGCTGCACGATGCACGGCCACGAGTGTCACCAGGGCCTGTTCTCCCGTCATCTCTTCGTCGGCCAGCGCATCCCGCTCGCGGGCGTGGCGCACCAGAACGGGACCATCCGCTTCGGCGAGGACCCGAGGACGGCGGCGCTCGACCGGAACTGCAAGGCCCACGACGTCGACAACCTCTACGTGGTGGACGCGAGCTTCTTTCCCTCGAGCGCGGCGGTGAACCCGGCGCTGACGATCATGGCCAACGCGTTGCGGGTCGGCGACCATCTGAAGGCGCGCCTGGGATGACGATCTCCTGGGGACGCGAGATCTGCGGCGATCTCGAGACGGCCGAGCGTCGTGAGTGGCTCTGCACGAACGGCATCGGCGGTTTTGCCTCCGGTACCGTGGCCGGCACGCTCTCGCGCCGCTATCACGGTCTTCTCGTCGCGGCGCTCGCGCCTCCGCTCGGTCGCACGCTGCTGGTCGCCAAGCTCGATGACGTCGTGGAGTACGACGGCCAGGTCACGCCGCTCGCGGCGAACCGCTGGGCCAGCGGCGCGGTTGCTCCTGGCGGCTATCGCACCATCGAAACGTTTCGGCTCGAAGGCACGACGCCCGTGTGGACGTACGCCGTGGCCGACGCGCAGATCGAGAAACGCATCTGGATGGAGCCCGCCGCCAACACGACGTACGTGCGATACCGGCTGTTGCGCGGAAGCGCGCCGGTCAGGCTCACGTTGAACGCCCTCGTGAACTACCGGGACTATCACGGCACGACGCGTGGTGACGGCTGGACGATGGCCGTCACGCCGGTTTCGCACGGCGTCCAGGTGGTCGCGCACGACGGCGCCCGTCCGTTCGCGCTCTTGATGCCGGGCGCCGACATCGACGTTGCACCGGTGTGGTATTCCGGATTCGACTTGCCGCGAGAGCGCGAGCGCGGCCTGGACGCGAGCGAGGACCATCTCCACGCGGCGACCTTCTCGATCT
>QHRT01000389.1:564-4464 GCA_003220195.1 Candidatus Rokuibacteriota bacterium | reverse complement strand
TCCGACAAGCAGCGCCACGTCATGTTCGCGTGGACGTTCCTCGGCGCGAGGGTGCCCGCCCTCGATGCCGGTGCGCGCGCCGCGGTGGCGGGGGCCGTGCGCGGCATGCTGGAGCGGGCCATCCTCACCGGCTACCGGAACAGCTGGCTCCTCCCCGCCGCGAGCCGGGAGGCCTGGCTGCGGGCCGAGGCGGAAACGGCCGCGCGCGGGCTCGGCGCCTCCACGGTGGCGCAGGAGCGGAGCGTGCTGCGCGCCACCGTCGCGCAGGTGCGCGAGCGGCTGGCCGCGTGGGGGCTCGAGCTGCCGCGCGTCGAGCATCCCGAACTGGGGATCGTCTGAACCCTTCGCGATTTCCGCCGCGGACGGAGCGACAGGAGGCGACACCATGCTGATGGACGGCGAGCGCGCCGGGGCCTACGTGCAGGAAGACCGCTATCCGCTGCCGCTCGCCCCGGCCATGCCGGACGTCTGGAAGCTCTGGCAGCGGGCGAAGAGCCTCGAGTGGGACCCGCAGACCGATATCCCCTGGGAAGAGCTCCGGCCCGAGCGGTACACGCCCGAGCAGATCCTGGCCGCGCGCATGTACTGGAGCCGGCGCACCTGGGGCGAGTACGGCGCCATTTCCGAGAGCCCGGCGCTGCTGCTCCGCTTCTGCCTCGAGAACCGGCATCCCGACCTCCGGTTCTTCTTCACCATGCGCACCATGGAGGAGGGGCGGCACGCCGAGGCCTCGTGGCTCATGGCCGAGCGGCTCGGCGGCTACTTCCCGCAGCCGCAGAACCCGCCGACCGCGGGCGCGGTGGGGACGCACGGCGTGCGCCGCATGGCCTTCGATCCGGAGACCGCGCTCGAGGGCATCTTCGCGAGCCTGGTCTGCGCGGCCGAGGAGATCCTCATCGACGTGTTCAAGGCCACCGTCGACCGGGCCACCAACCCCGCGGTGCGCCGGCTGATGGAGCTGATCCTCCGCGACGAGGTGCGCCACATCGCATTCGGCTGGCGCTGTCTCGACGCGTGGGCGCCGTCGTTCACGGCCGAGATCGTGCGGAGCATCGAATCCGCGGTCTCCACGATGATCGAGAACGTCGAGTTTCGCGGCTACCGGAATCTCTGGCTCGCGATCGAAGGCGGGAGCGCGACTCCGGAGGAGATCGAGGCCGATCGGATCTCGTGCGAGGCCGGCCTCGGCGGCAGCACGCCCGAGGACGAGATGCAGGTATTCCCCGCGTTCGTGCAGAAGATCCGGGCGCGAATGCAGCCCTGGGGCGTGACGATTCCGATGTTCGCTCACCCGCGCCTCGGGAAGATCTAGAAGCAAAGCGAGCGCGTGAAGTTCGTCGGCGATCGGCTCCGGCGCAAGGAGGATCCGCGGCTCGTACAGGGCCGGGGACGGTACGTCGGAGACATCACGCGGCCCGACATGCTGCACGCCGTCATCGTTCGGAGCCCGCACGCCCACGCTCGCGTGGTCACGATCGACGCGTCCCGCGCGGCCGGCGCGCCCGGCGTGGCGGACGTGCTGACGTTTGCGGATCTCGGTTCGTGGCAACCGGCGGGCGCGGAGCGCGCGACGAGTTCGCTCACGCCCGGCGATGCCGCGCGCCCCTTGCCGATCGTGCCGCCGCATCCCGCGCTGCGCGGCAAGAACTTCCACCTGCTCGCGAGCGATCGCGTGCGGTTCGTCGGCGAGGCCGTCGCGGTCGTGGTCGCCGACACCCGCGCCGCTGCCGAGGACGCGCGTGCGCTCGTCGACGTCGCGTACGAGCCGCTGCCATCGGTCCAGGATCCGACCGCGCCGGGCGCCGCGCTCGTCCACGACGACGTGCCGGACAACATCGCGGGGCGCGTGACGCTGTCGCGCGGTGACGTCGCCGCGGCGCTGCGATCGGCGCCACGTCGCGCCAGCGTCACGTTGACGATCGGCCGCGGTGGCGGCCAGCCGATGGAGACGCGCGGAGTGGCCGCCGAATACCACGCGATGGCCGGCCTGCTGACGATCTGGGCGTCGTCGCAGGTCCCGCACCAGGTGAGGCAGTTCGTCGCGGATCTGCTCGGTCTCGAGCCGCACCGGATCCGCGTGATCGCCCCCGACGTCGGCGGCGGGTTCGGCGCGAAGCTGATCGTCTATCCCGAAGACGTGCTCGTTCCGCTGCTGGCGATGCGCACCGGCCGGCCGGTGCGCTGGCTCGAAGACCGGATGGAGCACATGCTCACCGCGACCCAGGAGCGCACGCAGGTTCACACGGTCACGGTCGGGTTCGATGACGAGGGCCGGCTGCTCGCGCTCGGCGATCGCTTTGTCCACGACACCGGCGCCTACACCCCGCGCGGGCTGGTCGTGCCGCTCCTGAGCGCGTCGATGCTCGCCGGGCCGTATCGCATCCCGAACGTGGAGGTGACGTTCGACAGCGTCTACACGAACCGCGTGCCCGTCACGCCGTACCGTGGCGCCGGCCAGCCGCAGGCCGTGTTCGTGATCGAGCGCGTGCTGGACCTGATCGCGCGCGAGACCGGGCGTGATCGCGCGGCCGTGCGGTTCGCGAACCTCGTGTCGCCAGGCGAGATGCCCCACGACGTCGGGCTGCCCAACTACCGCGGCTCCGGGAACGTCGTCTACGACAGCGGCGACTATCCGGCCGTGCTGCGCCACGCGCTCGACATGGCGGACTACGAGCGCCTCGCGAAGGCCTGTCTGTGCGCGCGCGACGCCGGCCGCCTGCTCGGCGTCGGCCTCGCCTGCTACGTCGAGCTGACCGGCGTGGGGCCGTTCGAGGGCGCGACGATCCGGGTGGACGCCGCCTCACGCGTCACCGTCTTCACCGGCGTGCCGTCGCAGGGACAGGGTCTCGAGACGACGCTCGCGCAAGTTGCAGCGGACGAGCTCGGGCTGACACCGGACGACGTGACGATCGTCGGCGGCGACACGCTCGGGATCGGGCAGGGGATCGGGACGTTCGCGAGCCGCGCGGCCGTCGTCGGCGGCAGCGCGGTGGCCCTCGCGGCGCGGGAGCTACGCGCGAAGGCGGTCCGGCTGGCGGCGCGCGCTCTCGGTGTTGCCGACGAGCGCGTGCAGCAGCACGGCAAGGTCTTCGCGGACCGCGCTCGTCCCGAGCGGCGCATCGAGCTCGGCCAGCTCGCGTCGCTTGCCGCCGTGGCCGGCGCGACGCAGGGCGTGCCGCCCGGGCTCGAGGCCACGCAGTACTTCCAGCCGGAGGACATGGCGTATTCCAGCGGCGCGCACGTCGCGCTGGTCGACGTCGACGCCGACACGGCGCGAGTCAGGCTGCTGGGCTACTGGATTGCTCACGACAGCGGCCGGCTCATCAACCCGACGATCGTCGAGGGCCAGATCCAGGGCGCCGTCGCGCTCGGGCTCGGCAACGCGCTGCTGGAGGAAGCTCGCTACGACGAAACCGGCCAGCCGCTCGCGACGACGTACATGGAGTACGCGCTCCCGCGCAGCGACGACGTCCCGCCGCTCGCGATCGATCACCTGGAGACGCTCTCGCCGCTGAACCCGCTCGGTCTCAAAGGCGTCGGCGAGTCCGGCGCGCTGCCGGTGCCGGCGGTGATCGCGTCGGCGGTGGACGACGCGCTGGCGGGATCGCGAGCGTTCGTGAACCGGATCCCGCTCACCGCGACGACGCTCGCACGCGTGCTCGGGCTTCCGAGACGCGCCTGATTCCGCGCAGTGTGAGCGAGGGGAAGGGGAGACGCGCGGCGCGCGAGCGCTCCGTCATCCGGAACGCTCGCGCGATGCGGGCGAGCTAGTGCTGGCCGTGGAAGTTGCCGCGGATCTCGCCTGAAGGCGAAACGGTCGTGTGAACGTTGCCGTAGGCCACGCCCTTCTTGATGGCCTCGATGACGGCGGCGAGATCATTCGTGCCGACGCCCTGGGCC
>QHRT01000389.1:0-523 GCA_003220195.1 Candidatus Rokuibacteriota bacterium | reverse complement strand
GACCGGGCACGCCGGCGTGTCATTCGGTGGAGGGACCACGGGTGCGCCACCGACGTTCGTGCAGAGAAAGACCACGATATTCCCGGCGGTGGCGGTGTGCTTCTGTCCCAGGTGGATGTGAGCCTGGAGGACATTGCCACCCTCGATGTTCTCGTAGCTCAGCGTGTAATCGATCGACTGCTCGTCGTGGGCGATCTTCAGACTGAGCTCCCCGGTCGCTCCGGTGATGACCACCGGGACCTCGTCGAATCCGCTCAGCTTGACGGGCTCGTTCTCCGCCTGCGCGCGCGAGCCGAGGACTCCAAGCAACATACCGGCCCCGAAGACTGCCACTGCACTCATCCGCAGTACTCTCATGGCGCTCCTCCGTGCAGAAAGGCGTTGCCAATCGCGGCGGCCGCGCCGCCGCGCAAGGTGGGAAAAAGTTTCACCTCCTCTCCAGCCGGGACATCGGGTGAGAGATCAACCCATACCAACGGCGTGCTCAGCAGGAAAGTTCCGCGAGGTCGTCGTTCCTGATCTG
>QHRT01000388.1:3856-5839 GCA_003220195.1 Candidatus Rokuibacteriota bacterium | reverse complement strand
CCCAGTGGCTCGAGTTCTTCGGGACGATCGCCGATCACGTGGTGGCCGAGATCAAGCCCAGGCGCGTCCTCGACGTCGGATGCGCCAAGGGCTTCCTGGTGGAGGCGTTGCGCGATCGCGGAGTCGAGGCGTACGGGATCGACATCTCGGCCTACGCCATCGGGGAGGTGCGGTCCGACATCCAGCGTTACTGTCGGGTGGCTTCGGCCACGGACCCGTTCGACGACGGCTACGATCTGATCGTCTGCATCGAGGTCCTGGAGCACCTGAGCGAGTCGGACGCGCGCCGGGCCATGGCCAACATCTGCCGAAGCAGCGGGGACGTCCTGTTTTCGTCGACGCCCGATGACCTGACGGAACCGACCCACCACACCGTGCGCCCTGGCTCCGCGTGGATCGCGGAGTTCGCGGCCCACGGCTTCCAGCTCGACGTCGAGTTCGATGCCGGTTGCATCGCGCCGCACGCCATGCGCTTCAAGGCAGGCCCGGCGTGCGTGCCGCTCGATTCACTCCTGGCGCAGCGCGGAAGGCTCCTGAGACAGGTCGCATCGCTCCGTCTCGACAACGAGCAGAAGGACGGCACGATCGTGGCGCTCGCCGCCCGTCGAGACCGGGTGCAGAGCGATCTCGCCGCGGTCCAGCGCGGCGCCGAGGCGCTTCGGCGCGAGTTGATGTCGCGCCGGGCATTACAGCACGCGAGCGAGTCCCGGATCCTGACGCTCGAAGGGAAGCTCGACATTCTGGAGCCTGGCGCGGCCGAGAAGGACGAGTTGATCGCCGGCCTGAACTACCACTTCCTCGCGCTCCAGAGCACGATCGGCTGGAAGATCCTCGAGCGGCTCCGTCGGGTGCGTGACCGTGTCGTGCCTCAGGACTCGCTGCGGCGCCGTCTTTACTGGAGCCTTCGCCGTCTCCTGGAAGTCCTGCTGGAGGAAGGTGTCCGATCGTTCGTCGCGAAGACGAAGTACAAGATTCGCCTCCGATGGCAGGGACAGGAGTTCTTCGTCAAGGCTCCTCCCCAGACGCAGGGGACGCAGAATCCCGAACTGCAATACCAGATCTGGGTCGAGCGGCACCGCCTCACACCGAAAGATGTCCAGACGATGAAGGTGGCAATGGAGAAGCTGCCGTACCACCCGACCATCAGCGTGGTCATGCCGGTCTACGACACCGACGAGGTCTGGCTCAGGAAAGCCATCGAGTCCGTACGCGCCCAGATCTATCCGACGTGGGAGCTCCATCTCGTCAACGATGGCTCGACCAGGCCTCACGTCCGCGACGTTCTCGACGAGTACGCCGCGACAGAAAGCCGGGTGCGGGTGCAGCACCTCTCGCGGAACGAAGGCATTGCCGGCGCTTCCAACCACGCGCTCCGGCAGGCCACGGGGGACTTCGTGGCGCTGCTCGATCCTCAGCGAGGAGCCTGACCTCGACCTCATCTATACGGACGAGGACAAGCTCGATCCGAACGGTCGACGCGTCGAGCCGTTCTTCAAGCCCGACTGGAACCCCGACCTGTTGCTGTCCATGAACTACATCACGCATCTCTCGGTGTTCCGCCGGACTCTTCTCGACGCGATCGGGGGCTTCAGACCCGGGCTGGACGGCAGCCAGGATTACGATCTGCTCCTTCGCGTGAGCGAGCGGACGCGCCGGATCGCCCACATCCCGAAGATCCTCTATCACTGGCGAAAGATTCCCGGCTCCGCGGCGGGGTCGACGGCCGCGAAGCCCTTCGCCTACAAGGCCGGACGTCAGGCGATCGAGGACGCGCTGCAACGGAGAGGGCACGACGGTCAGGTGAAGGACGTCCGGCCGGGGACCTACACCGTCCGGTATCGCCTCACCGCGACCCCGCTGATCTCGATCATCATCCCGACGCGGGACCGCTGGGCCTTGCTGCAGCAGTGCCTTCGAAGCATCGAAGAGAAGACGACGTATGGTCCCTACGAGATCATCGTCCGCGACAACGACAGCCGCGAG
>QHRT01000388.1:0-3786 GCA_003220195.1 Candidatus Rokuibacteriota bacterium | reverse complement strand
TCAGGCGCGCGGAGACTACGTGCTGTTCCTCAACAACGACACGCAGGTGGTCGAGCCCGACTGGCTCACGGCGATGCTCGAGCAGGCGCAGCGCCCGGAGGTGGGCGCGGTCGGCGCCCGCCTCCACTATCCGGACGGGCGCATCCAGCATGCCGGCCTGGTGCTCGGCGTCGGTGGAGTCGCCGATCACGCCTTCAAAGGCCTTCCGGGTGACAGCTTCACGTATTTTGGATTCCCGGATGTCGTGCGGAACTGCAGCGCCATCACGGCGGCGTGCATGCTCGTCCCCCGGCGCGCGTTCGAGGAGGTCAAGGGCTTCGACGAGCGACTCCAGGTGGCGTTGAACGACATCGATCTCTGTCTGCGATTGCGTCAGCGCGGATACCTGATCGTCTACACGCCGTTCGCCTTGCTGTACCACCACGAATCCGGCACGCGGGGAAGGCTGCACCCGACGGATGACGAGGAGCTCATGTGGACCCTGTGGGGGGACCTCATCCGGAAAGGAGATCCCTACTACAACCCGAACCTGACGCTATCCTTGACGGATTGGAGCCTGGCAGGCTGACGACGCCCGATCACCGCGCGTGCCGGGCGGAACCGTTCACGCCGTGGCTCGATGCCTCACGCGGAAGACCAGCGTGAACCCGTTGCCCACTTTGCTGTCGACGTCTTCACGTGCCACCAGCTGCCAGTCGCTGAGCCCGCACGCTCGCATCCAGTCCACGACGTCGGTGAGGGAATCCGGTGTGAAGGTGTGGTAGTGCCCCATCCTGCCGCCGGGAACGTCGTGCGTCGGGTGGGTGTCGAGCGTCCACCCCTGCCGGTAATCCTCGACGAAGTGCTCGAGTGACGTGAGCTCGCGGTCTCCGTCTTGCGGCAGCGCTCCCTGCAGCGGCACGATCATGAAGACGTAGCCTCCGTCCCTGACGATCCGGTCCCATTCGAGGAACGCGCCGATCAGGTTGGGCAGGTGCTCCGCCACGTGGCTCGAGAGCACGAAATCCTCGCTCCGGTCGGGAACGGGAATGCGGTCGGCCAGCGCCCAGATGTCGACCGCCGCGGGCTCGACGCCCATCGCTCGTTGCTCCTCGACATAGAAGTCGGCGCCCTCCCGGCTCGCGACGTTGCGCGTGTTGAGCCCGAACGCGTTGTACGCGGCAGCACCGATTTCGAGGCCGGTCAATCCGTCCAGCAGCTCGTGGGCGAGCCAGTGCTCGGGAAAGACGACCGGGGTGCTGGACGTCACCTGGCGTGCGATTTCAGACACGCCGAAGGCGACCTATTTCTCGGCCGCCGCTCGAGACTGCTCGAGGGCCCGGGTCGCGGTCGCGAGCCCGTCCACCAGTGCAGCGACCGCTTGCTGCGCACGTCGAGTCGTCTCGGCCAGTGAGGCTTCGAGACTCACCGTGGGGGCCGCATCCGACGAGCCCATCGTCCGAGAAGCCTGCCGCGTCGCACCGGCGGCAACCATGGCGTGCGCCTTGAGGAGATCCGCCACGGTCGTGGCCGCCACGTCTGAATCGTCGCTGGAGTCGTTCGACACGACACCCCGGTCTCCTGGTAGAACCGCGACCAGACCGGGACCGGGAAGAGGACCTGACGTCGCCAGCGGAGCCGGTGTCATCACCGGATCACCGACGGGACTCGAGAAGCGTTGGGAGGCCACCACCGGGCTCGCACGGTCGGTCGCCGCGAGAGTCGCGCTCGGCGTGCCCGACAGCACGATCTTCTCGATCGTCATTGCCGACTGCGTCATCGCGCCCGGCGCCGTCTGGTAGAGCACGGTGCTGTTCTCGTCACGCAGAAGCTGCCTCAACGCCTCGTCCAGCGACGCGTCGCGAATCGATACCGATACCACCGTGGAGGATGGCGACAACTCGACGACGCGGAACCCGACCTTGTCGCCGATCTCGCTGAGCACCGCGAACAGGCTGACGTCTTGAGCCTCGACCGACAACCGCGGCGGGTCGTAGTCCACTCGCAAAAGAGGCGCGGCGCGCGCGACGCTCGCGGGTGTCAGCCAGAGGAGCGCGACGACGGCCGCGGCCAGCCGCCGAAGAGCGCGGGATCTTCGCAAGTCACTCACCTCGTCGCCTCCCAGCTCAC
This sequence comes from Candidatus Rokuibacteriota bacterium, assembly GCA_003220195.1. Classification (GTDB taxonomy): domain Bacteria; phylum Methylomirabilota; class Methylomirabilia; order Rokubacteriales; family CSP1-6; genus AR8. The sequence continues at coordinate 1,677 of QHRT01000388.1, read as the reverse complement.
CGATGATCTCGACGCCGATCGGAGCTGAGCTCGATCGTACATCGCTTGCCGTGCATCGTGCGACACCCGCCACCAGCTTCCCTCACGCGGCGGCGCGGCCGATGCGGCCCGCGCCGCCGCTACGGCGCCGTGACCGCGACACTGGTCGACCCGCGCACGATGTTCGTCGGATCGACGAACTCGATGCGGACGCGACGGTTTGCGGGATCGAGTGGAATCGATCCGGTGGCGGTGAGGAACACGCTCCACGTCGCGGTCTCGTTCACGCCGAAGAAACTCTGGGTTGACGGGGCCGCTGGGGCGAGGCAGACGCCCGTCGAGGGATCGCTCCGGCAAATCGAGAGAGCGAGCGGCATCGTCGGGTCACTGGCGACCGCACGTGCCGTGATGGTTCCCGCCGCCCCGATGCTGCTCGTGGCCGTGGCGAAGGCGGTCGAGCCGTGCGGCGCGGTGATCCGCGCCACGCCATCGTTCGACGGCGTGAGGCTGATCGCGATCACATCGGGCACCGGATCCGGAGCGAACGAGATGACGAACGTGTTCACGCCCTCGAGGGGAGTGACCGCGTCCGTGTTGGCGCACTTGTATCGCAACGTCACGGTCGCGGCCTCGGCCACCCGGGTCGGAGGCTCGAACTGCTGCTGCGGCTTGAACGACAGGACAAACGCCTGGGACCCGTTGCCGGGAATGTCGACGATCTGGTTCGGCGCGCCGATCGGCGTGTTGGTCGGATCGACGCGCTGGTAGCTGAAGTCTGCCGCCAGCGGCGTTTCCGCCGCGATCCAGCAGCCGTACGCCGTCCCTGCCCCGGCGTTGATGATGGTCGAGAACGCCGTCGCCGTGCTCGCCGCCTGGACCGAGCGGCTCGACGGGAGCACGGACGAGACGATGGCGGTCGGTGCCGGCGAGATGCCGACGAAGAACGCCTTCTCCAGTTTGAAGGAACGCCCGTCGGCGGTGCTCAACGTCGCGCGAGCTTTCCAGACGCCGCTCGGAGCGCTCGGCGGCAACGTCGCGAACCTGTACCAGTAGCTTCCGTTGAACTGCCCCGAGGTCGGGGCTCCCGAAGGCCCGGACAGGAACACCGTGCCGTCCGGGCGGAGGATCTCGATCGTGGCGACATCGGCGGGGGTCTGGTCGCGCATCGCCACCAGCGCATGCACCGCATCGCCAGGATTGAACACGTCGGCGAAGTTCGGCACCTGACCGGTGGTGTTGCAGCCGTCACCGGGCACGACCGGCGCCGGATTGTGGGTGCTGAGCTCGATGAGACGCGTATCCGGGTTGGCCTTCCATTGATGCTTCCAGAGCGTCGCCGAGCCTCCGCAGACGCCGGCGAACGGATCCAGGACGACGGTCTGTGTCTCGTTCAGCAACTGGAAGTGCAAGTGAGGCGCGGTCGACCGCCCGGAGCTGCCGACCAGACCCAGATACTGCCCCGTGACGACCCGACCGCCCAGCGGGACCGGCGTGAGGGTGCCGCTCTTCATGTGCAAGTGCGCCGGGCCGTTGACGCAACGGGAAATCGACCTTGCGGAAGACCGGTGCCCCGGGATCGGCCGCCACACCTCGTGCGGACACGTGCGCGAGTCCGAGCGCCCGAGCGTTCGCGACACTCTCGGCATGGATGCGAGCGATGATTTCACGGATGTCGTCGGCCGCATCCGGCACCGGTCC
>QHRT01000387.1:4698-10318 GCA_003220195.1 Candidatus Rokuibacteriota bacterium | reverse complement strand
GTGCCGTGGAGTCTTCTGTTCGTCGGCGAGTGGGGAGAAGCGCTCCGCACGCTGGCGGCGGAGATCGCGCTGGCGGAGAAGAATGGAGACCGTTACCGCGCACAGACACTGCATCTGTACCGCGCCTGGATCCACCTGCATGCGATGGACTTCGCCGGTGTTCTGGACATCTGCCATTCGGTGCTGCCGTTCCTCGACGAACCGGCGAGGAGACCGTGGCGCCGCTTTTGCCTGACCCTGGCGGGCTCGGCGGAAGCCGGATCAGGGCGATATGACGCGGCCGCGGAGCAGTTGCTGGCCGCGCGAGGCGAGATGGACCGCCAGCCCGTGATCAATGACTGGTATTGCCGGATGATGATCGAAGAGGCGCTCGCCAATCTCTGGCTGGCGACGAAGGATCTCACGCGAGCGCGGCCAGAGGCTGAACGCTTCCTCGAGCTCACGCAGGCGACCGCGGAACGCACCTGGCAGGCGCTCGCCTGGGACGCCAACGCCCGCGTCGCGATGGCGTCACGTGATCTCGGCCACGCCCATCGCTGTGTCGATCGCGCGCTGTCGGCGATGGAGGGCGTCGAGGTCCCGCTCGCGGCGTGGCGAGTGCATCGCACCGCGGCGGAGCTCTCCCGGCGCGCGGGAAACACCGCCGCGGCCGGACATCACCGCGCGCTCGGCCAGGCCACGATTCTGGGGCTGGCCAATTCGCTGGCTGACGACCAGTACCTTCGGGACCTATTTCTGTCAGCGCCTTCGGTCCGCGGGAGCGTCGATCCTGGATGAGCGCCCGAGGATTCCTCGGACCCGTACGGATTCCGCACGCGGAGTTCCTGGCGCTCGACCTGGAAGTCCACGCACTACTGCACGACGTCCCGCTGCGGGACGTTTCCGCCATCGATCTGCCTGACGGTGGCGATGGGCGCACGATCGGTGACGTTCGGCGCCTGATGAATGCCGGAGCCCTCGAATCGACGCGCTCCGTCCGGGCGCTCGTTGGGTTGCGCCACGTTCTCGGGCGTATCTTCCACTGGGACCGCGAGCAGCCCGAGCCCGGCTATGCACACCGTTTGAGCGACGATCAGCGCCGGCGGTCACTCTCTCCGAGCGGCACGATGTCGGGGCCGCTGCGATTGATCTACGAGTTTCCGTGCGAGATGGTCGGCGAAGCACGGAACGCCACGGTCCATGCCTTCAGCTGTATCGCGCTGCGTCGGCGCGCCGACGGTTACCGACTGTACTGGGCGATCTACGTCGAGAACGTTTCGGCATTCACGCCCGTCTATATGGCGGCGATCGAACCATTCCGGCGCTTCGTCATCTACCCTTCGGTCTTGAAGTCGATTCGCGCACGATGGACTTCGCGGCCGGCAACCGGTCGGGAAGGAAGCTGAAGATCGTCGGCAGGAACGTGGCGACGCTCTTCGGCCTGTCGATCCCGGTGATGAAGGCCGCGGGGAGCTTGCGGCGCTGATCAGCGTTTCGTCTTCCAGTACTGGTCGACGTTGGGAATGACTTCGAGCACGACGTTCTCGATCTTCCCTCCCACCTCTCGGACCTGTCGAATCTGAACGTTCAGAATGGCGTTCTGATGCTGATCGAACCGGATCGGGCCCCGGCCAGTCGTGATCTCCACCTTCCTCAGGGCCTCGAGAAAGCGCGGCCGGTCCTCGATCTGACCGTTCACGGCCTTGAGGGCGGCCAGGATCACCTTCGCCCCGGTGACGCTGTATTTCTTCTGGAAGGCCGCGACGAAGGCACGATTCTCGGGGGTGTCCCAGGTCGGCGTGTAGATGTCCGCGCTGATGATCCCCAGAGCGTCCTTCCCCTGAGCGGGAAGGTTGATCTCCTCGACCAGCGAGCCGCCGGCGATCAGGGGCATCTTCTCCTTGAGGCCGAATTCGACGTATTGCTTCACGAAGCGGATCGCGTCGGCGCCCGGGTACCACGCCCACACGGCATCGGCCGTGCCGACCATGCCCACGATCTTCGCCAGGTACGGCGCGAAGTCGGGCGTTCCCAGCGGGGCCTTGACGGTGTCGACCACCTCTCCTCCGGCCGCCGTGAAGAACGGCGTGAAGCCGCCCGCCATGTCCTGGCCGGCGGCGAAGTCGGAATAGGCGACGATGAGCCGCCGGTACCGAAGCTTCTCGACCACGTACTGACCGAAGGGGAAGTACGCCTGGCCACCGGCCCATGACGTGCGAAAGACGTTCGGGGCTCGCTTCTCCTGCGTGAGCGCTTTGGCGATCGCGTTGGTGACGACGAGCGGGGTCTCCTTCCCCGCCATGTAGCTCCCCACGGCGAGTGACACACCGCTGTGGAGGAGGCCAGCCACCATGTGAACATGGTTGCTTTCCACCAGCTTCCGGGCCTTCGTGAGCCCGACGTCCGGCTTGGCCTCGTCGTCTTCGACGAGCAGCGTGATCTTCCGCCCCTCGATCTCGCCCCGAACCTCATCGAGTGCGAGCCGGAATCCCTGCTCCATCTCCTTGCCGCCGGCGGCGAGACCTCCCGTCAAGACGGTGAGGAATCCGATCTTGATCGGCGGCCTGGGAGCCTGTGCGAACGCCGGCGCGAGGGCCAGGCCGGACAGGACGGAAAGGACCACGGTGACCAGCGCGAGCGGGGCTCGTTTCATCGTTCGCTCCTCACCACCGCCTCAAATCGGCGTGGCCAGCAGGGTGGGGATCGAGAAGGTGTCGAGGACCACGATCCGTTCCCGAAAGCGCGCACGGGGGCTCGTCACGTTGATCCGGTCCTCGTAGCATCCGGCGCAAAAGAGCTTCGATTCGCCGGTCTTCGTGGTCTGCACGATCATGAAGTTGGACTCGACCGCGGCCACCCCGTCCTCGAGTGAGAGGATGCGCGCGGTGCTCAGGATGTGCCGATCGAAATGCGGATTGAACTTGTTCGCGTGACGGAGGCACGTGACCCGATCGTGAAGTCGCGCTTTGTTATCGCAATGGATGAGGGCGACCGGGTAGTCGCGCGCCCGATTCTCCCGGGGAATCACCACGTATCGCGAATCATCCTCGAAGCAATCCAGCCAGGCGGAAAGCTCATCGCGATCGATGAACATCGCGCTGTCCGTCAGCAGGCAATCCACGCGACTCTTCGTCTCGAGATCCACGGTCATCGCACGGCGCCCGCCGGCTCGATCCCCATGAGCTCGCTGTAGTACGACCAGAACCCGCGGATCGGCACTTCGTTCACGCGGGTGTCGAGATTCCGGATCGTCCCGGTCCCGCCCATCTCGTACATTCCGTACGCATCGCGGTCCGGCGCCGTCGCTCGCTGGACCAGCTCCAGCGCCTCGCCGTCCTCCATGGAGATCAGGCCCGACGGCCCGACCATGTTGGCCTGGTTCACCCGGTGGCCGGTCATGGCCTCATCGTCGTCCTCATAGCCGAAGAGGATGAACACGATCTCGAACTGGCCGGGGTCGATGGGGCGAATCGTGCGGAGCCCCAGGCAGTTGTAGATCTGGTGGAACACCGCGTTGGGGAACACCGAGATGATGCGCGTGGTGATCCCGTGGGGGTGCTCCTTGACGTACCGGACAATTGCGGTGTCCTTCAGCGTCATGTATTCGCCACGCTGCACTCGATCGCGCGCGTAGGCCTGCCGTGCCGCCTGGTCGTCGTCCGATCCCGCGTACTGGAACAGCAAGCTATGCCGGTGGCGGTCATCCATGTGTCCGCCCGAGATCTGGGTCAGCCGGCTCAAGCCGAACGTGCGATTGAACTCGTGGAGGAGGCTCGCGTGATACCCGTCACGGACGTTCTCCAGATAGAGCTTCCAGTTCGCGAAGACGCGCTGGCGTTGATATCCGAGGATCTTCACGGGCCGGTCCACGAGCTCGCCGATGTGTTCGATCATCAGTGGCCCCAGATAGGTCGGGAGCGGCTCGGTCGCTTCGGTGAACGTCCCGAACACGACACCCTTCCAGACGGCCACTCTCAGCTTCTGCAATCCGTGCTCGCGCAGGTCGAAGTCCGGCGGCATTCCGCCGCGACCGTTCGCGCCGCGCTGGAATGGCACGCCGATGAGGTCGCCCTGAAGGGTGTAGCACCACGCGTGGTAGATGCACGTGTGGTCCTTGCAGTTCCCGTACGGCTCCCGCACGAGCTCGGCCCCTCGATGGGCACAGCGGTTCACGAAGGCGTGCACGGCGCCGCTCTGGTCCCGGTTGAAGACGACCGGGGTCGTCCCGACGGCGGTCACCCGGAAGTCGCCGGGATTCGGGATCTCCGTCTCGAGACCGAGCACCGACCACACCGGGCCCCGGAAGATCCGATCCTGTTCCCGCTCGAAGACATCGGAGTCGTGAAAGAGGTCGTATCGGACCCGGGAATAGTCGTTGCGAGGCCACGCGGCATCGAGATCGGCCATCACACGCTCCGCGGACCGCACGGCTCCACGACCGCGCGTCGGGTAGGATCCCTGGCCAGGACGATCGATCGAGTGATGGTCATCGTTGGGCCAACGGGTCCGGGCGCAGCTGGAAATGAACGACCTTGCTGGTCGTGCCTTTGCCGCCTTCGACGTGGAACGGCGTTCGCGTGCTGTACGTCGCCCAGAGGCCTTTGCCCTTCCAGCCCGCGTTCGGATCGTCGATGCGGCCGTCCACCCACTTCGTGTAGAAGCCCATCGGATACGGGACGCGGAGGTTGACGAACGTTCCGTTCACGAGCGCGAGGAGCGACTCGTTCGCATTGCCGGTGGCGATTGGCACGTTCTTGCCAAGTCCGAACGTGTCGTGCTGATCCACCCACGTGTAATAGCTCGCTTCGGCGCTGCCCGACTCCGTCACGTTCTGAAGCTGCGGCCCGGGAAATGGGTACAGGGTCCAGCCTTCCGGACAGTGCTTGCCCGTCGCATTCGGCCCGTTCAGTGAACCCTTGCACTTGCGCCGGTCGAAGCTCGCCATGTGACCGCTCGAGAGCGGCGTCCACACGACACCGTTCCGATCGATGTCTATGCCGCGCGGTCCGTATCCCGGCATCGGCGGCTCGAAGACTTCCGCGAGCGCCGTCGCTGGCGGATTCGGGCCCGGAGTGAGCCGAATCACGTAGCCGGGGAATCCAAGTACCGTGCCCCACACGGTCCCGTCCGCGGGGTTCACACCGATGCCGTAGAACGCCGCGACGACGCGCTTGTCCCTGGTCGGGTCGATCGGTTGGTCAGGCTCCACATACTCGTCGCGCTTGCCGTTGCCGTTGGTGTCGAGGATGAGCGCCGTCCACCCTTGTGACTTCACCTCGTCGCCGGTCTCGTCGAACATCTTGCGGTTCAGCCAGCCGATGACGCCGCTGCCGGGACCGCCCGCGCTGGTCCACAGGGTGTTGTTAGCATCCTCGGCGAAGACGAGATGGTGGGTCGGGAAGCACGTTCTGATCAGCGTGATCTTTCCGCTCTTCGGCTCGTACACGGACACATGACGGTTGGACTGTTCGACGGGAAAGAGCTTCGCGGACGGATGGTCCGAACCCTTTTTGCAGAAGTCCGGATTCGCCGGCGGACCGACGCGTGAGGTGAACCACACGCGGCCCTTCTCGTCGAACATCGGGTTGTGCATGCTGGTCTGGCTATCCCAGATCGGGCCGTCGCCCCAGTACGGCGAGGG
>QHRT01000387.1:0-4598 GCA_003220195.1 Candidatus Rokuibacteriota bacterium | reverse complement strand
CTTGTCGGTCGAGATCTCGTCGTGCAGATACTCCGTGGGCCCGGCCCAGTCCCACAGCGTGATGACGACATTGCGCTCCGCGCCTTGCGGTCGCGACGGCTTCGAGGAAGGCAGCTCGCCGGCGGCAATCTGATCCGTCCAGTCGGCGAACAGCTTGAGCGCGCGCGGCGCGCCGATCCGGCCGAGGTTGTTCGTCATCTGGATCATCGCTTACCCGGACTGGATGCGCCGCTGCCAGGCATCGACCGACGACTTGAACTCGCCCAGCTCCTTCGGGACCGTACGGGTCGCCTTGTTGCCGAGCTGGTGGCACGTGTAGCACCCGTTGGTCTTCACGACGTCGAGCCACTGCTCCTGATTCTTCACGGCCGGCGCGATGCCGTTCCCGTCGGGCCCGGTGCCCGGGAATTCGCTCTTGTCGGGCACTCTGAGCATCGAGTACCAGTAGATCGCCGGATAGTATTCCGCCGCCGCCGCCGCGGTCGGCGCCACGACGGCCTTGAGATTGAGCCTCTTTCCGGGCGCCGTTTGAACCTTCGGCGAATCGACGAGCCCGTAGCCGCGCACCCACACACGGTAACTGGCCTTCGGAAGATCCGGCATGAGATAGCGCCCGGAACCGTCGGTGACCACGATCTTGGCGTACTTCGTCGGAAGGTCGCTCGTCTCTGAGATCACCCAGACGCCGGCTTCCGGTCCCGTCGCGCTCGTGACGACGCCGCCCAGATCGTTCGCGCCCACACGGATCGCCGAATCCGTGGTGGGCTGCGCGTCCAGTGGAGCCTGGCCACCCGCCGACAGCAGAGCGACACCGAGCATCACCACGATCGCCATGGAGAACCGTCGCCTCGTCGTCATGGTTCGACCTCGTGCGTCAAGAGTCGAAGCCTCCGTCCTCGTCGCGCCACAGTGTAGATCACGACCGGTGGCTGACCAACGCCCCGGTTCAGATGCTTGACCAGGCGGTTGGTCGATGCTGTCATCCCTGCGTTCGCTGAGTGGAGGAGACACATGCTGACTCGCCTGGCTCGAGGTTCGGGTCTCTTGTTGCTGTCCGTCGTCCTGGGGCTGGCTCTGGTCGGCGCCGCCGGCGCGGTCGAGGTCTCCTTCCGCTTCAACGATGCCGAGCACAAGGAGATCCGGGACGCGCTGGATGTGTTCCAGAAACAGAACCCCAACATCAAGGTCATCTTGCAGCGCATTGCCTGGAGCGATGCCCGCGAGCAGTTCCTCCGGGAGGCGGCGGTCGGCCAGGGGCCGGACATCGGCCACTTCGGCCAGGTGATGATCCGCAGCATGGGTCAGGCCGGAGCGTTCCTCAGGCTCAACGATCTGGTGCGCAAGCACGGTCTGGAGGAGCTCTGGAAGGCGGACTTCCGCTCGACGGATCTCGCCAGCCAGGACGACGGCACGATTCACGGCATCCCGTGGACCGTGGACACGTTCGCCATGGTCTACAACAAGGATCTCCTCCGCCAGGCGGGGATCGCCAGGTTCCCGGAGACCTGGGAGGAGCTCCGGCAGGCCAGCCGGCAGATCAAGCAGAGGACGGGCAAGACGGGATGGGGGTTCCCGGCCGGCAGCGGGTCCACGAACTCGATCTGGTTCTTCTGCAACTTCTACTGGTGGTCGCACGGATGGGCGCTGGTGGACCGGGCGCCCGACGGCAAGTACGTCATGAACGTCACGGTTGATCAGATCGCGGAGGCGTTCGACTACTACAACACCTATTTCAAGGAGGGGCACAACGACAAAGCGCTGCTCGCCGTCACGAACTGGGGAGCCCAGGAGCTGATCGAGGGCATGGTGCAGGGAAACATCGCCATCATCTCGACGCCGGAGTTCGTCCTCACCCAGATCGAGGATGCCTACAAGGCGCGCTACCCGGGCAAGCCATTTCCGTTCGCGTCGACGATCCACCCGCGGGATCGGAACGGCTCCAAGACCTTCATCGGAGGCCGCCAGCTCGCGATCAACGCCAGCGCAAAGCATCCGGACGAGGCGTTCCAGGTCATCAAGTACCTGCTCCGTCCCGAGATCTTCTCCAAGTACTACACGGGGCAGTGGCCCGCCCAGAAGAGCCTCTCGCATGCCGGCTACGCCGAGCAGCTCAAGCTCGCGCGCGCCTGGGGACCATACTCGACCGGGCCGGTGGCGATCCCGATCATGTGGAACGCGACGGGCCGGGCCGCCGGCTCGGTGTTCACCGGAGAGAAGACGTCCAGGACGGCGGCCAAGGAACTCCACGACCTGATCCAGGCCGAGCTGGCCAAGGTCAAATAAGAGGCCGGGGCCGGCGTGAGAGGCAACCGGGCATTCGTCGGGCTGCTCCTGCTGCCAGCGCTGTTCTTTCTCATCGTGTTCTATGTCTACCCGACGGTCTTCAATCTCCAGAACAGCCTGACCGATCTGAGCCTGTTCGGCCTCCGGCGTGGGGGCCGATGGGTCGGCCTTCGTAACTACGTCGACACCGTGTGGCTGACACTCATCAGCGTATCCGTCCGCATCGTGCTGGGGCTGCTGCTGGCGCTGCTCGTGAACTCGGACACCCTCCGGCGGTGGCGGCTCGCCACCCTCTTCCACGTGATCCTCATCGTGCCCTGGGCGACGCCGCCCATCGTCGCGGTCGTCATCTGGCGCTGGATGCTGGATCCCAGGGCGGGCGTGGTGAACAAGCTGCTGATGGTCTCGGGGCTGGTGCCCGAGCCGGTGGCGTTCCTCTCCGATGTGACCTTCGTCTGGCCCTCGCTCATCACCATCATCACCTGGAACACGCTGCCCCTGGTGACGCTCACCTTTCTCGCGAGCCTCAAGGCCATCCCCTCCGAGGTGCTGGAGGCGGCGTCGGTGGACGGGGCGAGCAAGCTTCGCAGCGTGTGGCACGTGGTGCTGCCCCATCTCATGCCCGCCGTCGTGGTCATGACCCTCATGTCGACCTTCTGGACGTTCAACAACTTCGTCTACGTGTGGCTGACCACTGGCGCCGGCCCCGGCCTCTACACGAACGTCATGGCCACCGAGGTCTACCTGAAAGCCTTCGTCGACGGCCGCATGGGGTATAGCTCGGCGCTCGGCATCGTGATGGCCGCCATCATGACCGCCTTCGGGCTCCTGTATCTCCGATTCGTGGTCCGGCGGGAGCTTCGCGAGGCGTTCTGAGCCATGCGTGCAGAACCGACGCCCGCGATCGAGACGCGGCCCCTGGCCCATCCGGTGGCCCGGCGGAGACGTGCGGTCCGGCCCGGCGAGCTCCTGCTGCTGGCCACCGCCCTGGTCTCGGCGATCGTCCTGGTCTACCCGACGGCCTGGGTCTTCTTCGCATCCTTCAAGACCCAGGAGACGCTCTTCTCGGGCGAGTTCGCCGACTACACGCTCGAGAACTACCGGCGGCTGTTCGCGTCGGGGTTCGGCGTCCACATCGGAAATAGCCTGGTGATCAGCCTGGCCGCCGTGCTGATCTCGACGTTCGTGTCGGTGATCGCGGCCTACGTCTTCTCGCGGAGACGATTCCGATGGAAGGCGACGATCTTCGGCGGTGTCATGCTGGGGCAGACCTTTCCGTGGATCATCCTGGTCACGCCGGTCTTCATCCTGTTCGCGCGCCTCGGGCTTCTGAACACGTATCTCGGAATCGTGGTCTGCTACGTGGCGGTGACGATCCCGTTCTCGGTGTACCTCCTCGTCGGCTATCTCGAATCGGTGCCGCGGAGTCTGGACGAGATGGCAATCATCGACGGCTGCCCACCGTTCCTCGTCATCTGGCGGATCGTATTTCCCATCATGCTTCCAGGCGTGGTGGCCACCGCGACCTATGCGTTCCTCCTGTGCTGGTCGGAGTACCTGTTCGCGCTCGCCTTGCTGACGCGCACGGAGATGAAAACCATGCCGCTGGTCCTCTACGCATTCTTCGGGGAACACACCACGGAGTGGGGGCAGGTGATGGCCGCGGCGGCGCTCACCGCGCTGCCGCCCCTCCTCCTGTTCCTGCCCCTCCAGACGAAGCTGAGCGCTGGCCTGGCCGCCGGCGCGGTGAAGCAGTAGGGGCGACCTCGCGCACGACCTCCGCGTCAAGAACTTGTCGTTGTTCAAGGTCAACGCTTCATCGAAGCGACGCTCAAGCTGATGTCGCTCGAGCCGAAAGTACAATGACGGCGCCGCGACCACGAGAGCCCGAAACCGAGAACAGAGGGAGGGCGCGATGAAGACCAAGCAGGTCTCCAGGGCCGAGATGCAGAAGCGGGTGGCCCACTTCAAGGATCTCCGTGCGAGCAAGCAGGCGTTCCTCGACAGCCTGATCCCCGGCCACGAGCGCGAGATCTTCAACGTGATCGGTCGCGGCGTCACCGAGGACGCGACGCTGAACCCGGCCATCACCGACGCCCGCGACTTCAACGTGGCGATGGTGCACGCCGCCCCCGGCAAGGGCGCGGCGCTCCACGCGCACCCGACCGTCGAGGTGTTCTTCGCGATGTCCGGCCGGTGGTCCGTGTACTGGGGCGACAAGGGCGAGCAGGAAATCTTCCTCGAGCAATGGGACACGATCTCGGTGCCGCCGGGCGTCATGCGCGGCTTCCGCAACGCCGGCACGGAGGACGCCT
>QHRT01000386.1 GCA_003220195.1 Candidatus Rokuibacteriota bacterium | reverse complement strand
GTCCGGCGATCTGCAGCCCGATCGGCAGACCGTTCGGATCGAATCCGCAGGGGGCGCTGACCGCGGGCAGGCCGAGGTAGTTGAACGGTCGGGTGTTGATGGACAGCGCCATGAACTTCTGCTCGACGCCGGGCGGCCCGTGGTCGATGTCCGTCTCGGCCAGGGTCGGCAGGCACGTCGGAATGGTCGGCGTCGCGAGCAGGTCGACCTTCCCGAAGACGTCGGCGGCGAAGGCTTTGAGGATCGGTCCGCGGCACGCCAGCGCTTCGACGTAGTACGCCGCGGGAATCGCGTAGCCTCCGTACAGTCGCGCCGAGAGGTGAATCGCGTAGTCCTGCGGCCGCTCCCGCATCCACTGCGCGTGGATCGCCGCGGCTTCCGCCCGGGAGATGACCGCGACGTACGACGAGATCGCCTTCATCAACGGCAACTCGAGACGCACGATCGTGGCGCCACGGCCTTCGAGCGCTTTCAGCGCGGCCTCGAGCGCCGCGAGCACCGGCGGCTCCGCGATGTTCGTGAACGCGTTGGTCGGCACGCCGACGCGGACGCCGCGCAGATCGCCCGTCAACGCGGCCTCGTAGTCGGGCACGGGCTCCCTCGCGCTGGTGGGATCTCGTGAGTCCGCGCCCGCGATGATCGACAGGATTCGCGCGCAGTCCCTCGCGCTGCGGGCGAGCGGTCCCACGTTGTCGGCGGAGAACGAGAGCGGCATGACGCCGTAGCGCGACACGCGCGTCTGCGTCGGCTTGATCCCGGTGACGCCGCACGCGGACGCGGGCAGGCGGATCGAGCCGCCGGTGTCCGAGCCGAGCGACGCGTACGTCACGCCCGACGAGACGGCGGCGCCCGAGCCCGACGACGAGCCGCCGGTGACGTACGGCGCGTTCCACGGGTTGTGACAGTCGCCGAACGCGCGGTTGTGGCCCGTGGGGTTCTGCGCGAACTCCGCCATGTTGAGCCCGGCGAAGCTGTACGCGCCGGCGGCCAAGAGCCGTTCCACGACGGTGCAGGTGATCGCCGGCACGAAATCGCGGCGGATCGCCGATCCGCACGTGCAGGGCCGGCCGGCCTGGTAGTACATGTCCTTGTGGGCCAGCGGGATGCCGTGCAGTCGCCCGAGCGATTTCCCGGCGGCGAGCGCCGCGTCGGCCGCGGCCGCGTCGGCACGTGCGCGATCGCGGTCGACCCAGATCGTCGCGTTGATCGTCTTGTTCACCTGGTCGAGTCGCGCGAGGCACGCGTCGAGCAGCGCGGTGGACGTGACCTCGCGCCGCGTGACCTTCTCCGCGGCTTCGACCAGACCGAGATCGGCCAGCGCGGTCATTCTTTGCACTCCGCGAGCGCCGCCTCGAAGCTCGACGGCTCGTCCTCGAACCGCAGCGTGCCGCGGACCTGCTCGAAGCCGGCAATCGTCGACGCGAGGTCGGCGGCCAGCCGCCGCGCGGCGTCGTTCGGAGTCGTGATGCCGTGCCAGGTGGCGATGAGCGCCTCGGTCGTCGCCAGAAACTCCATGAGCGTTGTCCTCCCGAACGGTGTGAGCGTCACAATCGGCCGCGTTGCGCCGGCTGTCAAGCTAGAATCGCGTGGAATCCGCGTGTACCGATCCGGCCACGTGTCGGGAGAGTCATGACGACGAAGAGCCTCCGGCGCTTTCCGATCAGCTTCGACCCGTGGTACCGCTGGATGTCGGGCGCGCTCGGGCTGCGGCCCTCGCAGTCGCACGTCGACGTGGATGACGATCAGGTCGTCGTGCGGATGGGCTGGGCCTTTCGCGCTCGTTTTCCCCATGCTGCGGTGGCGTCAGTGGCGGAGACCTCGTTCAGGTGCCTCAGCCGTGGTGTGCACGGATTCGCCGGGCAATGGCTCGTCAACGGCTCGGGTGACGGCATTCTGACCATCGACTTGATGCCGCGACAGCGCGCATACGTCATGGGGTTTCCGATCCGGCTCCGGCGCCTCATGGTGAGCGTGGACGATCCCGCGGGCCTCCGTGCTGCACTCGTGAGCCGATAGCGAGGCGCCCGCCGGAGCGCGGTCACCAGAGCGGCGTTTCATTCATCGTCGAGACGTGCGCCGCGACCACCTTCCACCCGACGTCGGGGAAGCGCACCCACGTCTGGCTCTGACGGCCGATCAGATCGCGGCCGCGTACCTTGAACTCGAGATTCACCGTCGCGACGTCGCGGCCGAGCGTCAGGACCTCGAGACGCACGCGCCGTTCCTTGATGCCCGGGCCCGGCGGCCGCGCGACGCGATGCGCGTGGATCTCGTCGAAGCCGTAGCCGTGCTCGGTCATCGCGTAGCGGATCGTGTAGGGGCTCTTCCAGAACGTTCCGTCGAGCACGTCCACGTTCTTGTCGATCAACGCCTGCTCGTACCTTTCGAACAGGTCGCGCACCTCGGCCACCACGTCGGGCAGGTTCGGCGTGACGTCCATCATCGATCCTCCTGGGGGCCCCGAGAGGCGCGCGGACGCGCCTGACATGGCCCCCAGGTTCCCAACGCTCGGACACGCCCCGGCGAAGCCGTGACGCGCCTCGGGATCGCGGTGACTTCTCTCATCGACTGGCCTCCATTGCTTTCGCCATCGCCACCAGCACCGCGTCGCTGCCGCGCGCGCCGAGAATGGAAAGCCCGACCGGGCGCCCGTCGACCTCCGCGCCGGGGAGACTGACTTGCGGCATCCCGGTCAGTCCACCGTGGGATGTGAGACAGCTGATCCGCGCGCGGAGCGGATCGAGCGCCGTGAGCGACAGGCTTTTCCGCGGCGCGGGAAACGGCGTGGTCGGCAGGCAGAGGATCGTTCCTGGTTGAAGCAGCCACTGGAGCCGGGCCCGCGCCTCGGCGCGCATCAGCGCCGCCCACTGGCGCTCCGATTCCGGAATCGCGGCCGAGGACACCAGGCCGCGGGCCACGGTGAACTGCAGTCGTGGATTGTCGCGGTCGATCCAGTCCTTGAACGTGAGCCAGGACTCGCAGGACTGGAGCGTGCGCTGCGCTCGCGACCAGACCGACAGCCCGGGCGGCGCCATGATCTCTTCGCGCACCTCGCGCACCCGCATCGACAGCTTCTCGACCATCGGACGCAGCGCCGCGGCCGTCGCGGGATCCGCGAATCCGAATGCGTCGACGGCGACGATCAGTTTCGTCGGAAGGTTGTCGGCGACGATCGGCTCGCCGAGGAGCACCGACGACACGCGCGCGAACGTCTCGGCATCGCGCGCGAACCATCCCGTCGTGTCCGAGCCCGGCGCTTGCGGCATCATGCCGGCGAGATCGAGCCGGCCGTGGGTCGGCCGGATCCCGTAGAGGCCGCAGAAGCTCGAGGGCACGCGCACCGAGCCGCCCGTGTCGGTGCCGAGCGCGGTGTCGCACAATCCCTGCGCGACGGCCGACGCCGATCCGGACGAAGAGCCGCCCGGGACGTGGTCCGGCGCCCTCGGATTGAGCGGCGTTCCCTCGAACGGATTCTCGCCGAGGATCCCGAGCGAGATCTCGTCGGTGATGGTCTTGCCGATGAGTGTCGCGCCCGTGTCGAGCAGGCGCTGCACGGCCCACGCGTGCCGGGTCGGAATCGGATGCTGCCGCGCCCAGTCCGGATTGCCGCCGCCGGTCGGATGTCCGGCGACGTCGAAGAGATCCTTGGCGGCGAAGGTGAGCCCCGCGAGCGGACCGGTGGATGCACCGGCGATCCGGACTCGAGGTCCCGGAACGAACGGGCTCGTCATCGAGCTTCCGCCTTCGACCAGAGCCCGCCAGCGAGGTATCCGCCGTCGACCGCCAGCGTGTGGCCGGTGACGAAGCTCGCGTCATCGGAGGCGAGGAAGAGCGCGGCGCGCGCGACTTCCTCCGGCTCGCCGAAGCGCCCCATCGGAATGCGGTCGGTGCGCCGCTGCCGCG
>QHRT01000375.1 GCA_003220195.1 Candidatus Rokuibacteriota bacterium | reverse complement strand
GCCTTCGTCGTCTTGAGGTTGATCGCCAGCTCGAACCTGGTCGGGTGCTCGACGGGGAGATCGGCCGGTTTCGCACCTTGAGGATCTTGTCGGATCGGTACCGTCGCTCGTCGCGGCTTTCGCAGCCCTGGCCATCGCCGTGCTGGGCGCGACGATCAGATCCACGTTGCTCCGCAGCAGCTCTGCGACGAGCCCGGGAAGCCGGTCCGGGTTACCGTCCGCCGTGCGCACGTCGATGACGATGTTGCGACCCTCGGCGTAGCCGGCATCGCGGAGGCCACGAGGAACGCCTCGTGCAATCGGCCGGCTTCGCGGAGCGGAGAAATCCAGATGATCCCGACGCGCGGAATCTTTGCGGTGGGCTGACCGCCAGCGGCGAGCGGCAAGGCAAGGAACGCTACGCTTCCACCCCGCGCAACTCCTCCGCCGGCGTCCCGTTCTTCCACGGCGTCTCCACCGGGTAGTCGACCAGCAAGCAATCGTCCGGAAGACTCTCGATCGGCGTGAAGTCGCGATGCGCGATGTACCCGGGACGCTTGAAGCGTCGGATGTGGTTCGATACCGCGCAGAGACTCAGGTAGACCGCGACGCGGTTCCACGGCGAGAGATTCGAGCCGGAGGCATGACCAGGCCACCGCGCGCCACGAGCCGCGAGATCGTCGCGTGGTCGATCGTCCACAGGGGGTAGCTGGTCGTCGTCGTGTCGTGACCCGCCTCCAGCACCCCGAGCGTGTGGCTGCCGGGAATGAACATCAGCGGGCCGTTGAACTCCGTGACCTCGTCGAGGAAGATCGCGACGTTCATCGCGCGCGCTTCCGGCATCGAGTCGTCGTTCACCCACGTGCCGTAGTCCTGGTGCCACTGCCAGACCTCCCCGTCGAACGCCATCTTCCCGTTGATCTTGAACTGGTGCATGTAGACGTCTTCGCCGAAGACCTGCTTGACGGGCTCGACCATGCGCGGATGACGCGCCAGCCGCGCGAACGCCGGGGAGAACATATGCGCTGCGAAGCACGTGCGCACGGCGTCCGAGCCCCTCTCGCGCACGTTCTCCGGACGGTGCTCGGCGAAGAGCGCCGGCACCTCGGCGAGGAGCCGGCCCACCTCCTCGGCCGTGAAGTGGCTCGGGAAGAAGAGATACCCGTCACGATCGAAACGTCCGATCTGCTCGGCGCTGAGCTTCATCGCCAACCTCTCAACGAAACTCTTAGTGCCCGCCCGCTCCCGGCCTCACCCACCCGCCATGCACCGGGTAGTGCGAGCACATGAACTCGAGAAACGCCGGCCGGCCCTTCGCGTTCTCGTCGAACGCGCGGCGCAGCGCCGGAATGATCTCCGACGGCTCGCTCACGTCCTCGCCGTGGAAGCCGACGGCTCGCGCCATCGACGCCATGCAGGCCGTCGAGTGATCGGACACCTTCCACGTGTACGGATCGTGACCGCCGCCCCAGAAGCCCGGGCCGTAGCCGGAGTACCCGCCGTTGTTGATGTGGAGTGTCGTGATGCCGATCTTGTACCGCGCGATCGCCTCGAAGTTGCCCATCATGTAACAGACGCCCGCATCGCCGGTGATGTGGACGCACTGACGATCGGGGTACGCGAGCTTCGCCGCGACGGCGCCGGCCAGGCTGTAACCGAGCGTCGAGACGTTGCCCCAGCCGAGATGGCCGCGCGGGATCTGCGCCTCGTAGACCGTGCTGGTCTGATCGCGCGTGTTGCCCGAGTCGGCGGTCACGAACGACGCTTTCGGGTCGAGCACCTTGATGAGATCGCCGATCACGCGGTACGGGTTGATCGGCTTCTCGCTCGATTCCATCTGCGGACGGAACTTCGCGAGGAACGCCTGCTTCGCACCGCGGACCTCCTCGATCACCTCCGGCCTCTTGCGCCCGCCGCCCGTGCGCGCCGAGACCTCTTCGATCAGCGCCTGGAGCGTGAGCTTGGCGTCCCCGATCACCGCGTGACGCGTCTCGTAGCTCCGGTTGATGTCGAGTGTGTCGACGGTGCACTGGACGATCGTCTTCTTGTCGGCGTCGGGAATCGAGTGACTGAACCGGTTGGGAAAGAGGCTCGAGCCGATCGAGAAGAGCACGTCGCACTTGCGGAGGAAGTGCTCGGCGAGCGAGCCGCGCACCCCGACCGAGAGCGGATGATTCTCCGGAAACGCGCCCTTGGCCTTGAGCGTCGTCAGGACCGGCACCTGCGCGAGCTCGGCGAATCGCAGCAGCTCGCTGGTGGCGTCGGCGTAGTAGACGCCTTCACCGATGTAGAGGAGCGGGTCCTTCGCCGCGAGCAGGGCTTTCGCCGCGGCCTTCACGTCGTCGGGATCCGGACCGGATCGCCAGCCCTTCACCGGCGAATAGGGATGCTCGTCCTCCTCGTACTCGCCCAGGTCGCGCGGCACGATGAGCACGACGGGCGCCGGCCGCCCGGAGCGCAGCTGCGTGAACGCGCGCCGCACGAAGTCCGGGATCAGGTCCGCGCGGTCGACCTTCCCCACCCACTTCGTGACCGACTTGAGCGCGCCGGCCATGTCGAAGTGCGTGTGCTGGCTCGCGCCCTGGCCCACGCCCTCGGCGATCACCAGGAGCGGCGACGAGTCTTCCCACGCCTGCCCGATCGCGCCGTAGGCCATCTGGATGCCGGCGGCGTTCAGGTTCGCCATCACCGTGCACACGCCGATCGACTTGCCGCACGTCACCCGCGAGAACGCGTCGGCGACGGCAACCGCGAACCTCTCCTCCCCCATCATCAAGATCGGCACGCCCTCTTCGCCGAGGGCGTTGTTCACGTGATTGGTCGGATAGCAGCTCACCCACGGAATGCCCTCGGCCTTGAGCGCACGCGCGAAGCCGTTCGCGGCCTTCACCTTCATGATGGTCTCCTCTCGGTTCGGTCTCGATAGGGGCGCCTTCTCGTACCCCGGCGCCGGAGCCCATGTCAAGGCGATCAAGACGGCCGCGCGCCGCGCGCGACCCGCGACCCCGCGCTTGACTCACTGCGCAAGCTCGTCCTACGCTCGCTCGCCTATGCCTGATATCGAGAGCCGATCCCCCGTCGACGTCGCCCGCAAGCTGGCGCCGCAGATCCGCGCGTGCGCCGAAGAGACCGAACGCACACGCGAGCTGCCGAAGGCGCTCTTCGAAGCGATCGCGGATGCCGGGATGTTCCATCTCGCCATCCCGAAAGTGCTCGGCGGGAGCGAGCTCGACCTGCCCACCTATATCCAGGTGCTGGAGGAGCTCGGCAAGGCCGACGCGAGCACGGCGTGGACCGTGAACCAGGGCGCGATCTTCGGAACGTACGCGGCGCGGATGCCGCGCGACGTCGCGCGGGCGATCTGGGTCGACGTGCCGCGCGCGGTCGTCGCGAACAGCCCGGCGCCGACGTGCAAGGCGATCGCCGTGCCGGGCGGCTATCGCGTCACCGGCCGCCAGGGCTTCAGCACGGGATGCCGGCACGCGTCGTGGGTCGCGGCGCATTCCCAGGTGATCGAGAACGGCGAGGTGCGGCTCGACCCCACCACCGGTCAGCCGGAGCAGCGGTACATGCTCGTGCCCATCGCCGAAGCGCAATTGCTCGACACGTGGCACGTCCGCGGCATGCGCGGCACGGGCACGCACCACTTCGCGGTGAACGACGTGTTCGTGCCGGCCGAGCGCACGGTGCTGTCACAGACGGCGCCGCTGATCGAGGATCGGCCGCTCTACCGGATCTCGAGGACGCTGCTCTTCGCCTGCGGCGACGCGTCGATCGCGCTCGGCCTGTCGCGCAGCGCGCTCGACGCGTTCTTCGAGCTGGCGGGCGCCAAGACTCCGCGGGCGACGCCCGGACTCTTGCGCGACCAGGCGACGGTGCAGGCCAACGTCGGCCACGCCGAGGCCTGGCTTCGCTCGGGCCGCGCGTTTCTCGCGGAGGCGGTCCGCGAGGTGTGGGAGCACGCGAGCGCCAACACGCTCGGCCTGGACCAGCGCGCCCAGCTCCGGCTCGCCACGACGCATGCGATCCGGCTCGCGGTCCAGATCGTCGACATGACGTACAACGCCGCCGGCGCGACGGCGATCTACGAAGAGCACGTGCTGCAGCGCTACTTTCA
>QHRT01000374.1 GCA_003220195.1 Candidatus Rokuibacteriota bacterium | reverse complement strand
TCGAGCAGGATGACGCGCGGCTGCGCGATGTCGAGCCGGAGCAGCTCAAGCGGCAAATCTTCCTGGCGACCAGGGTTCTGGTGGAGCGACGGCTCGTCGCGGGCCCGCTCGTCCTGGTCGTCGAGGATCTGCACTGGGCCGACGCGGCGTCGATCGAGCTGCTGGGCGCGCTCGCCGATCGTCTGGCCGATCGGCCACTCATGCTGTTACTGATGTTCCGCCCGACGCTCGAGCCGGGCGCACTCTGCGTGAGGCAGATCCCGCACACCGTCATCGAGATCACTCCGCTCGCGGGAGTCGACAGTGACGCGCTGCTGGACGCGTGGTTCAGGCACTCGGCCCGTCAGTTTCCCGAGCGCCTGCGCGCGATGATCCTCCAGCGCGCCGGTGGCAACCCGCTGTACCTGGAGGAGGTCGTCCGCAGCCTGATCGCCGACGGCGTGCTCGTCCGCGAGCCCGACGGCTGGCGGTGTACCGCGGACGCCGGCGCGGTTCAGGTTCCGTCCACGCTACAGGGTCTTCTGCTCGCGCGCCTGGACCGGCTCCCCGCGCCGACTCGGCGGACACTTCAAGATTCGGCCGTGATCGGCCCGGTCTTCGACCGGGAGCTGCTCTGCGCGATTGCGGACGAGCCCGGCGCGGTGGACGGGCGGCTCGAGGATCTCGCGCGCGCCGAGCTCGTGACCGCGGGACCGGATCACCGCTTCCGTCACGGCCTCGTGCAGGAGGTCGTGTACCAGAACATCCTCATCGCCCGGCGCACCGAGCTCCACACGCGCGTCGGCAGGGCGCTCGAGGAGCTCGCGGCGGGCGGTCCACCGCGGCTCGAATTGCTCGAGGTGCTCGGCCATCACTGGAGCCTGGGCGCCGACCGGCGGCGCGGCGCGCGTTACCTCGTGACCGCCGGGGACTGGGCCCGACGCCTGTACGCCAACGCCGACGCCATCCAGCATTATCAGCGGGCACTCGAAGCGCTCGCGTCGTCGGACGGCGCCGAGGTCGAGCGCGAGCGACTGCTGGCGCGCGAGCGGCTGGCCGACCTCCTGGGCCCCGCGGGCCGCCGCGCGGCCGCCCTCGAACAGTACGAGATCGTCGAAGCCGGTTACCGCGAAGCGGCTGACGCGCCGGCCCAGGCGCGCATCCAGCGCAAGATGGGTGGGCTCCATTGGGACGCCGGCGCGCGGCCTCGTGCCCTCGAGTGTTTCGAAGCCGGCCTGACACTCCTCCGCGGACACGCGGAGCACATCGAGCGCGCCCACCTGTACCAGGAGATGGGTCGGCTCGCGTTCCGAAGCGGAGACAGCGAGCGGGCCATCGAGTGGTCGTCGCAGGGACTGGCGCAGGCCGAGCGGCTCGCCGCGTCAGTGCCCGCCGACGAGGAAGAGCGGGCGGAGGCGATCACCGCCGCCGCGCAGAGCTACAACACCCTCGGCGTTGCGCTCGCCCGGCTGGGCAGGCAGGAAGAGGCGGTGAAGCACATCGAGCGCAGCGTGAACCTCGCCCGCGAGAATGGGCTGTTGCAGGCGGCGTGTCGCGGGCTCGCCAACCTGAGCGTGCTCTACAGCACGCTCGATCCAGCGCGCGCGATCGAGACCTGCACGGCCGGGCTCGAGACGGCCAAGAAGATCGGCGATCTCGGCTTTCAGTCGCGGCTCTACGCGAACCTTGCGGTGGCGTACTGTGCGCTGACCAACCGCTGCGACGATCAGGGCATCGGCGCGGCCCACGCCGCGATCGATCTCGATCGGCGCCTCGGTCAACTCGACCACCTGGCGGTTCCGCTGATCGTCCTCGGGCAGATCTACGAGTGTCACGGCGACCCGACCCGCGCGATCGCTCACTACCGCGAGGCCCTCGCGCTCGCCGAGGAGGCCGACGAGCCGCAGCTCCTGTTCCCCTGCTACGACGGTCTCGCCACCGTGCACCTGGATCTGGGTGACGAGGGCCGGGCCGAGGAGTTCATGCAGAAGGCCCAGGCGGTGTGTGAGCGCGCCGGGCTCGAACCCGACGCGCTCGTGGTGCTGCCGTTCCTCGATTGAATGTGCACAAGGAGAATCCAGTCATGACTTCGGGTCCGCTTCGCCCCGGTGATCCCGCGCCCAATTTCACCTTGCCCGCAGTCAATCGAGAGGGTCACGTCTCCCTTGACGACTATCGCGGCCGCGGCGCGGTTCTGGTCGGTCTCTTCCGCGGCTTGCACTGACCCTTCTGCCGACGCCAGCTCGTGCAGCTGGGCACGACGCAGGAAAAGCTCAAGGCGCTCGGTGTGGAGACGGTGGCGGTGGTGAACACGCCGCTGGAGCGAGCGCGGCTCTACTTCAAGTACCGCCCGGCCCGTGTCCTGCTCGCCGCGGACCCCGACGCGGCGACGCACCGGGCGTTCCGGGTGCCCGCGATCGCCTTCGTTGAAGACGGGGCGGCGACTTCGTGGCCGTTGAGCGCCACGATAGGCGAGTTGCAGGCCGTACCGATCAATCCAACCGGAGAACTGCCCGCGCCGCAGAATATCTTCGCGGCGATGGAAACTTTGAACAGGCGTGACGCGTTCGAGCCGGTCGAGGCCGACCAGCACATCATCGCCGCTCACGGCGGTCAGCTGGCGGGGCACTTCCTGGTCGATCGAGACGGCATCGTGCGGTGGCGGCACGTGGAGGCCGCCGAGCGAATCAGCGATCTGTCGAAGTTCCCGAGCGACGAGGAGATCCTGGGCGCGGCCCGCGCTCTCTAGGTGGTCGATCGGTCGCGCAGGTACCGCGCCACGGCCCTCGCGAGCTCCGCCGGCGAGGTGATCTCCATGACCTCCGGTGGCACCTCCAGCTCATGGAGTCGATACTCCGGGGAAGCCGGTGCAATCGTCACATACGGTCCGGCCTCCACTCCCGACGACGGAGGCGCCTGACAGATCCCGACGATCTCCCCGGACTTGCCGGTCACCACCAGAAGCGTGATTCCCATGCTGCGGTGCTCCGGGCTCAAGTTATGCCGCCGACCACGACCCGAAAGAAGGTCCAGTCCGATCCGGTGTTCTTGACGTTGAACTGGTAATTGGTGAAGCCGACACCCCGGGGGTCGATGTCGTACCAGCGCTGGAAGCCCGTATGTCCGTACTGCAGCCGGGCTTTGATCGCCGGCATGGTCGGCCCGACGACGTGGAGTCCATTCGGGTCCACGCCGGGAAACCACACCGTGACGATCAGCTCGTCGTCCGGAGCGATGAAGATCGGGTTACCGATCACCGACGCCAAAGGCCCGTCTCCTCTCCCGCGCTGTCCAGCAGCGTATCACCCACTCCTGCAAGCTGTTGATGCTCAATCGAGCGTCGGAGTCTGGTGGGTGAGGACGACCTCGCGGCGCTCGCGTGTCTGCGCTCAGCGTTCAGTCACGACCACGAGTGGCGAAGAACGATCCATCGTGCTGATCGAAGTTCAACTCCGCGCCGGTTTCGCGTCCGCTGCCAGCTACAGATGGGCCGCTTTCACGAGCGGCCGGTTGGAACGCCGCCCGTGCGGCGCAGCGCGAAGACTGCCGCCAGGGCCAGCAGGCCGCACAGGATGATCGTGCCCCACTGCGCCTCAAAGTTCGATTTGGCGTACTCGGCGCGCTTCGCCCACGCCTTCTCGACCATGTCGAGGAACGGGCTCCACGGCGCTTGCCCGGTGGCGAGCGATCGTGCACGCGCGGCCTCGATCAACCCGTGGCCGAAGGGCGAGCATCGCGAGCCCTCGGGCCGCTGCAGCGCGAAGTTCGACGCCCAATGCTCACTCAATAACCTGGTCCGCCTGCCGTAGCAGCGACTGCGCGACCGTCAGCCCCAACCCCTTGGCAGTCTTGAGATTGATGAGCAGCTCGAACTTTGTCGGCTGCTCCGCGGGCAGGTCGCCCGGCTTGGCCCCTTTGAGGATCTTATCGACATAGACGGCGGCCTGTCGGTTCTGGTCATAAAGGTTCACCGCGTACGACATGAGGCCGCCGGCGTCGACGAACTGGCGATGGCCCCACATCGCCGGTACCCGATGCTTGGCGGCGAGGTCCACGAGGACCTCTTTGTGCTCGTTGGTCAAAGCGCCCGCGGCACCGAACATCGCATGGGCGCGTGCCCGGGTCATCGAGAGGAAGGCGCTCTCGAACTCGCCCAATTCACGTACCGCGAGCGGTTGCAGGGTCAGACTCAGGGTCGGCGCCGACTCCTGGAGCTGCTTCAAGATCAGCACATTGGACCGATCGGCCGGATTGTAGAGGACGGCTACGCGAGAGGCCTTGGGGACCACTTGCTTGAGGAGCTCCAGACGTTTGCCACCTAGCTCGGCACTGCTGCTCGTCAATCCCGTGATGTTCCGATGTTCCCACCCGGTCGCGCGAAGTTGGCGATGAGGCCGGCGCCAACTGCGTCCGCAACGACCGCGAAGACGATCGGAATCGTGCTGGTCGCCTGCTTAGCGGCGAGAGCCGCAGGGGTGGAGTTGGCGACGATAACGTCCACCTTCAGCCGGACAAGCTCGGCGGCAAGCCCGGGCAGTCGCTCAACCTGCCCGCTCGCGAACCGATACTCGATGGCAATGTTCTGACCCTCGATGTACCTGAGCTCGCGTAACCCTTGCCGAAAGGCGTCGACTTCTCGCGAGCGCCCGGGAGAGCCATAGAACAGAAGCCCGACGCGGGGAACCTTCCCGGCAGGCTGGGCGTGGGCAA
>QHRT01000373.1 GCA_003220195.1 Candidatus Rokuibacteriota bacterium | reverse complement strand
GACGTCGGTCTCGCGCGCGTCGTCCGCGCGCTGGACGAGGTGACGCGGCGGACGTCCGGGATGCGCGTCAAGATCGCGCTCGAGAACACGGCGGGCGCGGGCAACGCGCTGGGACGTCGGTTCGCGGAGCTCGGCCGGATGATCGAGCGCGCGCAGCGGCCGGAGCGTCTCGGCATCTGCATCGACACGTGTCATCTGTTCGCCGCCGGCTACGACATCCGGACGCTCGCCGGCTACCGGCGCGCCGTCGAGGAGTGCGCCGGCGAGGTCGGACTGTCACGCGTGCTCGCGTTTCACCTGAACGACGCGAGGGCCGCGCTCGGCTCGGGACTCGACCGTCACGCGAACATCGGCGAGGGGTGGCTCGGCCGCGCCGCGTTCGGGTTCTTGCTCAACGATCCACGCTTCTCAAGACCCGGCACCCGCTGCGGATCTGAAGAACCTCGCGACGCTCCGCCGGCTTCGCCGTCAGAGGACTGGGCGCGTGGTCACCTCGACGACGTGACCCCGACCCGACGGCAGAGCGCGCGCACCGGGCAGACCGAGCACTTCGGCGAGATCGGCGTGCAGAGGTTCTGCCCGAACGTGACCAGCAGGTCGTTGTAGCCGATCCAGTACCTTCGCGGGAGCCGCGCGCGAAGAGCCATCTCGGTCTCCTCGGGCGTGCGCGTTCGGACGTAGCCGAGGCGATTCGAGATCCGGTGCACGTGGGTGTCCACGCAGATCCCGGGCTTGCGGTACCCGATGGTGACGACCAGGTTGGCGGTCTTGCGGCCGACACCCTTCAGCGTGAGCAGAGCGTCGATGTCGTCGGGAACCTTTCCGCCGAACCGGGCGAGCAGGTCGCGAGAGAGTCCCAGGAGCACGCGCGCCTTCGTCCGATAGAACCCGACCGGATAGATCGCGCGCTCGATCTGGCGCGGCGTCAGGCGGAGCATCTCCTCGGGAGTCGCCGCGAGCGCGAACAGCCGCTCCGAGGCGGGACCGGTCGTCGTGTCCTGCGTCCGCAAGGAGAGGATGCAGGCGACGAGGACGCGGAACGGGTCGCGCCCCTCGGACGCGATCACCGTGATCGCGGTCGGATTCCAGCGCGGCGCCGTGCGCCGGAGACGCCGGATCACCGCGCCGATCTTTACCGGCGGTCCTTGATGGACTGGAGCAGCTCGCGGGCTCGTGGCGCGTCCTTGACGGTGAAGTCGCTGCGGCTGGTCGGCGCGCACTCGTCCAGCACGCGCGCGAGTTCGCGCCGGGCCTCGGCGTGGCGCCCCGTCGCGATCAGGAGGCGCGCGAGGTCCACGCGCGCCAGCGTGTAGTGCGGATCGGTCTCGAGCGCTTTCTTATAGTGCTCCTCGGCCTTCGCGCGGTCGCCCCCGAGCACGCCGGGAAGCTCGAACGCGAGCGTCCCCGCGATGTCGTGCCCGGGCGCCGACCGCGGGTTGATGGCGAAGATCGTGCCGAGCTCTTCCCGCAAGGTCGGCAGGAGGAAGAGCGATCGGACGACGCCCTTCGTCTGCCCCCACCGTCCCGTGTTCGCGGCGTACCAGAGATGCGCGTCCTCGTTCCTCGGCGCGAGCTCGATCGCGCGCCGGCCGATGTCGCGCCCGCGCTCGTAGGCCGCCAGCTTCTCGTCGGTCGAGCGCGCGCGCACATCGCCGATCTGGAAGTACGTGCGCGCCAGCGTGATCATCGTGTCCACCTGGCGATCGGTCTGGAGCGCCGTCAGGAGCACGTCTCGCGCGCGGTCGAGCAGCGTCGGGTCCTCGTGGTACCGGGCGATCCAGGCCTTCGCGGTCTCGACCGGGGTCTCGGCGGCGCCCGGGTGCGGCAGGAACGCGGCCAGCACGAGCGCGAGCTTCAGGATGCTCGACATCGCGCCGGACTCTACCGCCGCTGTTTTCGGTGTGTCAATGTCGGACGACGAACGCCAGCAAGGCCTCGATGCGCTCGGCGATCAGGCCCGGAGCCTCGCGCGCCATCGTTTCACACGCCGCGCGCAAGAGCCACGACAGGGTCCCGAGCGAGAGGTCGTCCCGCACGTGGCCGCGTGCGACGTCCGCGGCGAGGACGTCTTCGAGCGCGAGGCGGAGCTGTTCCTCGGCCCACGCGACCGCAAGCGCGGACTCGCTGTCCCGCGCCGGCTCGAGCCAGGCCGTCGCGAGCGCGCGGGCGAGCGCGTCTCCGGGCTCGTAGGCCCGAGCGATCGTGGTGAGCGCCGCGCGGAGCGCGGAGCCCGCCGACTCCGCCCGGACGACAGCGACGACCTCGCGCGCGAGACGGAGCAACTCCGACTCCACCGCGGCGGCCGATGACGTGGCGATCGGTGGAGGCGCAGATGAGGGGTGTGGCAGACGCGTCGCGGTCTGTGGCGGCGTTGCTGTCGTCCGCGGTGCCCGCAGCGCCGGCTTCGGCGCTCTCTGTGCCGTCTTCGGCACGCGCCGCGCCGGCCTCGGCGCGCGCCGCGCCGGCCTCGGCGCGCTCGAAGACTTTGCGCGCGGTCGCTTCAACGGCTTTGCGGCGCGTTTTCCGGCTTTACGTGAGCGTTTCTTCGCCATCCCACGTTGCGTGGCAATCGATTTGCCCAATCACTCGACAGCGCCTGCTTGCCGGCGCGTCGGTCAACGTTACAAGAATCCAGGCTTTGCAAAAGCGGAAAGGGGCGACTCATGAATCGAGTCACCGTGTTCCTGGCGAGCGCGCTCGCGCTGCTCCTCGCGTCGAGCGCGTTCGCCCAGATGAGCCAGAGCAGCAGCATCACTGGAACGATCGGGCATTACGATCCCGCCGCGCGGACGATTCTCTTCAACGACGGCAGCCGGGTGAAGCTGGACGACACGTCGGTGGTGCTGGTCGACAATCGGCCGGTGGTCGTCGAGTCGTTGCGGCCCGGACAATACGTCGTCGTGCAATCGGCGCAGCCCGTGACGACGCCTCCGCCCGCGGTCGTGGTCTCGCCGCCGGCGTCCTCGTCCTCGTCGACGGTGGTCGCGACCGCCCCTTCGACGGTCGTCGTGCCGCCGCCGGCCCCGGCCTCTTCAGCGGCGGTGGTGATGAGGCCTGCGGACACCGGGACGGTCGTCGTGCCTGACAACGGGTTCAGCGGCACCGTGGCGCGCGTGGATCCAGACGGGACGATCTGGTTGAACGACGGTCGTGCGATCCGCGTCAGTCCAAACACGACCGTGGTGATGTCAGGCGGCAAAACGGTCGACGTCTCCACCCTCAAGCCGGGCAAGGTCGTGATGGTGGAGCCGGCGACGAACTATCCCAACGCGATGATCGGGCGCGGCACGGTCATCGATGCGACGCGAATCCTGATCCAGGAATCGCCGCAGGAGCCTTGACCCAGCCTTGACCCGATAAGCGGGTGAGAGCCGATCGAGCGCGTGCGAGCGCGCTCGTTCGGCTCTCTACTCGTATCGCAACGCTTCGATCGGATCGAGCCGGGCGGCCTTCTTCGCGGGATAGAACCCGAAGAACACTCCGACCGTCGCGGCGAACGCGAACGCGAGCGCGATCGACTGGGCCGGCACCAGCGTTCGCCACTGGAAGTAGTAGCTGATCGCCTCCGAGCTGCCGAGCCCGAGCCCAATGCCGATCACGCCGCCGATCAGGGACAGCGTCACCGCCTCGATGAGGAACTGGCTCAGAATGTCCCGGCCGCGCGCGCCGACGGCCATGCGGAGGCCGATCTCGCGCGTCCGTTCGGTGACCGAGACGAGCATGATGTTCATGATCCCGATGCCGCCGACGAGAAGTGAGATCGACGCGATGGCCGCGAGCAGATAGGTCATCACCTTCGACGACTCTTCCTGGGTCTGGAGCACTTCCGAAAGATTGCGCAGCCAGAAGTCGTCGTCCTGCGCCGGCTGGAGCTTGTGCCGCTGCCGCAAGAGCGCGCGCATCTGGTTTTCCGCCTCGGCCATGTCCTCGCCGGCGCGGATCTTCACCGAGATCGATCCCACCGAACGAGCGTTGGCCTGGCTCGTGCCGAGCACCTTCTTCTTCGCCGTCGACAGCGGGATCAGGATGATGTCGTCCTGGTCCTGCCCCCAGCTGTTCTGCCCCTTGCGCTCGAGGAGCCCCACCACCGTGAACGGCACCTTGCGGATGCGAATGATCTGGCCGAGCGGGTCCGATTCGCCGAACAGGTTCAGGGCCGTCGTCTGGCCGAGGAGCGCGACCTTCATCGCGCCATCCACCTCCTCGG
>QHRT01000379.1 GCA_003220195.1 Candidatus Rokuibacteriota bacterium | reverse complement strand
CTCGGCCTTCGCGGCGGGTTCATCAAGGCGACGATTGGCGAAAGCACGCTCCTGCTCGGCGGCGACGTGATCCTCAAGGTCCAGGGAATGCCGTGTGGCGAGACCCATCGCGTCTATGACGCGCTCGCGGAGCTGAAGCCCGGAGAACGACTCACGCTCACCGTCCTGCGTGACGGACAACTCCGCGAGTTGACGGCGGTCGTGCCGTGAGGACGCGGCAATCCGTGGCGGCGCTGATCGTCATGGCCGTGATGGCCTTCGGCTCGGTGGCGTGCGCGTCGCAACGGGACGAAAGGATCCAGATGGCGCTCTCCCGACGGTTTCAGCCGTCCGCAATCGAGATCCAGGATCCGATCCACCTCGGGATGGTGGTCCGGCAAGGCCAGGTCCTGACGCTCATGGCCGGCGGCATTTCGGCAAAGCCGCTCCGCGTGACTCGCCCGGATCGCCATGGATCGATCGGCCACGTGATGGAGTTCGCCAGGGTCGACGTGGGGACCGATGGCCGCATCCGCGCCGAAGCGGGAGAGCTCCCCGTCCCGAAGGGCACGCGCATCGTTGTGCTGGACATCAACGTGATCGGTGACCGCGTGCACCTGCTGGCGCACACCGCAGACCCGCTGGTCGCAGCCTCGCGCGGAGGGCCTGCCTATGGCTGCGCCGAGTTCGTGTACCAGATTCCCCGAAGCGTCGTGCAAGGCGGCGATCCCGAACCGCTCTTGCAACTGATCGAGCAGTCACTCGAGTGGAGTCCCGAGCAGCGGGTATGTGCGCCGGGCGACCCGCAACTCTGTCTCGAGCCATGACGCGGACAAGGATGGCGACACGATGATCAACTGGCTGATCGAGGTCTCGCTCCGCAACCGGTTCCTGGTCATCGCGTTCTTCCTGCTCGTCGGCGGGTGGGGCTACTGGGCCCTGCTGACAACGCCGATCGACGCGATCCCCGACCTCTCGGACAACCAGGTGATTGTCTTCACCGACTGGACGGGGCGTTCGCCGCAGGAGGTCGAAGACCAGATCACCTATCCGCTGACGGTGAGCCTCCAGGGATTACCGGGCGTGCGGGTCGTCCGGTCGTCGTCGGCGTTCGGCTTCTCGATGATCAACGTCATCTTCGAGGACAACGTGGATCTGTACTTCGCCCGCTCACGCGTGCTCGAGCGGCTGCAGCTCCTGAGCAAGTCGCTGCCGCCGGGCACCGTCCCGACGCTCGGGCCCGACGCCACGGGGGTCGGCCACGTGTTCTGGTACACCGTCGAGGGCAGGGGGCAGTCGCTGCGCGACCTGCGGTCGATCCAGGACTGGTTCATCCGGTACCAGCTCAACGCCGTCCCGGGCGTCGCCGAGGTCGCGAGTATTGGCGGCGTCGTCCGCCAATACCAGATCGACGTGGACCCGAACCGGCTCCGCGCCTACAAGATCCCGCTCTCGACCGTCGTGGACGCGGTGATGAAGAGCAACCGCAACGTCGGCGGCAACGTCGTGGAGTCGAGCGGCACCTGGTCCGTGGTCCGTGGTCTCGGGCTCATCGAGAGCACGCGTGACCTCGAGGACGTGGTCGTCGCTGCCGAGAACGGGGTGCCGATCTTCGTCCGGCAGGTCGCCACCGTGAAGATCGGCGACGCGTTCCGCGCTGCGTCCCTCGTGAAGGGCACGCAAGAGGCGGTCGGCGGAGTCGTCGTCGCGAGGTACGGCGTGAGCACGGTGGACGTGATCAACCGGGTGAAAGAGAAGATCCAGGCGCTCCAGGCAGGACTGCCGCCCGGCGTCCGGATCGTGCCCTTCTACGACCGCTCCGCGCTGATCGAGCGCGCGGTCCACACGCTCCGGCGCGCGCTGATCGAGGAGACGATCGTCGTCACGGCCATCAACATCCTCTTCCTGCTGCACTTCCGCTCGGTGCTGATCGTGACGATTCCGCTGCCGCTCGCCGTTCTGACGGCGTTCCTCTTCATGCGGTACCTCGGCATCAGCTCGAACATCATGTCGCTCGCCGGGATCGCGATCGCCATCGGCGTGCTCGTCGACGCGGCGATCGTCGTGACCGAGAACGCGTTCCGCTTCATGGAGCGGCGTGGCGTCAACCCGCGCAACCGGCGCCGCGTCATGGAGACCGTCGTCGACGCGACGCGGCTCGTGGGCCGGCCGATCTTCTTCTCGATGGCGATCATCATCCTGGCGTTCATCCCGGTGTTCGCCCTCACCGGTCAGGAGGGCAAGCTCTTCCATCCGCTGGCGTTCACGAAGACGTTCTCCATGGTGGGCGCCACGCTGCTGTCGGTCACGCTCGTTCCGGTGCTCTGCAGCCTGCTCATCGGGGGCAAGATCCGCGGCGAGGAGAGCAACCCGATCATGCGCCCGCTCGTGTGGCTGTACCGCCCGGTGCTCGACTTCGCCCTCCGCCACCGCGTGATGACGCTCGGGATCGCCATGCTGACGGTGGCTGGCGCGCTCGCGCTCGTTCCCCGCATCGGCAAGGAGTTCATGCCGCCGCTGAACGAGGGCGACCTGATGTTCATGCCCGTGACCGATCCGTCGATCTCGCTCCAGCAGGCGATCCACATCGTCAAGAAGCAGAACGCCGAGATCCAGAAGTTCCCGGAAGTGGCCGCAGTGGTCGCCAAGATCGCGCGCGCCGACACGTCGACCGACCCGGCGCCGGTGAACATGACGGAGACGATCGTCAGCCTCAAGCCGGAGGCGCAGTGGCGGCCGGGCATGACGCGCGAAAAGCTGATCGGTGAGATGGACGTCGCCACGACGCTGCCTGGCGTCTCCAACATCTGGACGCAGCCGATCATCAACCGGATCAACATGCTGACGACCGGCATCCGCTCGGAGGTCGGCGTCAAGGTCTTCGGCACCGACCTGAAAGTCTTGCAGGAACGGGCGTCCGCGGTCGCCGACGCGCTGCGGAAGATCCCCGGAGCCGCCGACGTCTATGCCGAGCAGGTGACCGGCGCGCCGTACCTCGACGTCCGTGTCGACCGCCAGACCGCGGCCCGATACGGGATCACCGTCGGCGCGATCCAGGACGTGATCGAGACCGCGGTCGGCGAGACGAACCTGACGTTGACGATCGAGGGGCGCCAGCGCTTTCCGGTACGCGTGCGCTATGCGCCCGAATACCGCGCGACCCCGCAGGCGCTGGGCGGCGTGCTCGTCACCGCGCCGAGCGGCACCCAGGTGCCGCTCGGGCAGCTCGCCGACATCCGCCAGGTGTCGGGACCAGCGATGGTCTCGAGCGAGAACGGTCTCCTGGTCGTCACCGTGCTGCTCAACGTGCGGGGGCGCGACGTCGGCAGCTTCGTCGACGAGGCGCGCGACGTGATCGCGCGAACGGTCCGCTTGCCGCAGGGCTCGTACGTCGAGTGGAGCGGCCAGTACGAGAACGAAGTCCGCGCACGCCAGCGGCTCCAGATCGTCATCCCGATCGTGCTGCTCGTGATCTACATCCTGCTCTATATCACGTACCGGTCGTTCCTGGACGCCGCCCAGGTGCTTCTGGCCGTCCCGTTCGCGCTGGCCGGCGGGATCTACTTGCTGTACGCGCTCGGCTACAACATGTCGGTCGCCGTCTGGATTGGGTTCATCGCGCTGTTCGGCACGGCCGTCCAGACGGCGGTCGTCATGGTGATCTACCTCGAAGAGGCCGTCGCGCAGAAACGCGAGGAGCACGGCGGCCGCCTGACACGGGAGGCGCTGCTCGAGGCGGTGAAGGAAGGCGCGCTGCTGCGGCTCAGACCGAAGGTCATGACCGTCTCGACGATCGTCGCGAGCCTGTTGCCGATCATGTGGAGCCATTCGACGGGTGCCGAGGTCATGAAGCCGCTCGCGACGCCCGTGCTCGGCGGGATGGTGAGCTCGCTCGGCCTCGTGCTGATCGTCACACCGGTCATCTTCTACTGGCTGAGGGAGCGGGAGCTGCGGCGCGCGGAGA
>QHRT01000065.1:1628-18207 GCA_003220195.1 Candidatus Rokuibacteriota bacterium | reverse complement strand
GGCCGTTGCTGCCAGTCATCCCGGCCATCGCGAACGCGGTGTATCACGCGACGGGCGTGCGCATCGACGAGATCCCGATCACGCCGGACAAGCTGCTCCGCGGACTGGAGGCGAAGGTGCGCGGAAAACCTGCGCGCGTCGGCCCCGAGAGGCTGCCGCTCTTCACGTTCAAGGAACCGATCGTCGTGGAGTCGGCGTTCGGCCAGCCGGCCGAGGCCGTCGCCGTGCGCCCGTTCGGAGACGCCGGGTCATGATGCGGCTGCCGCCGTTCGCGTATCTCGCGCCTCGCACCGTCGGCGACGCGGTGAAGTATCTTCACGATCACGGCGCGGATGCGATGCTGGTCGCAGGAGGTACTGATCTGTATCCCAACATGAAGAGGCGCCAGTTCGAACCGAAAGCGCTGGTCGGGCTGCGCGGGATCCGTGAGCTCCGCGGCATTCGCGGCTCGGCCAGGGACGGCGTTGCTCGAGCACTACCCGGCGGTCGCAACGGCTGCGGGGCTCGTCTCGTCGCCCCAGCTCCGGCGTATGGGAACGATCGGCGGCAACGTGTGTGTCGACACGCGCTGCAACTACTACAACCAGTCGTACTCCTGGCGGAAAGCGATCGGGTTCTGCATGAAGAAGGACGGGGACGTGTGCCTGGTCGCGCCCGGCAGTCCGCGATGCTGGGCGGTCTCGTCGTCCGATACCGCGCCGGCGCTCTGGAGCCTCGGCGCGCGCGTCCGTCTCGTGAGCCCCGATGGTGAGCGCGTCATTCCGGTCGCGTCGCTCTTCCGTGACGATGGGATCGAGTACCTCGCGAAGCGCGGCGACGAGATCCTCACCGAGATCCTGCTGCCGCCCGCCGACGGCTGGCGCTCGACCTATCTCAAGCTGCGGCGTCGGGGGTCGTTCGACTTTCCCGTGCTCGGTGTCGCCGCGGCGGTGCGGATGGACGGCGACGTCGTGCGGGAAGCGAGGATCGTGCTCGGCGCCGTCGCGTCGTTACCGCGCGAGGCGGCCCGCGCGGCGGAGGCGCTCGTCGGCGAGCGGCTCCAGGCTGACGTGATCGCGCGCGCCGCGGATCTCGCCGCGAGCCCGTCGAAGCCACTCGACAACACCGACTTCACGCACCCCTACCGGAAGAAGATGACGCGCGTCTACGTCGCGCGCGCTTTGCGGCGGCTCGCCGGCGAGCCGGAGATCGAGCGGTCCCTGGAGGGAATCCACTGATGCCGACGTCGGCGCTGGGTGAGCGGATCAAGATGTTGCGCGGAGAGCGCGCGCTGCAGCAGCGGCAGCTCGCCGAGAAGGCCGGTCTCACGCCGAGCATGGTGTCGCAGATCGAGTCGGGTCGGCTCACGCCGTCACTCCACACCGTCGGCAAGATCGCGGGGGCGCTCGGCGTGCCGATCGCGAGCCTGTTCGATGCCGAGCCGGCGGGACGCATTCACGTGTCGAGGAAGAAGGACTATCCGGTCGTGTCGTTCGACGGCGCCGCCGAGCGCTGGAGCGTCCTCGGCGCCGGGTTGTTCGACGGCAAGATCCGCGCGGTGGTCTCGACGCTGGCCCCGCGATCGCGCGGCATCACCACCGACAAGGTCGTGATCAAGCCGGGACAGATGAAGCTCTTCTACGTGCTCGACGGCAAGGTGGCGCTGCACTACAACGGCGAGCGTCATGCGCTCGAGGCGGGCGACAGCGCCCTGCTCGACGGCGGCACGCGGCACGGATGGGAAAACGTCGGGACCCGGACCGCCCGGGCGCTGTGGGTGATTCTGGGCTAGGCGACGCGAGGACGGCATGACTGAGAAGACCGAACAACCGATCGACTTTCGCACCGAGCCGTCGCGGTATCGGCACTGGAAGCTGGCCATCGATGGTGAGATCGCGACGCTCGCGATGCACGTCAAGGAGGACGGCGGGCTGCGGCCCGGATACGAGCTGAAGCTCAACTCGTACGACCTCGGCGTCGACATCGAGCTCTACGACGCGATCCAGCGCCTCAGGTTCGAGCACCCGGACGTGCGCGCGGTGGTGCTGACCTCGGGCAAGGAGCGCGTGTTCTGCGCCGGCGCCAACATCCGCATGCTCGGCCAGTCGTCGCATGGCTTCAAGGTGAACTTCTGCAAGTTCACGAACGAGACCCGCAATGCGATGGAGGAGGCCGCGACGGACTCGGGACAGCACTACGTCTGCGCGGTGAACGGCTCCTGCGCGGGAGGCGGGTACGAGCTGGCGCTGGCGTGCGAGCGCATCGTGATGGCGGACGACGGCAACACCTCGGTGTCGCTGCCGGAGGTCCCGCTGCTGGCGGTGCTCCCGGGCACGGGTGGGCTCACGCGACTCGTCGACAAGCGTCGCGTCCGTCGCGACCTCGCGGATTACTTCTGCACGCTGGAGGAGGGCATCAAGGGCAAGCGCGCCGTCGAATGGCGGCTCGTCGACGAGGTCGTGCCCCGGTCACGACTCGACGAGACCGCGAAAGCGCGGGCGACCGAGCTTGCCGCGCTGAGCGACCGGCCGCGCGGCGCGCAGGGGATCGCGCTGACGCCGCTCGAACGTACGCTCGACGGCGACCGCATCGCGTACGGCCACGTCGCGTGCGTCGTCGATCGCGCGCGCGGCGTCGCGGAGATCACCGTGTCGGCGCCGGAAGCTCCACCCCCGGCCGACGCCGCCCGCATCCACGCCGAGGGCGTACGGTTCTGGCCGCTGGCTTTCGCTCGCGAGCTCGACGATCTGATCCTTCATCTCCGCACGAACGAACCCGAGAGCGGGCTGTGGATCCTGCGCACGCAGGGCAGTGCCGACCTGGTCGAAGCGTACGACCGCGCGCTCGCGGAGCACGCGAGCGACTGGCTGGTCCGCGAGATCCGTCTCTACCTCGCGCGAACGCTGAAGCGTCTCGACGTGTCGTCGCGCTCGATGTTCGCGCTGATCGAGCCGGGGTCGTGCTTCACGGGCACGCTGCTCGAGCTCGCGTTCGCGGCGGACCGCAGCTACATGCTGGATGGGACGCGCGCCGCCGACGATCGTTCGCCCGCCACCATCCGGCTCACGGAGCTGAACTTCGGCGCGTATCCGATGCCGAACGGCCTCGCGCGTCTGGCGAGCCGGTTCCTCGCCGAGCCGGCGCGCGTGGACGAGCTCCGGTCGCTCTCTGGCAAGAGCCTCGACGCCCACGCGGCGGCCGAAGCCGGGTTGGTGACGTTCACGCCGGACGACATCGACTGGGACGACGAGGTGCGCCTGGCCATCGAGCAGCGCGCCGCGCTGTCGCCCGATGCGCTCACGGGCATGGAAGCGTCGCTCCGCTTCGCCGGGCCCGAGACGCTCGAGACGAAGATCTTCGGGCGCCTCTCCGCATGGCAGAACTGGATCTTCCAGCGCCCGAATGCCGTGGGCCAGAAAGGCGCGCTGCAAGTCTACGGCACGGGGCAGCGCACCGAGCTCGATCGGAGGAGAGTGTAATGGCCAGCGTCGATTACCTGGAACGGATTCCGAACAACGTCAACCTCCGGGAGAACCGGCGGCTCCTGCGCGCGCTGGAGGAGTGGCAGCCAAGGTATCTCTCGTGGTGGAACGAGGTCGGGCCGGAAGGTTACCAGGCAAAGGACGTGTACCTCCGCACCGCGGTCAGCGTCGATCGCGAAGGCTGGGCGCACTTCGACTACGTGAAGATGCCGGAGTATCGCTGGGGCATCTTCCTCGCGGAGTCCGAGCCGAATCGGGTGATCGGGTTCGGTGATCATCAAGGACACCCCGCGTGGCAGGACGTGCCGGGCGAGTATCGCGGCACGCTGAGACGGCTCATCGTCACGCAAGGCGACACCGAGCCGGCGTCGGTCGAGCAGCAGCGTCACCTCGGACGCACCTGCCCGTCGCTCTACGACATGCGCAACATCTTCCAGGTGAACGTCGAGGAGGGCCGGCATCTCTGGGCGATGGTGTACCTGCTCCAGGCGTATTTTGGCCGCGACGGACGGGAAGAAGCGGACGAGCTGCTGCGGCGCCGCTCGGGCGACTCGGACAAGCCGCGCATCCTCGGCGCGTTCAACGAGAAGACGCCCGACTGGCTCAGCTTCTTCATGTTCAGCTTTTTCACCGACCGCGACGGCAAGTACCAGCTCGCGGCGCTCGCCGAGAGCGGTTTCGACCCGCTGTCCCGGACATGTCGCTTCATGCTCACCGAAGAGGCGCACCACATGTTCGTCGGTGAGACGGGCGTGGGGCGCATCGTGCAGCGCGCGTGCGAGCTCCAGCGCGAGCATCGGACCGACGACATCCGCCGCTTCGGCGGGATCGACCTGTCGACCATCCAGCGCTACCTGAATTTCCACTTCTCGGTCTCGCTCGATCTCTTCGGCGCCGAGGTGTCGACGAACGCGGCGAACTTCTACACGCTCGGGCTCAAGGGCCGGTTCGAGGAGGGCAAGAAGAGCGACGATCACCGGCTCCACGAGGCGACGTATCCGGTGACGACGCTCGAGCACGGACAGATCGTGTCGCGGGACACGCCGGCGCTCGTGTCGTTGAACGAGCGGCTCCGCGACGATTACATCGCCGACTGCCAGCGTGGCGTCGAGCGCTGGAACCAGGTGATCAAGCGTCACGGGATCGATGTCGAGCTGCGCTTGCCGCATCGCGGGTTCCATCGCGCGATCGGCGGCTGTGCGGCGGCGCGCATCGCTCCGGACGGGCGGCTCGTGAGCGAAGCCGAGTGGCAGGCGAAGCAAGCGGAGTGGTTGCCGACCGGGGAGGATCAGGAGTACGTCGCGAGCCTGATGAAGCCGGTCGTCGCGCGCGGGCAGTTCGCGAACTGGATCGCGCCGCCGGCGCGCGGGATCAACAGCAAGCCGGTCGATTTCGAATACGTGCGGCTCGAATGACCACATGGGAGGCCCGAGGCGCGCGCGGACGCGCCCGTAATGGCCCCCATACCCGACAATCGGAAGCGCCCTGGCGGAAGCGCCCCGGCTCGGCCGGGGCGCTCCTCGGCTTCGCGAGAGGTCGGTTTGCCGACAGCAGGCTCGGGCTTAGAGGCGCCGGTCGCGATCGATGTACGTCGTGCTCTCTCCGCTGCGCGTCATCGCGACGATCGCGAGGATGACCACCACCAGCAACGCTGCCGCGATCACGACCGCGGCCGTCGGGCTCATCCCGAAGATCGTGGTCCGGTCGCCGCCCGCGCCGCGCGGAAACGCGGCACCGTCGTCCTGCCGGCTGTCGGCCGCCCGATCCCGCTTGTCGATGTTGACGTTGACGTCCGGGCTCCTCGCGGGCCGCGAGGAGTCGGTCTTCACGTCAGCCTTCACGTCCACATCGGCTTTCGGGCTGGCGGATGGCGCGGGTGTTGACGGCGCCATGCTCGGCTGCGTCGGTGACTGGGCGACCGCGGCAGCCGTGACGCCGAATATCACGAACACCGCAAGCCACAGGGCGAGTGCTTTCATGACGCACCTCCGGCACTCGGCTGCAGCAAGGCGGGTGCCATGGACTGCGTCGAAGTAATCCGTACAAGGAGGCGCGGATGAACGCTGCCGACGTCCTGCCCGCGCAGTTCAACGTGGCGTCGTATTTCGTCGATCGGAACGTCGACGAGGGGCGCGGCGCCGCCACTGCCGTCATCTGCGGCGGGAGGGTCCTCACGTACGCGGATGTGCAAGAACTTGCAAACCGGAGCGGGAACGCGCTGCTCGAACTGGGTGTCCAGATGGAGGATCGCGTCGTCCTTCTCTGCCTCGACACGCCGGAGTTCCTGGCGGCGTTCTGGGGCGCGATCAAGATCGGCGCGGTGCCGGTCCCCGTCAACACCCTCCTGCGCACGGCGGACTACCGCTATCTGCTCAACGACAGCCGCGCGAAGGTCGCGGTCGTCTCGGCGCCGCTGCTCGGCGAAGCCGACGGCGCGGTCACGCAAGCCCCGGCGCTCCGGCATGTGCTCGTGACCGGCGGCGCGGCGGGCCGCCATCTCTCATTCGAGGACCGGCTGGCCAGGGCGTCGAGCACTCTCGATCCGGCCCCGACATCGCGCGACGACGCGGCGTTCTGGCTCTACTCCTCGGGATCGACCGGGTTTCCCAAGGGCGCGATCCACCTTCATCACGACATGGTCGTGTGCCTCGAGACCTACGCGAAGCAGGTGCTCGGTCTCCGGCAGGACGATCGCGTGTACTCGGCGGCGAAGCTCTTCTTCGCGTACGGACTCGGCAACGCCGGCTACTTCCCGCCGGGCGTCGGCGCCCAGAGCGTGCTGAGTCCCGATCGGCCGACGCCGGAGCACGTCTTCGAGACGATCGCGCGCCACCGCCCGACGATCTTCTTCGGCGTGCCGACGCTGTACGCGGCGATGCTCGCTGCGGCGGACCCCCGGCGTCGCGACGAGCTCGCCTCGGTGCGGCTCTGTGTCTCCGCGGGCGAGGCGTTGCCGGACGACATCTACACACGCTGGCGGGAGCGTTTCGGCGTCGAGATCATCGACGGCATCGGGACGACCGAGATCCTGCACATCTTCCTGTCGAACCGTCCGGGCAAGGTGAAGCCGGGATCGTCGGGGCTTCCGGTGCCGGGCTACGAGGCGATCATCGTCGACGACCAGGGCACGCCCGTGCCGCGCGGCGAGATCGGCAACCTGCGCGTCAAGGGTGATTCCACGATGGCCGGCTACTGGAACAAGCACGAGAAGACGAAGGAGACGCTCTGGGGCCCGTGGATCCAGACGGGCGACAAGTACTGGCAGGACGAGGATGGTCATTTCTGGTACGCGGGACGCGCCGACGACATGCTGAAGGTCGGAGGCATCTGGGTCTCGCCGGTCGAGGTGGAATCGACGCTCATTCGACATCCGGCCGTTCTCGAAGCCGCGGTTGTCGGCGCCGAGGACGACGAGCGGCTCGTGAAGCCGAAGGCGTACGTGGTGCTCAAGACGGCGAGCGCGGCCTCGACGCAGCTGGCCGACGAGCTGAAGACGTTCGTGAAGGACAAGATCGCGCCGTACAAGTATCCCCGGTGGATCGAGTTCGTTCCGGACTTGCCGAAGACCGCGACGGGCAAGATCCAGCGCTTCAAGCTGCGGAGCTGACGCGCCCGTCTACCGCCGGCGCGCCACGCTCTCAGCGCATTCGACCACGCCGCCCGCGCGAGTCAATGTCGATCGTCCGTCACGCCGCCACCGTAGCACGGCGCGTCACGCCCGAGCGTATACTCGACAGATCGAAAGGAGCGCGTCATGACCCTTCCCGCCGCGGTCGAACAATTGTGGAACGACCTCGAGGCCTCGCGCGCGCAGGTGCTGCGCGAAGTCGACGGAGTCTCGCAGGCGCAGGCGAACTGGAAGCCGGGCGAGAAGGACTGGTCCGTGGGCGAGATCATCGATCATCTGACGATCGCCGAGGTCGCGACCGGGAAGCTCACGACGAAGCTGACGCGCGAGGCCGAGGCCGCCGGCACTCTGGCGCCGTTTCCGGCCGAGCTCACCAGCTTCCCGCCGTTCCCCGAGATCACCGGCGGCGGCGAGGCGCCGGCCGTCGTGTGGCCGCAAGCGGGCAAGCCGATCGCCGAGCTGCGGGCGACGATGAAGGCGACGCGCGAACGCAGCCGCGGCTCCATCGAGAAGCTGGCGACGCTCGACTCGACGCGGCTCGTGTTCAAGCACGTTCGGTTCGGCGATCTCACGCTGGCGCAGTGGTGGCAGCTCCAGGCGCGACACGACCTGCTCCATCTCGCCCAGCTGCGCGACGTGAAGGCCGCGCCGGGATTTCCGAAAGCGTGAAGGTCATCCTGCGCAATCCGCGGCGCGAGGTTGACGTGCCGGGCGGACGTCGCGTGAAAGAGGTGCTCCGCGAGCTCGATATCCTGCCCGAGACCGTGCTGGTGATCCGCGGCGACACGATGATCACCACCGATCAGTTCGTCGGGCCGGACGACGTGATCGAGCTTCGACCCGTGATGTCCGGAGGCCGCGACCCGCGATGAAATGCCGGAAGTGCGGCGGCCAGGCCGTGCTCGAGCTCCGCCGGCACAACGCGGCGTTCTGCGTCGACGACTTCGTCGAGTTCTTCCGCAATCAGGTGCGCGAGGCGATCCACCGGTATCGGATGCTGGAGCGCGGCGACAAGGTCCTGGTCGCGGTGTCGGGCGGCAAGGACTCGCTCGGGCTCTGGGACGTGCTCCTCGACGAGGGGTACACCACCACCGGGCTCTATCTCGACCTCGGGATCTTCGAGTACTCGGTGGAGTCGAAGTCGAAGTGCGAGGCGTTCGCGGCGAAGCGGGGCGTCCCGTTGATCGTCAGCACGGTCGCGGAAGAGGTCGGCGCACCGGTGCCGGTGATCAAAGCCGTGACCCGCCGTCCGCCGTGCTCCGGGTGCGGGCTCTCGAAGCGCTACCTGACGAATCGCGTCGCGCTCGAACACGGCTTCTCGGTCGTCGC
This sequence comes from Candidatus Rokuibacteriota bacterium, assembly GCA_003220195.1. Classification (GTDB taxonomy): domain Bacteria; phylum Methylomirabilota; class Methylomirabilia; order Rokubacteriales; family CSP1-6; genus AR8. The sequence goes on along the minus strand of QHRT01000065.1, from coordinate 9,789 downwards.
CACCGGGCACAACCTGGACGACGAGGCCGCGACCTTGTTCGGCTCGGTCATGCACTGGCAGACCGACGCGCTGCCGCGACAGTCGCCGGCGCTCCCGTCGACACACCCGAAGCTCGTACGGCGCGTGAAGCCGCTCTATCGCCTCTCCGAGCGCGAGACGGCGGCCTACGCGTTTCTCCGGAAGATCGACTACATCGTCGAGGAGTGCCCGTTTGCGAAGGGCGCGACGTCCATCGCGCACAAAGAGATCCTGAACCGCATGGAAGACGCCTCGCCAGGGGCGAAGCACAACTTCCTGTTCGGGTTCCTGGACCGGGCGCGGCCCGCGTTCGAGCGCACCGAGGCGCTGCCATTGAACGAGTGCGCGCGCTGCGGGCAGGTGACGACGGGTACGCTCTGCGCGTTCTGCAAGCTGGCGGACCAGGTCAAGCGCGCGGTGTGAGCGTGCAGAAGGGAGACAGGGAGACATCATGCACGAGGCCGTGATCGTCGGAGCCGCCCGGACCGCCGTCGGAAAGAAGAACGGCACGCTGTCCGGCGTCCGTCCGGACGATCTCGCCGCGACCGTTCTCGGCGAACTGGTGCGGCGCGTCGGCATCGATCCCGCGCTGGTCGAGGACGTGATTCTCGGCTGCGTCGACCAGCTCGGCGAGCAGGGCATGAACATCGCGCGCAACGCCGCGCTCATCGCCGGCCTGCCGGTCGACGTGTGCGGGACGACGCTCGACCGGATGTGCGGGTCCGGTCAACAGGCCGTGAACTTCGCGGCGATGGGCGTGATGGCGGGACAGTACGACGTCGTGATCGCGGGCGGCGTCGAGCACATGACGCGCGTGCCGATGGGCTCGAACGCGATGGGGCCGGGCGAGGGCCCCTTCTCGCCGAAACTTCAACAGCGCTATGAACTGGTGCCGCAGGGTCTCTCGGCCGAAATGATCGCCGAACGGTGGGGCCTGAAGCGCGAAGAGCTCGACGAGCTCGCCGCCCGGAGCCACGAGCGGGCCGGAGCCGCGATCGCGGCCAGGCACTTCGCCCGCGAGATCGTGCCGATCACGCTGCCGGACGGTACGGTGTTCGACACCGACGAGGGCGTTCGCGTGCCGGTGAACCGCGAGAAGATGGCCTCGCTCCCGCCGTCGTTCAAGCCGGACGGCGTCGTGACCGCGGCGAACTCCTCGCAGATCTCGGACGGCGCCGCGGCGCTGATGCTAATGTCGGCGACGCGCGCGACCGCGCTCGGCATCCGGCCCCGCGCCCGCGTCGTGGCGACCGCGCTGGCGGGCGTCGATCCGACGATCATGTTGACGGGCCCGATCCCGGCCACGGAGCGAGTGCTCGCGAAGGCCGGCCTCCGCCTCTCCCAGATGGACGTGATCGAGATCAACGAGGCGTTCGCGTCCGTGGTGCTGGCGTGGGAGCGCGAGCTCCACCCCGACATGGAGCGCGTCAACGTGAACGGCGGCGCGATCGCGCTCGGGCATCCGCTCGGGGCGAGCGGCGCGCGCCTCATGACGTCGCTGCTGCATGAGCTCGAGCACCGCGGCGGTCGCTTCGGGCTTCAGACGATGTGCATCGGCTTCGGCCAGGGCATTGCCACGATCATCGAGAGGGTGGACTGACGATGGCGGGATATCGCTGCGCGAAGTGCGGAAAGGTCGCGATGGCTCAGAAAGTCTGTTGCGGCCGCCCGATGAAGAAGGCCTAGCGGATCAGCCAGCCGCGCGCGCGGCCGTCACTCTGAGCGCGTTCTGGATGGCGCTGTCGAGGTCGTCGGGGCCGACGGGCTTGAACAGGCACCCCTGGACGTTGAGCGCCGCGAGCCGCCCGTAATCTTCCTCCCGCAGGCCCCAGCCCGTGATGAACAAGACCGGCACGTCCGCGTCTTTCTCGCGGATGCGCTGCACGAACTGCCAGCCGTTCATCCCGGCCATCCCGACGTTGCTCAGGACGATGTCGACGGCGTTGGTCGAGAAGCTCAGGAGTCCGGCGGCGCCGCCGGTGGCGGGATACACCGTGTGGCCCCCGTTTCTCAGGAAATCTCCGAGCGCCGACAGAACCTGAGGGTCGTCGTCGACGACCAGGACCCGCGCGTGCCGGCGCTCCGGAGGCGCGGCCGACGCCCGGGTCGCGGGTCGCGGCTCGGCCGCCACGGGAAAGACGATCGTGAACGTCGTGCCGCGGCCGGGCTCGCTGTCGACGCGGATGTCGCCGCCGTGCCGTTTGACGATCGAGTACGCCATCGAGAGCCCGAGCCCCGAGCCCGCCTCGCCCTTGGTGGAGAAGAACGGCTCGAAGATGCGGCGCCGGATCTCGTCCGACATGCCGACCCCGGTGTCGCTCACGGTCAGAGCGACGGTATCGCCCGGGCCGTTCGTCGTCGCGATCGAGAGCTCACCGCCCGTCGGCATCGCATCGACCGCGTTCAGAACGAGGTTCGTCAGCATCTCCGTGAGCGCGGCGGGTCGGCCGTTGATCGGCGCGACGGCGTCGAGGCCAAGCGACACTCTCATCGGATGGTTCTCGCGCACCGACCGTTCCTCGCGCCGCGGCTTCGTGATGGCGACCGCGTCCTCGGCGATCTGCCGCAGATCGACCAGCATGAACGGCTCGTCCGGCCGCAGGCGGGCGAACTGCTGAATGCGCCGCACCGTCTCCGAGCCATCCAGCGCCGCCGACTCCACGACGTCCAGCGAGCGTCGGACCAGGTCGAGATTGGTGGCGTGGGCCTTCATGAGCTGCGCATAGCCGAGGATGGCCTGGAGCAGGTTGTTGAAGTCGTGCGCGATCCCGCCGGCGAGCTGGCCGAGCGCCGTGAGCTTCTCGGACTGCTGCAGTTGCGTCTCGATCTCGCGCTGGAGCGTGACGTCCCTCACGATCGCGATCAGGCCGTGGAGTTGGCCGGCGCGCGTGGGCAGGGCGGAGAGCGTGACGGCGAGCGCCACCGGGGGCGTGCGGTCACCCGCGGCCCGCGTTTCGAACACGTGCATCGGCGAGCCGTCGACCAGCTTGCTCCTGGCGCTCTCATACTCGGCGGCGAGCAGCAGCTCGGTGATCGGCCGGCCCATCGCCTCGCTCGGCGCCGGCCCGAAGATCCGCTCGGCGGCGGGGTTCCAGCCCGCGATGCGATCAGCGGCGTCGACGGTGACGATCGCGTCGCCGGCGAAGGCGATCAGCTGCTCGAGCGAGCGCTTGGTTTCCGCGATCTCCCCGTACAGCCGGGCGTTGCGGAGCGCGATCGCCAGGTACTCCGCCAGCATCTCGAGCAGCTCGCGCTCGGGCGGATCGATCGTGCGCTGTGAGGCCCGGTTGTCGACGACCAGCGCGCCCAGCGTGCCCTCGGCGTCGCGGATGGGACACGCGAGGACCGACGGCGCCTCCGCCGGCGGCGCTTCGCCGGTCACGATGGCGACGTGGTCGTACTGGAGGGCATGCTCGAGCAGCGCGGTGATCGCGCCGATCAGCGCGTCGCGGTCGAGCTCGGTGACGATGCGGCGGGAAATGGCCCGGAGGATCGCAAGCTGCGTCAGCCGGAGCGATTGCTCCGCCGCCTCGCGCCGCGCGGCCTCTTCGAGCTCGCGCGTCTTCGTCGAGAGCGCGCGCATCTCGTCGACCAGCATCGCCACTTCGTCCTTCCGGCCGAGGTCGGTCTGACGGCGGCGGAGGGCGCGACCGACGACGTCCTCCAGGTCCTGCCGGGCGAAGGGCTTGATCAGGTACTCGAACGCCCCGTGGGTGAGCGCGGACTTCACCGTGTCCAGCGACGCATACGCCGTGATCATCACGACTTCGATCGTCGGATCGAGCTCCTTGACCCGGCGCAGCACCTCGAGCCCGTCCATCTCGGCCATCTTGATGTCGCAGATCACCAGGTCGGGCTGGAACTTCGGAATCTCTTCGAGCGCCACGCGACCGGTCTCGGCGGTCTTGATCTGGTACGTGCGGTTGAGCAGCATGCGGAGCGATTCGCGGGGACCGACCTCGTCGTCGACGACCAGGATGCGTGACTTTGGCGTCGCGGTGGCCGTGACGCTCATCCGGCCGCCGGCAGCGTGACGAGAAAGCTGAAGTCGTGGCGCGTCTGTCGCACGCGCAGCCGTCCACCCTGCGCCTCGATGATCCGCTGACTCACCGCCGGTCCCACGTCGATCAGGCTCTCCTGCACCATGTGCACCGGGTCGAACAGCCGCTCCAGCGTCGGCGCGGGCACCTTCGCCGTGGGCGAGCCGATCAGCACCCGAACCGTCGAGGCGCTCTCGCCTTCGCCGCCGCGCGCGACGCCAATGGAGACGCGACAGGGCTTGGGTTCGGAGTTATGGGCGAGGTAGCCGACGAGGTAGGTGAGCGCTTTCCTGAGCTCGGGGGTATCGACGTTCACGCAGTGCGGCGCCGTGTCCTGTTGCACATCGACGTTGAGGACTGGACCATCTCCGTTGTCGCCGACATGAAGCGTCGCCGCGACATCCTCGATGACCTCAGCAACGTCCACGACTGCGTAGTGTAGCTCACGATCACTCACCAGCCCGACAAGTTTTTCGAAGACATGCACGACACGACGGATGTCCCGGCGGACCACCGTGCCGAACTCCTTGCGGAAGTCCTGATCCTCGAACCGCTCGTCGATGAGCTCGACGAACGTGTGGATCGAGACCAGCGGGTTCTTGACCTCGTCGGCGATGCGCGCGACGACGCGCGTGAGGAGCTGGAGCTGGTCCGCCTGGCGCTTTTCGGCGGCGAGGGCCTTCTGCGCCGTCAGATCCTCGAACACCAGCGCCGCGCCGAGCGGGCCGGCTCCGTCACCCATGATGGGATAGGTCGACACCTCGAGCCATCGTCCGCCCAGCGCCAGCTGGAGCTCGGTGCGCGGACGCGAGCGCCCCGAGGTCATCGTTTCGTAGAGCATGTCCCCGAGCGGGGACGGAAGCATCCGGAGGTCACGCCCTACCGTCTCCGGGGCGGACATCCCGAGGATCTCTGCGGCACGGCCGTTCATCATGCCGATGCGCTCGTCGCGTCCGAGCGTCACCACGCCGTTCGACATGTGCGCCAGGATGCGCTCGCTGAAATCCTTCTCGGCGCCGAGCTGCTGGTGCAGCGTGATGTTCCGCATGGCGGCGGCGAGATGCGTGGCCAGGTCGAACAGCGTCTCGATCTCGCGGGCGCCGTACTCCGCCCGTACGACCGGGGGACCGAGCGTCAAGACGCCGACCAGCTCGCCACTGGCGGTGAGCGGCACGGCGACGACGGCTTGCAGAAGCGCGAGCGTCCGCGCGACGTCGGGCTCGAGCTCGCCCAGCCGGGCCGGTCGTCCGTGACGCCGGAACCACTGCAGCAGGCCCGCGTTCGGGTGGAGCTGAACGGCATCGACGATGGGACGGCTGAGAGATCGATGCACCCTGATGCGGAAGACGCCGCCACCACCCGGCTCATCCGGCAGGAGCAGCGCCATGCGGCTCGGCCGCAGGAGCTCGGCGATGGCGTCCAGGAACACGTCGAGGGCGCGCGGCGCGAGCGCCGCGCTGTCCCACGAGGGGTCGGCCGCCGTGGCGAGGGCTCCGGACCCCGCTGACGCCGACGCAGCGTCCACGCGCGCGCGAAGCGCCGCGACCTCACGATCCAGCCGCGACCCCTCGACCGCACGATGCACCGCGGCTTCGAACTCGTGCGGGCTCGCGTCCGCCGCCAGCACGGCATCGGCGTCGAGGTCGGGATCGGCGGAGCCGAGCGCCAGCATTCGGGCGTGGGGAACCAGTCGACGCAGCGCGGCCCGGAACTCGGCATAGCCGCGCGTGGCGCTGTCGCGAACCACGAGGTCGACCTCGACGAATCGCAGGAGATCGAGGGCCTCGGCGTCGCCGGCCGCGGCGAACAGCGTCACGCCCGGCAGGGCACGCCGGAGCTGCGCGCGCCGGGATTCATCCCGCGCGATCACGAGGACAGCGGTCATGTCCTTACCGCATGAACGCTCGTGGCGAGCGGAAAGTCAACAATGAAGCACGCGCCGCCGGTCGCGGCATTGCTAGCCCGGAGCCGGGTGCCGTGCGCGGCCGCGATCCCGGCACAGATGTTCAGGCCAAGCCCCGAGCCGCGCTGCTTGGTGCTGAAGAACGGGTCGAACACGCGCTCCAGCAGCTCGGCCGGAATGCCGGGGCCGCTGTCCTCGATCTCCACGAGGGCGTGATCGACCGAGGACGTCAGCCGGATGGCGACGCGGCCTTCGGCCGGTGTGGCCTCCTGCGCGTTGATCAGGAGGTTCAGGAAGAGCTGCTCGAGCTCGCCGTGATCGCCGAGGATCTGCACCTCGGCGTCGCCGAGGGCGACGTCCACCGCGAGCCGTTTGTCCTCGAACGACGCCTGGAGCGACTCGACCGCGTTGCCGATCGCCCGCCGCAGGTCGACGAGATAGAGCGGGCGGTCTTCCGGACGCGACAGCGAGCGCAGCCGGTTCACCATCCGTTCGATCCGCTCCATCTCGCGCGTGACGACCCGGCTGAAGTCGCGCACGAAGCGCTCGTCGTCGCGCCGGCGCTCGATCAACTGGACGAACGTCTTGATCGCGACGAGCGGGTTCTTGACCTCGTGAGCGATCCCGGACGCGATCTTCTCGAGGTAGGCGGCGCGCTCGGCGCGCTGGCGTCCGGCCTCGAGCTCGCGCAGCGGGGTCAGATCGCTGAAGACCGCCACGGCGCCGAGGATGCGCCCGGCCGGATCGCGGAGCGGCTCCATCGCGCACAGCACGGGCCGCGTCGTCGTGCCGTCGGACAGCTCGACCTCGGGCAGCGTCCGGGCGGTGCCGGTCTGGATGGTCCCCACGAGCGGGCCGCCAATCGCTTCGGGCAGGAGCGCGGCGCCGTGGGTGCGCGCTCGCTCCGCCGGCAGGCCCGTGAGCTGTTCCGCCGCCGGGTTGAACATCGTCACCTCGCCGGTCGGATCGATCGCGATCACGCCGCTGTTGATCGTGGCGACGATGTTGTTCAGGTATTCGTTCGCGAGCACGACCTGGGCATAGAGCTGCGCGTTCTTGACGGCGGTGCCTGCCTGGTTGGCGAGCGTCATCAAGAGATCCAGATCTTGCGGGTAGTACGGGTCGCCCGAGCGCTTGGCGCCGAGCGCAATCGCGCCGATGACGGCGTCGTCGAAGACGATGGGCAGCACGAGCGCCCAGTTGAGCGTGACCAGGGTCTCGTGGAGCTGCTGGGTGCCCTCCGTGGAACGTTCCCTGGCGATCTCATCCGAAACGAGCGCGTCGCGCTGCCGGGCGATGGCATCGAAGACCTCGTCAGGTAGCCGCTCGGGGATGCCGAACGACGCCTCGGGACGCCGCGTTGGCTCGATCGCGCTACGGAACCCGTGGCGGTCCTTCACGTAGATGGCGAGGCCTTCCGCTTCGGTCGTGGATGTCAGTGTGTGACCGACGAACTGCAGCAGTGGCTGCAGTTCCAGCAGGCTGGTGAGCATGCGGCTCGCCTGCCGCACGGTGCGCTGGTAGTTCGCCTGCTTCCGGTACACGTACCGGTCGAGCAGGCGTTCGGCGACATCGCGGGTGACCGGGACGAGGAGGGCGACGACGCCGACGGCGGCGAGCAGGCCGAGGATCTCGTAGGGGTTGAGGTGGGTGAGGAGGCGGGGCCAGATGGCGGTCATCAAAGCCACGACCGGGAGCAGCGACAGCAGCACCGCCACACCTATAGTCAGGCTTCGATGGACCACGACACGGAGGTCCATTAGCCGATGACGAATGATCGCGTGACCTACAAGGCCGACCATGCCTAACGTGAAATATGGACCCATCCAGCTATATGTTGAACGTCCAGTGATAAGCGGGATGATCAGATTAGTAATTGCGGCAAAGCAGCAAAAGAACACGACGCCAATTCCAAGATATGTAAGCTGAGTTCGCTCGTGACCTCGACTCAATCTCCACTTACTGGCAAACGTCCAGATTGCAAGACCCCAAGACGAGAGAAAGTATAAAGCGAATACCTCGTATAGGGGCCCCGTTCTTCGAGAGAACTCGTGTCCAATCATGACTCCGTCGTAAACCACGAGCCTAGTTCCTAAAGACGCACCCGCTAAAACCAGCCCAGCTATCGTGACTACCTTAATGGGTATCCGCGACTTGACCCCAACATGGCTGAGATATACCTGCGCTAACGCCAAGAAT
>QHRT01000065.1:0-1619 GCA_003220195.1 Candidatus Rokuibacteriota bacterium | reverse complement strand
CAAGAATGCTCCCGGCGAGAGACAAGCACTTGCAAAAGCAAACTTGATCCAAAACCCTGAATAATAACCAGTGTAGACACCGCCAATGCCAATGCTCCAGCCGGCACATGCGAGTGTGAACATGCCGAAACTTTGGTTTATCCGGCTGTGAGGCCGAGAACGCCAGACGAACAGAGAAAATGCGACCAGTAGAAAGCCTATTAGCATTGGGGAAGAACGTATCGTCATTGATTAGAGTCCTTGGACTTCTCGACCCGAGCTCAACAAGTTGAACCACGGTTGGTTGATGCGAGCAACGCTGTCGGCACAACGAGTGTCCTGAATGCCAAAGAGGGCTACTCTCTCAACAGCGACGTTGCTCGAGAACTTGCAGGAAATTCTAAGGTCACTGTGAGTCCAGGTTCTGAACCATTGGTCTTAGCTTGGATACTCGCTCGGTGCGCATCCGCGATTCCACGACAAATTGATAGGCCGAGGCCCGAGCCGCTTAACTTCGTCGTGACAAATGGATCAAAGATAGACATAAGCATAGACTCGGCGACACCCTTACCAGTGTCCATTATATCTACAATAATCATGCGGCCTGATGGACGAAGCTGGTTTTCGATCTTGATGAAAAGCTCGCCACCGTCTGGCATGGCTTCAATGGCGTTCATGAACAAGTTAAGAAATAGCTGCTTCAATTGTGATCTGTCTCCTGCTACCAGACGCGACTCGATTGAGTATTGCGTTTTGACGCTGACATGTGCTTGTTGTAGTTGGGCCCGAACGACCGCGAGCGTCTCTTCGACACAGTCGCGCACGTCGATCGTCGTAAATGCTGGCTCACGTGGGCCAGCAAGCCCCGATAAGCGCTTAACCAGTTCGTCGATACGCTCAATCTCCTGCTTCGCAATGTCGGCGAATTCGCCTCTGAACTCTTCGTCATGGAACCTCTCGGGCAAGAGTTCGGCGAACGCTTTGATGGCCACGAGCGGATTCTTGATTTCATGCGCGATGCCGGCCGCGAGGGCGCCTACTGATGCCAAGCGTTCGATCCGCCGCTTATCCCTTTCGGATGCGACGAACTGGGCATATAGTTCGGCATTGCGAGCAGCGATCGCCGCCTGGCTCGCGAGAGTCGTCAGAAGATCGATGTCCTCTGCGAAGTAAGGGTCGGTTGAGCGCTTCGGGCCGAGGAGGAAGAAGCCCGCGAGCCGTTCGTCCTGAAACAGGGGTACAGCGAAATCCGCCGAGACTTCACGAAGCTCTTTCCGGGCATCGCGCGCCTCTTCGCCGAGTATTTCGTCGCGAAGGAGATAGCGACGCTGTTCAGCCATCGCTAGAACGATCGCTGAGGTCTCATCGAAAACCGGCGCATCTGAAGCCTCGTCCGGGACAGAGCGCCAACTGGCTAGACGGCGGTAAAGGGGGCTCGCAAAGTCTTTGGCGTAGGCGTCAACGGTTTCGCAGTTGACTGTTTGACCGATCGCCGCACTGAGATGCGTTAGCAGAGACTGCAGATCCAAGATCGCTGACATCTCCCGGCTCAATTTACGGATGGTGTTTTGGTAGCTGTACGGCTCTCGGAAGAAGTAGCGGTCAATCGAGGCCTGGACCCACACGCGGACTGGTTCATA
>QHRT01000378.1 GCA_003220195.1 Candidatus Rokuibacteriota bacterium | reverse complement strand
ACGGGGTGATCGCGATCGAGAAGCCGAGCAGGAGGTTCTCGAAGCCCATCAGTAGCCGAGCCAGCCTTCGAGCGGGCCCTTCGGCATCGGGACGAGGAACCACTTCTCGAAGATCAGGAACGTCAGGAGCGGAATCCCGATGCTGATGGCCGCGATCGCGAGCCAGCGGTGGCGCCCGATCCAGCGCATGTAGACCGCGAGGTAGAGCGCCGAGGACACGTAGAGGCCGATCACCTGCGTCAGCACGACGAGCGCCGTCGCGGGCCCGAGCACTTGCAGGACGGGAACGAGCTGCGCCCGCGTGACGAAGATCGTCGACGTCGCGCGGCGCAGCGTCTGGATGCCGATGGCCACCGACGCGGCGATCAGCGCGACGCCGAGCCAGAACGGAAAGAACCCGCTCCGTGGCCCGTCCGTCCCCCAGCCGATCCCGATGCTCGCCGAGTCGTACACGACGATGCCGCCGACGATGAGGAGCACGACGACGGTGACGAGCTCGGCGGTCTTCATCGATTACTTCTTGAGCAATCCGCCCCTGACCATCAGATCGCGATGGAGCTTCTCCGCGTCCTCGACCCACTTCACGTACTCGGCGCCGGTGGCGAACGCGGGCTTCAATGCGCCCTCGGAGAGGTACTTCTTGAAGTCGGGCGTGTCGTAGAGCTTCTTGAAGAAGCCCGTATACCACTCGACCGCCTCTTTCGGCATGTCCGGCGCGCCGAAGATGCCGCGCAGCATCAGGTAGCTCAGGTCGACGCCGAGCGCTTCCTTGACCGTCGGAATTTCCTTCCACTCCGGCTCGGGAATCCGCGCGGTGTCGAAGACCGCCAGCGGGCGCACGCGCCCGGCCTTCCAGTGGCTGACGCACTCGATCGGGTTGTTCACCGTCGAGTCCACGTGCTTGCCCACCAGGTTCACGCACACCTCACCGCCGCCCTTGAACGGGACGTAAGTGAACTTGACCCCGAGCGCCTGCTCGAGCTGGATCGTGATGATCTGGTCTTCTTGCGCGGAGCCGGTGCCGCCCATCTTCATCCGGTTGTCGCCGGTCGATCGTTCCTTCACCGCCGCGAGGTACTCCTTCGCGGTCTTGTACGGCGTCTCGGCGTTCACCCACAGGATGAACTGGTCGAGCGCCAGCCTCGCCACCGGCGTCAGGTCCTTCCAGCTGAACGGAATCCCCGTATGCAGGGGCGTGGTGAAGAGGTTCGAGAGCGTGATGACGAGCGTGTAGGCGTCGCCCTTCTTGCCCTTGACGTACAGGAACCCCTCGGCGCCGGCGCCGCCCGACTTGTTCACGACCAGGAGCGGCCGCGGCGAAAGCTTGTGCTTCTCCGCGAGGCCGGAAACGAGCCGCGCCATCTGGTCGGCGCCCCCGCCAGTGCCGGCGGGCACGACGAGCTCGATGGGTTTCGCCGGTTCCCAGGCCGCGGCCGCGAAGGGGACGACGACGACGACCGCGATCAGCGTGGCCAGCACGATCACCGAACGATCCCGCCTCATGGCACGATCCTCCGCGTTCACGTCAGGGTGTCACCTCGAGAGTCCAAAAAACGACGGGGCCAGACGCCGCTGACGCCTGGCCCCGCCGAGCACTCTGGAAGCGGCCCTGGAATTACGCGTTCGCTCCGAGCGCTGCCTGCGTCTTGTCGAGTCGCCGGAACGGGACGACCGCGGGAATTTCCCACTTCTCCCACATCTCGTCGACCTTCGCCTGGAAGTACCCGAGGTCCTCCTCGGTGAAGTGCGCGAACCGTCCCTGCTTCAGCAAGTACTCCCGCACCGGCTTCCGCTTGCGGCCGTCGATGATCGCCTTCGTCTTGCCGTAGTACTTCACCTGCCCGTCCTCGACCTCGTAGAGCGGGAAGAGGCCGGTCTCGATCGCCAACTCGCCGAGTTCGTGCGAGAGCATCGGATCGTAATCCCAGCCCTTCGGGCACGGGTCGAGGGAGTGGATGAAGGTCGGGCCGCCGATCGTCAGGGCGCGCCGGACCTTGTTCATCATGTCCACGGCGTAGGAGGCGCATACCGTCGCGACGTATCTGCACTCGGGGTGACCCGCAGCCAGCATGCCAGCCGTGTTCTTCTTCCATCGGGTGTGAATGATGCGGATGGCCTTGCCCGGCGGGCTAAAGGTCGTGTGCGCACCATACGGCGTCGACCCCGACAGCTGGATGTCCGTGTTCGCGTACGACTCGTTGTCGTAGAGCAGGATGAGGGAATTGTATTCCTTGTGGGTCAGCGTCGCGGAGATCGCGCCCAGGCCCATGTCGGCGCCGCCGCCGTCGCCACAGAACGCGATGACGTTGATCGGCTCCGATTTCATCTTGCCCTTGCGCATGAGCGCCTTGAGGCCGGCCGCGGTGCCGAGCGCGGCGGAGCCGGACGAGCCGAGCTGCGTGTGCATCCACGGCACCACCCACGGCGTGGTGTAGTAGGTCGTGTTCGCCACGTACATGCAGCCGGTCGAGCCGAGCACGATCGTGCGCGGTCCGGCGGCCTTCACCATGAGCTTCATCACGAGCGCGGACTCGCAGCCCTGACAGGTGCGGTGACCCGAGGTGAAGTACTCCTCGATCGTGACGCGCTTGACGCCGCGGAACGGCTCCAGCACCTGCGTGGCGTTCGTGAACGTCGTCGTCTCAGCCATTTCGCCGTCTCCCTATTCTCGGACGCCGAGCCAGTGCGTCTTCGTATCGGATTTGCCAGAACTGGCCGCAGTGTAACAAAGCTCCGTCGCCTTGTGGACATCCTCCAGCGTCACCTCGCGACCGCCGAGGCCGCAAATGAAGGACAGGAGCGGCGGCCGCCGATCGGCGTTGTACATCGCCGCGCGGATCTCGTTGGCCACCACGCCCGACCCGAACGGCGAGCCGAACGAGTAGTCACGGTCGATCACGCCGATGGCCTTCATCTTCGACAGCGCCGCGACGAGTCGTTCGGTCGGGAAGGGCCGGAACCAGCGGAGCCGCACGAGACCGACCTTCTTCCCTTGCTGCCGCATGCTCCGGATCGCGACCTTGATGGGCAGCGAGATCGTGCCCATGCCGATCAGGATCACGTCGGCGTCGTCGGTCATGTACTCCTCGAACCAGGGGTTCTCCGGCCCACGACCGAAGATCTGCCGGAACTCGGCCTACGCTTCCTCGATGACCGTCACTGCGCGCTCCATCGCCTCCTTGTTCTGCCGCCGGATCTCGATGACCCAGTCCTCGTTCGCCTGGGGCGCGACGGTGATCGGGTTGTCGGGATGCAGCAGCAGGTCGCCGCGGTCGTAGCGCGGCAGGAAGCGGTCGACCTTTTCCTTCGGCGGCACCAGCGTCAAGGCCTGCGAGTGCGTGAGGAACGCGCCGTCGGCCGAGATCGCGAGGGGCAGGAAGACCCGCCGGTCTTCGGCGACCCGGTACGCGATCAGCGTCGTGTCGAGCGCCTCCTGCGACGAGTCGATCCAGCAGAGCATCCAGCCGAGATCGCGGACGAACAGCGCGTCGTTGTGCTCGACGCCGAAGGCGCCGGGATCGTCGAGCGCCCGGTTGCCGACGAGCGCCAGCATCGGCACGCGGAGCGGCGGCGTCACGACCAGGCACTCCATCGCGTACGCCCAGCCGACGCCGGACGATCCGCAGAAGACGCGGGCACCGACGGTCGACGCGTGCTTCACGATCTCGAACTGGCTGTGCTCGCCTTCCGCGACGATGTACTCGGCGACCAGCTGGCCGTTCGAGATCTTCTTCGCGATCGCCTGCATGACCGTGTCGTACGG
>QHRT01000360.1 GCA_003220195.1 Candidatus Rokuibacteriota bacterium | reverse complement strand
GGCGCCAGCGCGGCGTGAAGCCGGTAGAGGAACTCGTAGGGCTGCTCGATCTCGTGATACACGTGCGACATGACGGCAAGCTCGACCGATTGCTTCGGAAGTCGCGGGTCGGACGGCGTGCCGTGCACGAGGGTCACTCCCGCGACGCCCTCGCGTGTGAGCCGAGCCGCCAGGCGATCGAGGTACTCCTGACTCACGTCCTCGGCGTAGATCGCTGCGCCGGCGCCCAGGCGCCGCGCCAGCCTCACCGTGTAGTAGCCATCGCCCGCGCCGATGTCGGCGACCCGCCTCCCGGGCACGACGCCGAGGCGGTTCATGACTCCCTCCGCCTCGCCGTGCTGGTCGCGTGCAGCCTCGGTTGAATACGCTGACGAGATCGTCGGCGCGACCGGACGACCCGCGGGCGGGAAGCGCGAGTTTTCGTCGGCGAGAGCGCCGACCGCATACACCGCTGCCAGGCACGCTGCCACGACGACGCGAGCCGGTCCGATCCACCTCACGTGACGTCCGGATGCCACGTCGACCCTCGGTGGGTTCCGATCACCGTCAGCGGCGCGACTATCCACGCCCGTTGTCTCGCCGCCGCGCGGCCAGCAGCACCGCGACGATCGTCATGCTGTCGACAATCTCGCCCTCCAGCACCATCCGCAGCACCGTGTCGAACGGGAACGCGCTGACGTCGATGAACTCCGTTTCGTCGGGGGCTGTATCGCTCCGTTGAAGGCCGTCAGCCAGGAACAGGTGCGCCGTCTCGTCAACCACGCTCTTGCTCGTGTGATACGTACTGACGTGCGCGAGGTGCTGAGCCCGATGGCCGGTCTCCTCCGCGAGCTCCCGCTGCGCCGCTTGCTCGAGCGTCTCACCGGGATGCACGCCGCCGGTCGGCATCTCCCAGGTCGGACGTCCAGCCACGTAGCGGTACTGCCGGACGAGCAACACCGTGTCGGAATCGACGAACGGCAACACGCCGACGCAGTGACCACAAGACACCACACCGTACACGGTGGTACGCCCGTCGGGCAGACCAACCAGGTCCTCGCGCACGGAGATCCATCTGTTCGCGTAGACAGGCTTCGACGACAGCGTCCGCCACGGCGTTTCGCTCTTGCGAGTCACCGTCGCCAGCTCGCCAGGAGCCGACGCGTCTGGCACGCCGGTGTGTCATGGCCAGCGTCAAGCACCATCCGCAACCGCTCCAGGTCGTCGGGCGTATCGACGTCGAACCACGACGGCAGGCAGGCGGTCCGCAAGCCGGCATCAGCGGCGCGCCGCAGCGTGATGTCGAGCACGTCCGACGTGCTCCACGGCACGCCGTCGAAGAGTTCGCGATGCGCGCGACGCACACCGATCAGGTAATACCCGCCATCCTCCGTTGGTCCGAGCACGACGTCAGGCCCGGGTCGGCTCAGGCAGTGCACCGCTTCCTGCAGAAAGGCGCCGGGCAAGGTTGGCGTGTCGCTGTCGATGGCGATGGCACCGGCATGGCCGGCAGCCAGCAGCCCTTCGAGCGTCGAGTGCAGTCTCGCGCCGAGATCGGGGCCCTGCTGCGCGACCAGAGAGAAGCCAGGTGCGAGGCCATCGAACTCGGCGCGCGCGTCGTCCGGGGTGTAGGCGATCACCGGCTGCGCGCCCGCCAGTGTGCCCACCGCGGCGATCTTGTCGACCAGAAAGCACCGGTAGAGGTCAGCGGCCTCCGCCGCAAGCAACGGGGGACAAAGGCGGGTCTTCACTGTTCCCGGCCGGGGAGCCTTGGCCATGATCGCGATCGCGACCATGCTCGACGCCGACGACACGGTTCAGATACTCCAGAGCCGCCCGCAGCCTCGGCACGGGTCGGGAGGCGTGTCGCTCTCGAACTCGGTGCGGAATCGCTGATAGCGCTCGCCATCCCAGATGTCTTCGAAGCGGTCGGTGAACGCGTTGCCCAGGATGAGCCCGCGATAGTCCCGCGCGACCCACGGTGAGATGCAGCACGGAAGGACGTTGCCGTTCGCGGTGACGTAGGCGAGCGTCCACGGACGCTGGCAGCCCGCCCAGTGGCGCGCATCGCCGTCGCTCCCGTGCAAGCTGGCGAGTGGCGTCGTCAGCCCCGACGCCCGCATGGCGATCCCTTTCGACGACGCGAGGGCCTCCGCCTCGGCGAGCAGCGCCTGCTCGCGCGCTCGAAGCCTGCCGTGCAGCGCATTGGCGTCGGTGGCGAGCCCCAGCCCGTTGAAGACCAGACGCTGGACGTACACCTCGGCCACGGCGAGATCGGCGGCGAGCTGCACGAAGGCGGGGAGCTCCTCGACGTTCGCTCGCGACACTGTGAACCACAGGGACACCCGCGGGGTCGTCTGGCCCAGCTCGCGCTGGAGCGCGACGAGACGCGCGACGTTGGTCGTCACGCGCTCGAAGCAATCGACGCCGCGCAGCTTTCGGAAGGTCGACGCGGTCGCCGCGTCCATCGACACGCGGTATTCGTCGAGCCCGCTCTCGACGAGCCGGACGGCGCGCGGGCGCGTCAGCCCGATGGCGTCGGAATTGAAGAGCACGGTGGCAACCCGCGTCTTGAGGTACGCGACGATGTCGAAGATTTCGGGATTGAGCAACGGTTCGCCGATGCCGTGCAGCACGACGCGATCGAGAGTTGGGAATTGTTCGACGATAGACCGGACGCGCTCGAGCGTGAGGTCGGCCGGTTGCTCCAGTGTCTCGAACGTGCGGATACACGTCTGGCATTTCGAGTCGCACCGGTTGGTCGATTCCAAATACAACGAGCGCGGCAATGTCCCGACGACCGCCGGCCGTGATGGCTGCGCCACGATCAGAGCCCCGAGACCACCGTCGTGCAGGCGCTGCCCACTTTCGGAAGGTCCTGCCGGGCGCCGCGCTCCCAGTCGAGGACGATCCGTTCACCCCGCGCGAATGGGCAATAGGGGTCGGCCGCCTCCGCGTGCCCGATGAGCGCGCGGCGACCAGCACAACCGCCGCGGCATGGGCAGCCCGCGCACGCCGCGGGCGTGCGGCGGGCCTCCACGAATTCATCTGCCTGCACGATCTCCATGCCGGCGCGCTCGAGATCCGCGATCGTGAGGCGGCTGCCCGGCCAGTACGTGCACGGCATGATTCGACCGTCGGGCGCGACGCGGACGGTCGATCGGCCGCAGCCCGGGCCCGCGAAATTCTCCAGCCCGAGCACACCGGCCAGCACTGGCTCGGTGGTGGCGATCAGGCGGGTCGCAGCGGCCAGATGCCGAAACCCTTCCCAGAACTCCTGGTAGGCCAGCGTGAAGCGATTCGTTCTCGAGGGCTGGTAGACGTTGACACGGAGGTTTGCACCGAAGCCAGCAGCCACGCGGGCCAGCGCAGGCAAGCGAAGATAATTGATCGTCATCAT
>QHRT01000359.1 GCA_003220195.1 Candidatus Rokuibacteriota bacterium | reverse complement strand
TTTCGACGGCAGGCCGAAACGCTCGAGGACATCTATCGACGCGTCGCGCGGAAGCCCTGATTTTTGGTTGAGATAGCTTCGGCGCCCAAGTACACTTCCCGCGGTGGCCGCTCGGCCTGCAGTCTTCATCGATCGCGACGGAACGCTCACCGACGAAGTCGGGTATGTCAACCATCCCAGCCGCCTCAGGCTCTTGCCGCGCTCGGCGGAAGCGATCCGCCGGCTCAACCGGGCGCACGTCGCGGCGGTGGTCGTCACCAACCAGGCCGGCGTGGCCCGGGGCTACTTCAGCGAGGATGTGCTGGACGCCGTCAACACGACGCTGGTGATGCAGCTGAAGGCGGCCGGCGCCCATCTGGACGGGCTGTACGTCTGCGCTCATCATCCGACCGAGGGCGAGCCTCCCTGGCGCGTGGACTGTGACTGCCGCAAGCCGAAGCCCGGCCTCTTGCTCCGGGCCGCCGCGGATCTCGGTCTCGACCTCGCCTCGTCGACGATCGTCGGGGACAAGGCATCCGACCTCGCCGTCGCCCCGCGCGTGGGCGCGCAGAGCGTGCTCGTCTTGACGGGCTACGGCCTCGGGGAGTGGGCATATCGCCGCGCGAGCTTTCCCGTCGAGCCCGACCACGTCGCCGGCGATTTGCTGGATGCCGTCGACTGGGTGCTGACCTCGAGGGCGCGGTGACACCGGCGATGAGCGGCCTGGAGAACGCCGTCGATCGCCTGAGCGGCCCGACGATCGTCGTGGTCGGTGATCTCATTGCCGACGAGTACCTCTTCGGCAAACCGGCGCGGATCTCCCGCGAGGCGCCGGTCTTGATCTTGCGATTCACCGAGCGCGACGTGCTTCTCGGGGGAGCCGCGAATGCCGCGCACAACGTCCACGCCCTTGGCGCGCGTGTCATTCCGATCGGCGTCGTCGGAGCGGATGCCGCAGGCGACGAGGTTCTGGCGCTGTTCCACCGCGTGGGCATCACGACGGACGGGATCGTGCGCGAGGCCGGCCGCCAGACGCCGGTGAAGACACGCATCATGGCCGGCGGCTACCAGGCGACGCGCCAGCAGGTCGTGCGGCTCGACCGGGAGCCGCTCGAAGAGCCGCTGTCCTCGACCGGCGACGCGCTGATCGCGCGTGTCACCGCCCTCGCCGCGCGGGCGGACGCGGTGCTCATTTCCGATTACGGCTACGGCACCATCACGAACGGCGTACTGGAAAGCGTGCGCGCCCTGGCCCGGAAGTCGCGAGCCATCGTCACGGTCGACAGCCGGTACGATCTGCTGCGCTTCACCGGCGTCACCGCCGCCACGCCGAACGAAGCGGAGCTGGCCCAGTTGACCGGCGACGTCGTGGACGACGAGCGCGCGCTCGAAAAGGCCGGCCGCCGCGTGCTCGAGTGTCTCGGCTGTCGAATCCTGCTCGTGACGCGAGGCAGTCAGGGGATGGCGGTGCTCGAACGCGACGGCGAGACGAGCTTCATCCCGATCCACGGCACGGACGAGATCGCCGACGTGACCGGCGCCGGCGATACCGTGATCAGCACGTTCACGACGGCGCTGGCGAGTGGCGCGACCCCGTTCGAAGCGGCGTCGCTGGCGAACGTCGCCGGCGGCGTGGTCGTGATGAAGCGCGGGACGGCCACGGTCTCCGCCGCCGAGCTGCGCCAGGCGCTCGGGGAGACCGGGCCGTGACGTTCCGCTGGTGACCGTCGACGAGGCGGCGCGGCTCGCCGCAAAGCTCCGCGGCGAGGGCAAGAGAATCGTGCTCGCGAACGGCTGCTTCGATCTCCTGCACGTCGGACACATCCGGTATCTGCGCGACGCTCGGCGGCGGGGGGACGTGCTGTTCGTGGCGATCAACGGGGACGCCGCCGTCGCTCGACTGAAGGGTCCGGGACGGCCGCTCGTGCCTGCCGCGGAACGGCTCGAGATGCTCGCCGCGCTGCGTGACGTCGACCACGTCGTCGTGTTCGACGACGACACCGCCGACCGGCTGCTCGAGGCACTGAGGCCGGACGTGCATGCGAAAGGTACCGACTACACGGAGGCCACGGTGCCGGAGCGGGCGACCGCGCGGGCGATTGGCACCGAGGTCGTGATCGCCGGGGATGCGAAAAGTCATTCGAGTCGGGACTTGATCCAGGCGATCGCGGAGCGGTTCGTCGGGCGCCCTCCGGGTGCATCGTGAATGTCGGGATCGTGAAGCTGTCGGCGCTCGGCGATGTCGTCCACGCCCTGCCGGTGGCCGCTGCGTTGCGGCAGCTCGTTCCGACGGCCAGGATCACGTGGGTGGTGGAGCAGCGGCAGGCGCCGGTCCTGCGTGGCCATCCGGCGCTCGACAATCTCGTCGTCGTCGATATGCACGCCTGGCGCACAGCGCGCCGCGCCGGCGACCTGACGCGGGTCGCGCGCGAGATCGGCGCCGTACGCCGGCGGCTTCGCGACGCCCGCCTCGACGTGGTGCTGGACCTCCAGGGAAACGTCAAGAGCGGCGCGCTCACGTGCGCAACGCGCGCGCCGCTCCGCATCGGGTTCGCGGCGCGATTCTGCCAGGAGCCCCTCAACGCCGTCTTCACGAACCGGCACGTCGCGCCGCCGCCGAGCGCCGCGCACGTCGTCGATCAATGCCTGGCGCTGCTGGCCCCGCTCGGCGCTCGCGCCGAAGAAGCTCCGGTCGAGTTTCATCTTCCGTGCGACCCGGTCGCCGAGCAGGAGATCGAGGAGTTCTTCGGCGCCTCCGGACTCAAGCCGCGAGATCGGCTCGTCGTGCTCAATCCCGGCGCCAGCCGTGCGCGAAAGCGCTGGCCCGTGGAGCGATTCGCCGAGCTGGCCACGCGCCTGGCGACCGACGACGCGGCGCGCGTGCTCGTGGTCTGGGGCCCGGGGGAGGAGTCTCTGGCGCGGCCCATCGTGGACGCCGGTCGCCGCGGCCGCACCGTGCTGGCGCCGGCGACCGATCTCCACGCACTCATGTCATTGCTGAGACGCGCCAGCGTGATGGTGTCTGCCGACAGCGGCCCGCTGCACCTGGCCGCGGCGCTCGGCGTGGCGTGCGTCGGACTGTTCGGTCCGACTTCGTCGGTTCGCAATGGACCCTACGGCAAGGGGCATCGGACCGTCGAGAGCGCCGACGGGACGCTCGAAGCGATCGGAGTCGCGCCGGTGGTCCGCGCCGTCAGCGAGTTGCTCGCGTGACGGCGCGCCTGACCGTCGCCGTGATCACGTGGAACGAGGAAGCACGGCTTCGACGGTGTCTGGAGAGCGTCGCCTGGGCGGACGAGATCGTCGTCGTCGACGCCGCGTCGACGGACAAGACCGCGACGATCGCGCGCGAGTTCACGGATCACGTCTTCGTCCACCCGTGGGAGGGCTTCGCGCGGCAGAAGAACCGGGCCGTCGAGCGCGCGACCGGCGACTGGGTGCTCTCGCTCGATGCCGACGAGGAAGTCGGCGACGAGCTGCGCGAGTCGATCCGACGGGTGCTCGCGTCGGACGCCGGCCCGAATGGCTACACGGTGGCCCGCCGGAACATCTTCTGGGGGCGCTTCATCCGTCACGGTCGCCTCTATCCGGACTGGCAGCTCCGGCTGTTCCGGCGCGGCGCCGGCCGCTTCGTGGATCGGGACGTGCACGAGTCGGTGGAGGTGACCGGAACCGTCACGCGCCTCGACGGCGCGCTCGTGCACGAGAGCTACCGCGACGTCGCCGATTTCCTGGAGCGCACCAACCGCTACACCTCGCTGGCGGCGGACGAGTGGGTGCGCAGCGGGCGGCCGATCCGCGCGCGCGAGCTCTGCTTGAGACCGCTCGCGAGATTCTGCTCGATGTACGTGCTCCACGCAGGATTCCTCGATGGCTG
>QHRT01000363.1:11568-12077 GCA_003220195.1 Candidatus Rokuibacteriota bacterium | reverse complement strand
CCAGGATGTCCTGGAGCGTGTTGTCGAGCGCGTGGCCCCAGTGCAGGGACCCGGTGACGTTCGGCGGCGGCATGACGATCGAGAACGCCTGCCCGGGACGCTCGGGGTCGGC
This sequence comes from Candidatus Rokuibacteriota bacterium, assembly GCA_003220195.1. Lineage (GTDB taxonomy): Bacteria > Methylomirabilota > Methylomirabilia > Rokubacteriales > CSP1-6 > AR8. Next base: position 11,965 of record QHRT01000363.1, on the reverse strand, counting down.
CTGGAAGAAGCCGCGACTCTCCCAGAACTCGTACCACTTCGCTTCGGCTGCGGCGGAATCGTAGCGGATCGATTCGTCCGGGGCCGAGCCGGGGCGCGCCTCGGGATCGGCAGGCTGTCTCATCACTGGATCACCGGACCGGCGCGCACGAGTCGCCACCGCGTGCCGGCGCGATGGAACGTGAGCTGCCATGGTCCCTCGGCCGCCGAGGCCGCGATCGACACGTTCTCCGGGCCGGGGCCATCCGCGGCATCGCACGCGGGCTCCGCGCGGAGCGTGCGCGGCAGCATGCGCCGGAGCCCGGGATCCGGCACCAGACCGCCGAGCGCGCCGCCGTCACCGCCCGTCAACGCCGAGAAGAGCTGCGCGACCAGGCGGCGGAAGTCGCGATGCCAGC
>QHRT01000363.1:0-11544 GCA_003220195.1 Candidatus Rokuibacteriota bacterium | reverse complement strand
GGCGTCCAGCCGGGATAGCGGACCTCGTAGCGGATGCGGAACTCCGAGCCTCGCGTGCTGTACCCGCGCGCCAGGAGGCCGTCGGGAAACACCTCCGTCGTCGACCACACGACCCGCACGTCGTCGCGATGCTGCCGCAGGTGATCGACGCGCAGCGCGCGCGTTCCGCGCCCGGTCGCCGCGCCCTCCCACACGACCAGGAATTGCGCCGTCGTCTGGTCCGCCGGCGGCAGCGGATGGACCGTCGGCCGCGCGTCACGCGTGAGCGTCGCCAGCAACGCGACGTCGGTCGCCGGGGGTCCGAGCGCCGGACCCGTGAGGCGCCCGTACACGCGGACGCTGTTCCCCGCACCGCCGCCGCCGAGCTGAAACGCGCCGACCAGCAGCGGGCCCACGCGAGTCACGCGCACGACCGTCGTGCCCCACGCTTCCGTGAAGGCGTCGAGTCGATCGTGAAGGAACGGGACCGAGGCGAAGGGCCCTTCCTCGCCGAGCTCGGCGAGCGCCAGGCGCGAGGCGGCCAGCTGCCGAAACCGGTCGAGGCGATCAGGAGCGCCGGCGTGCGCCGGACTCACGAAAGACAACGCGATCACCGCGAGCCAGATTCCGGCGCGCCGGAGCGATTTGCCGCTCACGCGCCTATGTTACAACAGGACGATGCGCGGGCCCGGCGTCGGGGTCATCGATCGCTATCTCCTCCGCGAAGTCGCGGCGCCGTTCGTGTTCTCGCTCGGGCTCTTCACGTTCTTCCTGCTCATCGATCGCATCTATCACCTCACCGAGCTCGTCGTGACCAAGGGCGTGCCGCTGTACCTGGTCGTCGGACTGCTCGGGCTCACGCTGCCGTCCTTCATGGCGCAGACGTTGCCGATGGCGCTCCTGGTCGCCGTGCTGCTGGCCGGTGGACGCCTGGCGGGCGATCTCGAGATCGTCGCGTTCAGGGCGGCGGGCATCAGCCTGCTTCGGCTGGCGCGTCCGGTGCTGATGACCGCCGCGGTCGTGGCGGTGCTCGTCGCCACGCTCACGCTCTGGCTCACGCCGATCGCAAACCGCGAGTTCCAGCGCCAGCTCTTCCGCATCCTCCAGTCACGCGCGGTCGCGGGCATCAAGGAGCGCGTGTTCAACACCACCTTCGGCGACGTCGTGATCTACGTGGAGGACGTCAGCCCGTCGCAAGTCGCGCTGCGCGGCCTCCTGGTCTCCGACGAGCGCGATCCGAAGCTGACGCGCATCATCACCGCCGCGGAAGGCCGCCTCCTCTCCGACGAGGTGCGCCGGCGCATCACGCTCCGGCTCCTGAACGGCGCCGTCAACGAGGCGGACGTGATGCCGGCGAATCCGCCGCCGCAGGCGTCGACGGAAGCCTTGCCGCCCGGCGGCGCCGCGGCGAACACGCGCTACCGGTACACCAAGTTCACGCTGTACGACATGACACTGACCGTCGACACGTCCCTCCGCGGCACCCGCGTCGACAAGCCGGAGAAGACGCTGACGCTCGGCGAGCTCGACGCGGAAATGCGACGGCTCCAGGCGATCGACCCGCGCGGCGTCCTGCCGTTCGTCGTCGAATGGCACAAACGGTTCGCGCAGCCGTTCGCGGCGATCGTCTTCTGCCTGGTCGGCTTCCCGCTCGCCGTGAGGTCCCATCGCGGCGGACGCAGCATCGCGCTCCTGGGGAGCCTCTCCATTCTCGTCTCGTACTACCTCCTCGGCACGTCGCTCGAAGGCATGGCGCTCAGCCAGCGCGTGCCCGCGGCCGTCGCGCTGTGGGCGACGAACGCGTTGTTCCTCGTGATCGGGACGATCCTGGTGATCGCGACCACCCGGGAGTGGCGCTGGCCGTCACCGCCGTTCCTCTGGACCGCGCTCGATTCCGTGCGTCGGCGTCTGCCGCGTGCCCGCGTGTTGTTCCGGACGGTGCCCGTGCCGGCGTTGCGCCGCTCGACCCATCTGGTCGATCGGTACGTCATGCGCGAGCATGTGCTCTTCATCGCGATCGGCCTCGGGGTCGCCGCGACGCTCTTCGTCATCGTCGACCTGTTCCAGACGCTCGATCGTTTCCTGCGCCTGAAGCCGCCGATGCTGTACATCCTCGAGCACTTCCTCTACGGCCTGCCCGGCGCGCTCCACGAGGGCCTGCCGACGGTCATGCTGGTCGCGACGATCTTGCTGTTCCTGATGTTGAACCGGTACCACGAGCTCACCGCGATGAAAGCGGCCGGCGTGAGCATCTACCGGGTCAGTGCGCCGGTGTTGCTGCTCGGGTTCGCCGTGGCCATCGGCGCGGCGCTGTTCCAGGAGCTCGCCCTGCCGATTCTCAACGAGCGGGGAGAAGAGGTGGACCGGGTCAAGATTCGCGGGCAGCTGCCGCGCCACCTCCAGTCGCAGCAGCGCATCTGGCTCCGGAGCTCCGAGTCCCGGTTCTATCGCGTCGAGCTCCTGGCGCCGGTGAGCAACGACCTCTACGGCGTGACGGTGCTCGACATCGACCGCGACTTCCGGGTCGTGAACCGGCTCGACGCCCGGCGCGCGCACTGGACCCCGGCGGGGTGGAGCCTGTACGAGGGCGCGTTTCGGGACGTCGACGTGAACGGCACGGTCCGGACCGTGCCGTTCGAGCGGACCGCGCTCGAGCTGCCGGAGACGATGGACGACTTCACGCGGATCCAGAAACCCGTCAACGCGATGAGCTATCGGGAGCTCGCCGACTACGTGCGGCGCCTGGAGTCGGCCGGCTACCAGGTGCGCAAGTACCTGGTCGTGCTCTACGCGAAGCTGAGCCTGCCGCTCGGCAACCTCGTCATGGTGCTGGTCGCGATTCCGTTCGCCGTCAATTCACCGCGCAGCGGCCGCCTGTTCGGCGTGGGCCTCGCCATCGTCATCATGGCGGGATACCTGGTCGTCCACTACGTCGCGGTGTCGTTCGCGCGCGCCGATCTCTTGCCGCCGATCCTGGCGGCGTGGAGCGCGAACATCATCTTCCTCGGAATCGGCATCGCGCTCTTCGCGCGGGTGCGGACGTAGTGCGTCAGGCCAGGAGTGAACCGAGTCCGTTCTCGTCGATCTCTTCGAGTGTGAAACGTCTCACAACTTCGGCAGGGATTTCCGCCATTGCCGTCTGCGATGAGCGGAGACAGGCGACAGACAGCACAGGAATTTCGACGTCGATCGGAACACGATAGGCGCGGGGCGCCCAGGTCACGATGTACCAATGTGGTCTGCGGAAGGTCAGCCAGAAGCTATTCACGGCCGGGTCCGGCGGAAGGGACAGCCCGACGATCAGCTGGTCATCGCCTCGGAAATCTGTGGCCACTCCCTCCCGGGCCAGGGCCATCGCGATCCGGGCATAAGGTGTTTCCATCATCGTTGCGAGCCCGTTAACGCGCGCAGCGTGTCTTCCAGACGTTTCTGTTCCGCGCCGTACTGGGTCCAGTCGCCGCGCTTGAGCGCGTCCTGGCTGCGCCCCCAGATCTCCCACGCCCGCTGCGCCAGCGCGCGGAGCGACTCGGACGGCTCCTGAGCGCGCGACGGCGCAGCGGTTGGCGCCGCCGCCTGGCGGACGGGCTCGGCCGGGGCCCCACCGAACACGTGCTCGAGCGACTGCTCCAGCGTCGGTTCCATCGCGATCCGGTTGCCATAGGCGACGATGACGCGGCGGAGTTCCGGCAAGGCGCCCTGCTCGGACGCCGCGAGATAGAGCGGCTGGACGTAGATGAGCGACTGTTCGATCGGGATCGCGAGCAGCGAGCCGCGGATCACCGTGGAGCCGCGCTGGTTCCAGAGCGACAGCTGCTGGGAGATGACCGGGTCCTGATCGATGCGCGCGTCGATTTGTCGCGGACCGTAGACCAGCTTCTGCTTCGGAAAGTTGTAGACGACGAGCCGCCCGTAGTTCGGCGGGTCGGACCGCGCGGCGAGCCACGCGATCATGTTGTCCCGTCGCGAGGGATTGAAGAGCGTCAACAGGATGAATTCTTCTCTCGGTTCTCCGGGCAGCCGCATGATCGTGAAGTAGGGCTCCATCTCCCGGTCGCGGCTCTCGACCGTCCGTCGCGGCACCCCCCAGAGATCCTCCTTGTTGTAGAAGACCTGGGGATCTTCCATGTGGTACACGGCGAACTTTCGCGCCTGGATCGCGAAGAAGTCCTCGGGGTAGCGGAGATGACGCCGGAGGTCGGCCGGCATCGCCTCGAGCGGCTTGAGCAAGCCCGGGAATGCCGCCGCGTAGACGCGCACGATCGGGTCCGTCGGGTCCGCGATGTAGAGGGTCACGGCGCCGTGGTACGCGTCGATCGTCACCTTCACGGAGTTACGGACGTAGTTGCCGAGGCCCGGTACCGGGTCGGAATAGGGATACCGGTCCGAGGTCGTGTAGCCGTCCAGCATCCACACGAGCCGGCCCTCATCGGTCACGACGATGTAGGGATCACGTCGCCGATCGAGCGATACATCATGACCCGGCTGTCGCTGGTCAGGTCGTTCGACAGCAAAAAATTCTTCTCGCCGAAGCGGGCGGCGAAGGCGATCGTCCGGAGCCACGACGTGAGCGGAATGCCGCCGGAGCCCCGATACGTGGAGTACACGTTCTGATCACCTGCCGGGTAATCGAGCTCCTGTGACCGGGTTCGGACGAGCGCGTATTCGTCGGCGACCTCGGCGTAGTACAGCTCGGGTCGCGTGATCGCCGGGAACCCGGGGTTCGATTTCGGCGGGATGTCCTTGACCAGCAATTCGGGCAATCCTTCGGGCGTCACCCGGTTGACCAGACCAACCACTGCGCCGAAGCCGTGCGTGAACGTCAGATGCTGGTTGATCCAGATCCGTGACTGCAGATGCTGGTAGGAGAGCTCGCGTGCCGACAGCATGAGCTGCCGGTACTCCCCGTTCACCATGTAGCGATCGTTGTCCACGTCGATGAACTTGTAATACGTGCGGATCTCTTGCAGCTGGGCGAACGTCCGGAGCAGCGGGCGATGGTCCCACAGCCGGATGTTCTTGATCGTCGCGTCGTTGCGCGACAGCGCCGCCTGATCGAGGTCCTCGTTGGCCGGGAACTCGCGCTCCTGGATCCGGTCCAGGCCGTACGCCTGCCGCGTCATGCGGATGTTGTGCACGATGAACGGGCGCTCGGCGGCGAGCTCGTTCGGCGTCACCCGCAGTCGCTGCAACAGCGCCGGATAGACGCCGAGGCCCACGACCCACACGAGCGCCAGCACGAGCAAGCCCGCGGCCACGAGCCGCACGCCCGGCCGCGCCATCTGCACGAGACAGGCGAGCGCGCAGAGCGCGCACAGGACGGCCATCGCGCCGAGGACCGGCAGGGACGCGTGCACGTCCGTGTACGAGGCGCCGAAGACGATCCCGCGAGGCGAGAAGACCAGGTCGAAGCGATCGAGCCAGAACCCGATCGCCTTGAGGCCGAGCAGGACCGCGCCGAGCGCCAGCAGATGCGTGCGCGCCGCCGCCGCGAGGCGCGGCCCGCGCGTCGTCAACACCAGGCTGCGCTGCAGGACGGAAATCGCCAGCGTCAGCACCAGCGTGCCGACGATCAACGCCGTCGCCCACCCGTGGACGAGGCGCCAGAACGGCAGGACGAAGACGAAGAACTCGAGGTCCCGACCAAACAGCGGATCGGTCGTCCGGAACGGCACCCGGTTCAGGTACCCGAGCACGGTCTCCCACGCCGCGTTCGCGCGAAATCCGGACACGATCGCGATCAGTGAGACGACGATCGGAAGGAAACGGTGGATCAGCGGCTCGATCACGACGCGACCCGGCAGGGTCGTCCCGAGATGATCCTCCAGCTCCCACAGCACGTCGGGCGCGGCCGTCCGCGCCGCGAAGGTCAGGTTCGCCCAGAGGACGATCGCGACCACGAGCGCGACGACGGCGAAGAGCGAGCCGCGCATCGAGAGCGTGGTCGTGAAGACCTGCGTGTAGCCGACCTCCTGGAACCACAGGAAGTCGGTATAGAGCGGAACGAGCTGGGCCAGCAGCGCCAGCAGGACGAAGAGGAGAACGAGAACGACGATCGGCTGGGGGCGATTCACACGTCGCGCACGAGATCCTTCGCGCGGTCGGTCCGCTCCCACGTGAATTCGGGCTCCGAGCGTCCGAAGTGGCCGTACGCCGCGGTCTTGCGATAGATGGGACGCCGGAGGTCGAGGTATTCGATGATGGCGCGCGGGCGAAAGTCGAAGTGTCGCTGCACCAGCTCTTCGAGCTTCCGGTCGGGGACTTTCCCCGTGCCGTCCGTGTCCACCATCACCGAGACGGGCTCCGGCACGCCGATCGCGTACGCCACCTGGAGTTGGGCGCGCTCGGCCAGCCCGGCCGCCACGATGGTCTTCGCGACGTGACGGGCCATGTACGCCCCGGAGCGATCGACCTTCGTCGGATCCTTGCCGGAGAACGCGCCGCCGCCGTGCGGGCAGGATCCCCCATAGGTGTCGACGATGATCTTGCGTCCGGTGAGCCCGGTATCCCCCATCGGGCCGCCCGTGACGAATCGCCCGGTCGGGTTGATGTGGTAGACGACCTTGGTCGCGTCGAGCAAGGCCGGGGGGACGACCGGCAGGATCACGTGCTCGATCACGTCCTGACGAATCGTGCCCTGACCGACGTCGTCCGCGTGCTGCGTCGAGATGACGACCGTTTCCACCGAGACCGGCCGGCCGTCGCGGTAGCGCACGCTCACCTGGCTCTTGCCGTCGGGACGCAGGTACGGCAACGTGCCGGCTTTCCGCACCTCGGTGAGGCGCTGCACGAGCCGATGCGACAGCATGATCGGCAGCGGCATGAGCTCGGGCGTCTCCGTGCACGCGTAGCCGAACATCAACCCCTGGTCGCCGGCGCCTTCCTTGTCGACGCCGAGCGCGATGTCGCCCGACTGCTTGTCGATCGCGGTGATGACACCGCAGGTGTGGCAATCGAAGCCGTACTCGGCGCGGACGTAGCCGATGTCCTCGATGGTCTGTCGCACCACCTGCGGGATGTCGACGTAACAGGAGGTCGTGATCTCGCCGGCCACGACCACGAGCCCGGTCGTGAGCAGCGACTCGCACGCGACGCGCCCCCGCGAGTCCTGCGCCAGGATCGCGTCGAGCACGGCGTCCGAGATCTGGTCGGCGATCTTGTCCGGGTGGCCCTCGGTCACCGACTCGGACGTGAAGAGAAAGTCATGCCCTGTCATCGATAGCCTCCGCTGGCACCGGGCCGCGAACCATTGTCGAGGAGCGCGTCCGGCTTCGCCGGCGCGCGACGAGCGTCGGGGGGTGTCGGGGGCCGTTTCGGGTCCCCTGACGTTGTCGACCCGACAATCGCGCCACAGTACCACGCGGCTCCGCCGGCGCTCAAGGAGCCGGGGCGCCCAGTCGTCGCTTCAGCTCCTCGAGCAACGGGACGCTCCAGGGATCGACGTCGTACAGGAGCGCCAGGTAGTAGCTGGTCCACTGGCCCAGGTAGATGAGCGACAGGAGCCGTGCGATGCGGCTCTTGCCGCGCGTCCACGAGGTGCTGATCCCGCCGGCGCTCCCGCCGATCAGGCCGGTCAGCACCGCGAACCGCCGCGCGATCTCGGGAGCCTCGTCGTGGTCCCGCAGGAAGATCAGATGCAGACCGCCGGCGACGGGCCGGCGCCAGGCCTCGATCTCGTTGTGGTTCATCTCCGGCAGCACGCCGGAGACCGCGAACGTCTTCGCGTTCTCCTCGATGTCCGTCTTCCAGCGATACGCCGCGGCGCCGGTCTCCGGTCCCGCGTAGATCGCGGGCAGCCGGTCACCGATCGCCGCGGCCAGCCGCTTGGCTTCGTTCACGGCCGTCGGCCGCTCCGGCCCGAGCTCCGCCGCGAGCGCCGAGATCTCGTCGAGCGCTTCGGCGATCTCTGCGTCGCCCAACAGATGGCCGACCGCCATGCGCGGCATCAATCCTCCACGCACGATGACCCGGGGAATTCGACGCTCCTCCGCCAGACGAGCCAGCTCGCCACCGGCAGTCACCGCGAGCGCCGGGACCCGCCATTCGAGCGCCGTCGTGAGCGCGGACAGCACCTCGGCGGTGTCGCCGGAATAGGACATCGCGATCAGCAATGCCTCGGGCGTTGCCACGGCGGGAAGGCCATAGCTTCGATGCACCACGACCGGCACGTCGACCCGGTCGGCGGCACACGCCGCCACGAGATCACCCGCCGCCGCCGATCCGCCCATGCCGGCGATCACGATCACGCGGGGACGACGACCCGTCAGCGGTCGGTCCGCGCGGGGCGCGAGGGCATCCCGGCACTGCAGCGGGAACGCCGCGAGCACCTCGCGCGTGTCGTGCACGTCGATCGTCCGGATCGCGGCCAGGTCGTCCAGGTCCTTCATCGCCCGCTCACCGTGAAGTCCGTCGTCAGCTCGGCCGCGTCCGCGGGGGGCAGACGCCACGTGATCAGGATCGCGGTTCCCTGATAGATGCGCTCGAACCCCGCTTCCGACACCGACACCGTCTCGACCGGTCCCCACGCGAGCTCGGCGGGCGCCGACCAGCCGAGCGTCGCGCGTACACCGGCCCATTCGTCGACCAGCGTGATGTGCCGGAGGTCGCCCATCCGCCCGGTGCTTCCGAGCATCGGGCGTCCCGGAAGATCGAAGTACCGATCGGGCGCGGCGCCGGCCGTCAGCGTCAGGTTCCACTGGACCGCCCAGCGACCGTCGAGTCGTCGGCCCGGAGACGCGCGCAGTCGGTATCGCACGCTCACCGTCGCCCCGCGGATGGCCAGACCTTTCTCGATCTGGATCGGTACCTCGCCCTCCGGCGTCATGACGATCGACAGCGTCTGCTCCTCGTCCATTGTCGCGATCGTGGCTCCGAACCGCATTCCGCCGAGCGTCAGCCGGGCGCCCGGCCACGGAGCGACGGCGTCGACCTCGCCGTCCTCGTCGAGCCAGGCGTCCAGCAGCGACGCGCGACGGAACTGGTCGTACTCGAGGAGTTTGGCCAGTCCCTCCTCCTTCTCGACCGGTGGCTCGTCGTTGACGCTGATCGGCGGGCCGTCGCCTCCGGTCGCGTGACGCAGCCGATCGTGGTAAAGCTCCGGACGCCGCGTCAACACGTCGGCGAGATCGAGCCCCTGCGGAAGCCACGCGAGCTCGGTGATCGTGCCGCCGCGATCCGGGTTGATCGTGAGCGAGAGCTCGGCCGTGCGCACGCTGATCTCCTGCCGCCCGTCACCGTTCAAATCACCGCGGGACCAGCGGAGCGCGGCCCCACCCGTGAGGCCGGCGAGCCTCTCCTCGCAGTCGAGCAGTGACTGCTTCACGGCCCGGCGCAGGTGCGGCAGATAGCAGCCGCCGAAGACGCCGTGCCAGTAGGCGTCGTTCGCCTGACCGCGCCGGAGCGCGAGGCGGGCCTCGTGCAGGCGGGCCTCGTCCGGTCGGGCCGCGAGCTCGTGCTGCAGCCGGTCCGACAGCCTCAGCATCTTCCAGTAGACGTCCGCGACCTCCGGGTACTTGACGAGGAAGCTGCGCCAGAATCCGCCGCGGAGCAGCGTGACCAGCCGCTCGGCGTCCGGGAGATCCTTGACCTCCTCCTTCGCACGCCGGAGATCGCGGCCCTGCGCGGGCGCGAGCGCCCACTCCCCCATCTCGCGGTACGACGCGGCCGGCAGGTACACGCGGTCGGTGGCCGGCTCTCGATCGAGCACCTCGGAGAAGGTCGAGAGGCGGAGCCAGGGCGTCTCGACGACCCGGTCGAAGAAGCGGTCGAGCCACCCGCGCTCGTACACGAGCGCGTGCGTGCCGGGCCACGCGCCGAACTTCTCGCCGTCGTCCATCATCGTCAAGACGTCGACGCCGGCGCGTCGCGTCTCGAGGTACGCGAAGCTCTTCTGCACGTCCGCGAACGGAATCAGATAGCGGAGGCGCTGGTTGATCGGAAAGACCGCGACGACGGCGCCCTGCTCTTCCGTCAGGTAGTAGCCGCCGATCGACTCGGGGTCGAGGCCGGCGAGGGAGAAATGACTGTCGTCGACCAGGACGAACTCGACACCGGCGTCCCGGAGGGCCCGCGGCAGATGAGGCTCCCACACCCTCTCGGCCAGCCACATGCCGCGCGGCCGAACCCCGAAGTGCTCCTTCACGAACTCGGAGAGCTGGGCGATCTGTCCGAGCTTGTCGTGATCCGGGAGGACGGCGAGGATCGGCTCGTAAAACCCGCCGGTCAGGAGCTCGACCTGCCCGCGCGCGACGGCCGTCCCGAGCAGATCGAACGTCTCGCCCGCGCGCTCGCGGAGCCATTCGAGGAGACTGCCGGTCACGTGCATGGTGACCCGGATCTCGGGACGCCGGAGGAGAAGGTCGAGGAACGGCCGGTACGCCTGCTCCGTCGCTTCGACGACCACGTGGTCGAAGTTGCCGATGGGCTGGTGGTTGTGGACCCCGAAGCAGAGCTGCACGTTACTCCCGATCGAGATCGCGATGCAGGATCGACGGTGCGAAGCCGCGCTCCTCGAGGAACGAGCGCAGCTCTTCGACGAAGGCGACCGAGCGGTGCCGGCCGCCGGTGCAGCCGATCGCCACGGTCAGGTACGCCTTGCCCTCTCGCTCGTAGCACGGCAGCAGGAACTGGAGCAGCTCGCGCAAGCGTCGCAGGAGCTCCTGGCTTTCTTGCCGCGCGAAGATGAACTCCCGCACCCGCGGATCGCGCCCGTCGAGCGCGCGGAGGCCCTCGACGAAGTGCGGGTTCGCGAGGAATCGGACGTCGAAGACCAGGTCCGCGTCGAACGGGATCCCGTGCTTGAAGCCGAACGAGACGAGCGACGTGGCGAGCCCCGGGCGCGTCTTCGGCGCGACGTAGCGCTCGAGGAGCTGGGCCTTGAACTGGTGGACGGTCAAGCTGGAGGTGTCGATGATGCGGTCGGCGATCTCCCGCATGTGCGCCAGCGCCTTGCGCTCGGCGCGGATGCCCTCGAGCACGTTGCCGTCGCCGGCGAGCGGGTGCCGCCGCCGCGTCTCGTGATAGCGGCGCACGAGCGACTCTTCACTCGCCTCGAGGAAGAGGACCTCCACCGAGTGCCGACGTCGCCGCAGCTCGGCGATCGCGTCGACCAGGTGCGGCAGGTACTCGCCCTCCCGGACGTCGATTCCGAGCGCGACCCGGTGGATCTTCTGGCTCGACCGCGTGGCGAGATCGGCAAAGGTCGGCAGGAGCGTCGTCGGCAGGTTGTCGACGCAGAAGAAATCCATGTCCTCGAAGCACTTGATCGCGTAGCTCTTGCCGGCGCCGGAGAGCCCGGTGATGACGACGAAGTCGAGGGAGTCCGCCGGCATGGGGACCCGATCAGCGCCGGCGGGGCATCAGCCGCCGCTGGTGCGACGGCAGGATGGCGAGCTCCTCCCGGTATTTGGCGACGGTGCGCCGCGCGATGGTGAGGCCGCGGCCTTTGAGAATTTGCGCGACTTCCTGGTCGCTGAGCGGCTTGGACGGATCCTCGTTCGCCAGGAGATCCTGGATCATCTTCTTCACCGAGATCGACGACACCATCTCGCCGTCCCCGGACTGGATGCC
>QHRT01000362.1 GCA_003220195.1 Candidatus Rokuibacteriota bacterium | reverse complement strand
CTCAAATATGAGTCACGCAGAAACTCGCTGAGCCGCAGTTCGCTCGCGAGCGTCTCGACGATCCTGACTCGACGTACGGAAGGGAATATTGCTCGACGCAGATAGTTCAATGTGAGCGCAGTGAAAACAACGCCGCTATCAACCACTGCTATCGGAACGACAGTTGGAGCGAGCACTAATGGGTTGCACTCGCAACATAGGGAACATCGTGATCCACGGACAGCTTTAATCGCAGATCTGTGAGAAGCCGAAAGAGACGTTGGCCTTCTCTGATCAGCGCCTTGCTGGTTTTTGTCATGATCTGGCGATGACGTCGAATAGGGGGATCATCAAGCACGCGCAAAAAGCGCTGGCGAAATCGATTCCAGAGTGGCGCAGTCGTATAATGAGACGGCAACTCACCTGCACCGTTGACGATGTACTCTGCGAGCAGATTCAGATAATCGGACTCCCGGTAAGCGCCGAAGAGCTCCGCTACGCTGCGGCCGAGTTCGTTGAGGATCTTTGGCGAGGTGACTTCCCTGAACGTCTGGGATAGCCTCTCACTTCGTCGGACTTGCTCATAAAGGCGATGACAGTCTTCTCTGAGTCTCAACACAAGCACGTCATGAGCTCGGATAACTGGCTGGACCTCGGGGTTTAACTGCACAAACTGTTCGAGGTTCAGTTCCACGTCTACATAGCTGCGAACGCTTCGAATTGCTTCCAGTGTCCCTGGCCTGAAGCGCCACGTCCAATTCCCTGCGGCGAGCAGTTGCTGCTCGTGTTCAAGCCAAGCTAACAGGGGGTTGATCACCGTGTCGAACCAGGCGCGAACGATGCCTGGCCCAACCCGGCTCTTCGGTCTCAGGGAGCGCGGTCGCTGCACGGCCTTCCCTCTATTCATCATCGCGCAATAGTATCGATCCGAGGGTCACTTGACTACCGGGTGGGAGTAGCTTGAGGGCTTGAGGACCCCCTCGCCACTCGTGGGCCGTGCGGGGCTATGCCTTCTTCGCCAGCCTATGCCGTTTCACGCTTGAGCCCTTGAACCATGCACCGGAAAGACCTCCATCACTTCACCCTCGCGGCGTGCTGAACGGCAGATACGTCCGGCCCGTCGACGAGCCGCCGTCGACCTGCAGCACCGTCCCCGTGACGTACTCCGCCAGCGGCGACGCCAGGTAGAGCGCCGCCCGCGCGATGTCGTCCGGCGTGCCCGGGCGGCCCCACGGGATGTTCTTCACGAGCGTCTGCACGTACTCGCCCGAGACGGCGTTGACCTCCGGGTCCACGGTCACGAGCCCCGGCGCGATCGCGTTGACGTTGATGTGACGGTCGGCCAGCTCCATCGCGAGCACCTTCGTGAACATCACGACGCCCGCCTTCGACGCGCAGTAGTGCGAGGCCCCACGCCGGCCGCTCTGGTAGGCGCCCGAGGCGATCGTGATGATCTTGCCGCCAGCGCCTCGCGCCACCATGCGCCGCGCCGCCGCCTGGCAGGTGAGGAAGACGCCGCGGAGATTGGTCTCCATCACGCGGTCCCACTCCTCGACCGTCATGTCGAGCACCGCCGCGTTCGGATAGATACCGGCGTTCGCGACCGCGACGTCGACCGGACCGAGCTCTTGCTCGGCGGCCGCGACGAAATCCCCGACCGATTTCTCGTCGCGCACGTCCATCACGTGCGTGAACGCTCGCGCGCCGCCGGCGAGCTCGGCAAGAGCCCGCGCGAGCGCGGGCGCGCGGAAGTCGCCGAGCGCGACGCGCGCGCCCGCGGCGTGGAACGCGCGCGCGATACCGAAGCCGATCCCGGCGCCGGCGCCGGTGACGAGGACGACGCGGTCGGTGAAATCCAGCATGGTGGCCCGGAGTGTACGAGGCGCGCCGCGCTGGCGCAACGTTCGGCGGGACGTCTGCACGACGTCGGGATGAGGCGACCGCCGGGCGTTACGGCGCGAGCGGCTCCAGTGTCATGCGTCGGCCCGGCCTGTCGAGCGCGACCTTGAATCGGCCGAGCACGTCGGCGCCGAGGAGACCGTCGATGTCGGGGTCGCCGGCTTCCGTCACCGCAACCTCGAGATGGTCGATGGTGACGTCGCCGACCCGGAGCGACACGGTGACGAACGGAACCTCGAGACTGCGTCCGCCCACGACGTAAATGCGCCGTCGCGGCGCGTCGAGCAGCGAGACGCCGAGCCGCGTCAGCACGAGCGGACGCAGCGAGGTCATGGCCGCGCCGGTGTCGACGATCAGCAGCGTGTCTTGCGCCGCGTTGATCGTGGCGTGGACGAGCATCGCGTTTCCGCGAAGCTGGATCGGGATGGTGGCGGTTTGCGCGAGCGCCGTGCTGGTCAGCGGGCGCGTCGTCTTCCGCTGGAGATCGCGGCGAAGCTCGTCGACCGCGATCACGTCGGGATGCCCGGCGTCGAGCGTCCGCCGGAGAATGTTGCTGACTTCCCCGACGACCATCTCGGCCTCGCGAGCGTCGCCGGCGGTGTCGTACTGGTCGGCCAGTCGCAGGAGCGCATAGGCCAGCAAGCGATGCTCCTGCCGGCTGGGAAGTCGGCCGATCGCGAGCGCGCGCTCACGATGAGGCGTTGCCGCGGCGGGCTGGCCGCTCGCGACATGGCACGCGGCGATTCCCGCGAGCTGCACCCCGATCGCGGGGTGGTCACGCGCGACGTCTTTCTCGAGGATGCGGAGCGATTGCTGGAAGTGCGGCAGGGTCGTCGCCGGATCGAAGTCGAAGCGCAGGTGCGCCAGCGCCAGGTGCGCGAGACTGAAAGCGAGCAAGCTCTCACCGGAGCCCGCCGCTTTCTCGAAGATCGCCATGGCGCGCCGGACTGCCGCGGTGAACTCGCTCGACTTGCCCTGCGCTTTCGCCGCGGCGGCGAGCATGCTGAGGCTGTATCCGAGGCGGACGTCGGCCGGGCCGAACTTCTCGCCGGTCTTCACCGCATCCGCGTAGAGCGCCTCGGCCTCGGGATAGAGCCGGCCTGCGAATGCCTCGTCGCCGGCCGCCGTCTGCTCGAGCCAGGTCAGAGACGGGAGCGCCGATCGACTGGAGAGCGTCTGCCGGAGCGTGTCGTAGCGGACGACGAGCTTGCCCGCCTCGGCCGCGGCGAGCAACCCGATCGTGTGCGCCTCGTCGTCGCGATTTTGCTGGCGGAGGAGCCGGACGTACTCCCGGAGGTCCGCGACGGGATTGAAGAAGAGGAGATCGCCGGACGACACGCCCGACCGTAATCGCTGGGCCCGGCGTGTCACCGCACCGGCGTCGCGGTCACGACCGAGCTGCGTGAGCGCCGCCGCGTACGCGTCGAGCGCGCTCGTGACGTCAGGCAAATCGCGTGTGCCGGTCGAAGCACCGCTGAGGCCCGCGATGCGCTGTTCGGCGAGGTCCGCGTCACGAGGACGGCCTTGCTTGCGGTAGACCGCGGCGAGACTGCGTAGCGCTTTTTCGAGCTGCGGCGATCGCGGGTCCTGACGCTCCGCCTCGCGGGTGGCGTCGAGCAGCCATTGCTCCGCGCTCGCGAGATGTCCCTCGTCGAGCGCGAGCTGCGCGGACGTCATGTAGAGTTCCCAGCGACTCCAGTCCGCCGCCGCCGCGGAAGACGCGGCGACGACCAGGACCGCCAGGACGACGCCCGTCTGGAGCGCGCGGCGGCTCAAAGCCGATAGAGGTCCCTGGCGTTCTCGCAGAGAATCCGCCGGCGCGCCGCGCGATCCACGTCCTTGAAGTTCTCCTCGATCGCCTTCTGTGACTCGGGCCACGTGCTGTCGGCGTGCGGATAGTCGGACGCCCACATGACGCGATCGGTGCCGAGGCGATCGAGCAGTCGCAGGCCGACGTGATCCGTCTGGAAAGTCGCCCAGATCTGCCGTCGCCAGTACGCGCTCGGCGGCATCGTGAGCCGGAGCCCGCCCTGCTCGCGCCAGAACGCGCCGGCGT
>QHRT01000361.1 GCA_003220195.1 Candidatus Rokuibacteriota bacterium | reverse complement strand
GCGCACCGATGACGATCGACGACATGGGGCCCACGTAGCCCGAGGCCGGCGTGATCGCGACGAGCCCCGCGACGGCGCCGGACGCCGCGCCGAGCACCGTCGGCTGGCCGCGCGTCGCCCACTCCGTGAACATCCAGCCGAGCGCCGCCGCGGCGGCGGCCGTGTTGGTGGCGAGGAACGCGCTGGCCGCGAGGCCGTTCGCCTCCAGCGCGCTGCCGGCGTTGAAGCCGAACCAGCCGAACCACAGGAGCCCGGCGCCGATCACCGTCATCGGCAGATTGTGCGGCTGCATCGGTTGGTGCCCGTACCCGCGACGCTTGCCGATGACGATCGCGCACACGAGCGCCGACACGCCGGACGAGATGTGGACGACGGTCCCGCCGGCGAAGTCGAGCGCGCCGAGCTTCTTCAGCCAGCCGCCGTCACCCCAGACCCAGTGCGCGAGCGGGTCGTAGACGAACGTCGCCCACAAGAGCGTGAAGAGGATGAAGGCGGAGAACTTCTTCCGCTCGGCGAAGGCCCCGGTGATGAGGGCGGGCGTGATGATCGCGAACATCATCTGGAACAGCATGAACACCTGGTGCGGGATCGTCTTCGAGTACGCGTCGAACGGCTCGGGCCCGACTCCACGCAGGCCCACCCAGTCGAGGCCGCCGATGATGCCTCCGCGGTCTGGCCCGAACGCCAGGCTATAGCCCCACAGCACCCACTGGAGCGAGATCAGCGCCATGATGATGAAGCTCTGCATCAAGGTCCCGAGCGCGTTCTTCTGCCGCACCATGCCGGCGTAGAAGAGCGCCAGCCCCGGCGCAGTCATCAGGAGGACGAGCGCGGACGAGGTCAGCATCCACGCGGTGTCGCCCTTGTCGATCCGGGAGGGCGCGGGCGCCCCGGCCGGAGTTGTGGTCGCGGCGGGAACTGGCGGGGCGGAGGGGGCCGCGGCCGGCGGCGCGGCGGACTGTTGCGCGTGTGCCACGCACGCGGTGGCGCCTAGCACCAGCGCCATTGCCAGTGCGAGACCGAGGTTCTTCACGCTGGATCTCCTTTCAGAGCGCGCTCTCGTCACGCTCCCCGGTCCGGATCCGGACCGCCGTGTCGACGGGATGGACGAAGATCTTGCCGTCGCCGATGTTGCCGGTCTTCGCGGCCGCGACCATCACGTCCGAGACCTTGTCGGCCAGGTGATCGGGCACGACCACCTCGACCTTGATCTTCGGGAGGAAGTCGACGGTGTATTCACCACCTCGATAGAGCTCGGTGTGGCCCTTCTGGCGTCCGAATCCGCGCACCTCGGACACCGTCATGCCGACGATGCCGATCTCGGTGAGCGCCTCCTTGATGTCGTCGAGCTTGAACGGCTTGATGATGGCCTCGATCTTCTTCATCCCCGCCTCCTCAGCCCCACTCGCGCCTCGCCGGCGCCCCGAACATATCTCAAGAGGCCAATCATCCGGCGCGTCGTGCTCGTGCCGAACGTGGTCGGATTCGTGGCGAACGCGAGATCACGTCAGTCGGGGTGCGCGTCGAGTGCAAGGCCCTTGCCTCTCGTGACCGATCGGATTCGCTCGATTCATCGAGCTTTACGCACGAAACGCATTCCCCCCACTGCCACAAAACCAGGCACGAATACTGACGTGCGTAATCGCAAAGCAACGTGCGCGTCGCGACCCCAATGCGAGGCCTGCCGCGTAAGAGTGGCCGCGTTCCAGCGCCGGCTTGGCCGGCCCAATCCTGGTCCTGGGGGGAGGCAGGCCAACAGCGGCCGAAGGCCGCGGTGGCCGTCGGAGGGGGCCGTCGAGGCCCCCTCCGACTTAAGGACGCCGCTGCGGGATGCCGTGCTTCCTCATCTTCGAGTAGAGCGTCGGCCGTCTGAGCCCGAGCAGAGCTGCCGCGGCTTGCTTGTTCCAGCGTGTCGCGTCGAGCGCCTTGAGGATCGACGCACGCTCGATCTCCTCGAGCGAGCCCGACGGCACCTCGGACGGCGCGATCGCCGTGCCGACCTCCGCCTCGTCGCTCGCGCTCTGGAAGGCTTCCGGCAGGTCGGACAGCATGATCGTCCGGCCGCGGCAGATCAGGACCGCTCGTTCGATCGCGTGCTGGAGCTCGCGAACGTTTCCCGGCCAGCCATAGGCGAGCAGCCGCCGGTAGGCTTCGGGCTCGATGTCCTCCACGGCGCGTGCGTGCTTGGCGCTGTAGCGATCGAGGAATGCGCGCACCAGGATCGGCAAGTCGTCGCGGCGGTCGCGCAGCGGCGGGACCTGGATCGTCACGGTGTTGATCCGGAAGTAGAGATCGCGTCGCAGCCGCCCTTCCTTGACCGCGACCTCCGCGCTCCGGTTCGTCGACGAGATGAGGCGGAAGTCGACCGGCACCGAGCGCGCGCCGCCCAGGCGCCGGACGACGCGATCCTCCAGGACCCTGAGCAGCTTCGCCTGGAGATCGGTCGGCATCTCGGTGATCTCGTCGAGCAGCAGCGAGCCGCCGTGAGCCTCTTCCATGAGCCCGACCTTCTCGGTCGTCGATCAGATCTTTCGGAAGGGCGGCGCAGTTGATCTTGATCCACGGCCCCTCGGCCCGGCGGCTCCGCTCGTGGAGCGCGTTCGCGATCAGCTCCTTGCCGGTGCCGCTCTCACCGACGACCAGCACGCTCGCGTCCGCGTCGGCGACGGCCGCCACCGTTTCGAGCACGCGCTGGATCGACGGCGCGCGGCCGAGGATCTCGCTGTCGGCCACCTGCTCCACGAGGCGGCGGCGCAGGTCCGAGTTCTCGGCGACGAGCTTCCGATGCTCGACCGCGCGTTTCACGAGCCCGACGACCTCGTCGGGGTCGAACGGTTTTTCGAGCACGTGGAAGGCGCCGGCGTCCTTGGTGGCTTCCATCGCCTTGCGTACCGAGCCGTACGCCGTGATCACCAGCACTTCGAGCAGCGGGTCCCGCGCACGGAGCTCGCGCGTCAGCGCCAGGCCGTCGCCATCGGGGAGTCTCAGGTCGACGATCGCCCCGTACCGTCCGCTTTCCCGCGTCGTACGTCGTCGCGACGGCGAGCCGGCCCCCCGGAGCCAGGGCCTCGAGCCCGTTCACCACCAGGTTCAAGAAGGCCTTGCGCAGCTCGCGGCCGTCGACGAAGGCCTCCGGACACGCGGGGTCGTACGAGCACGTCACCGTGATGTCCTCGGTGTCGACGCGTGCCCGCACCCGGCGCGCTCGTGATCGCGAGCCGCCCGCCGTGAAGATCCACGACGGATCGCGCGATCGCCATCCCGAGACCGGTGCCCTGCGGCTTGGTGGTGAAGAACAGATCGAAGACGCGGGACGCCGTCTCTTCGTTCATGCCGATGCCCGTGTCCTCGATCGAGATCGTCACCGTCCGCTTTCCCGCGTCGTACATCGTGGCGACGGCGAGCCGGCCCCCAGGAGCCAGGGCCTCGAGCCCGTTCACCACCAGGTTCAAGAAGGCCTTGCGCAGCTCGCGGCCGTCGACGAAGGCCTCCGGGCACGCGGGGTCGTACGAGCACGTCACCGTGATGTCTTCGGTGTCGACGCGTGCCCGCGCGAACGTGACGCATTCGTCGAGCACCGGATCGAGCGCCATCCACGCGCGGTGCAGCTGCGGCGGTCGCCCGTACGCCGTGATCTCGGACACGACCGCCGTCAGATGATCGACCGTCGACGTGATCTTCTTCGCGATGTCCGCCCCGCCCGCATCGCTCTCCTCGAGACGATTCTCGAGATGGCGCGCGTAGAGGCGCAGGCCGGCGAGCGGGTTCTTCAGCTCGTGCGCGACCTGCGTCGCCATGCGCCCGAGCGCGGCGAGCGCGCCGCTGCGCAGGCGCTCGAGCTCGTGGGTGTTGCGGATCGCCACGGCGGCCTGGGAGGAGTAGAGCGCCAGCAGCTCGAGGTCGTCCGACGTCGGCTCGAAGCGCGCCGACGTCTCGACGACGAGCGCTCCCGCCGGTCCCCTTTCGACGAGGAGCGGCGCGGCGACGATGACGCGCCCTTCCGGGCCCGGATACGTGAGCGGCGTTTGCTTGGCGATCGCCAGCGACGCCGCGGCCTCGAGGTCGCCCGGACAGGGCGACGGCGACCCGGCGCTCGCCACCGGGATGAGCCGGCCGTGCTCCAGCTGGAACAGCGTGCAGCGGTCCGCCTCCGTCGTCTCGACCGCGGCCTGCGCGACCGCGTCGAGCGTCCGCGCCATGATCCCGGACGACGCGAGGGTTTCCCCGACGGCCAGCAAGCGGCCGCGATCGCGCGCCCATCGTCGCGTGGTGAGCGCGCGGAAGATCTTCGCGCGCAGCTCGTCTCGCACGAACGGCTTCGTCAGGTAGTCGAACGCGCCGCGCTGGACGGCCTGGACCGCCGTCTCGATCGTCCCGTGCGCGGTCATGATCAGGACCGGGAGGCTCGGATTCCGCGCGTGGATCGCTTCCATCAGCTCGATTCCGTCCACCGGGTCCATCCGGAGGTCCAGGAGCGCGGCGTCGAAGGCCACCTCCTCGACCGCGCCGAGCGCGCGCGAGGGATCTCCGGTCGCGGTCACGTCGAAGCCCATCGACTCCAGGCGCAGGTCGAGAACCTCGACGATCGCGGGGTCGTCGTCGACGACAAGCACGCGGCGTTTCATGCGGCGGTCGGGTCAGTGATGCGTGTGAGGGTCACGAAAGGTAAGCGCAGGGGGCGCGGCGTCTCGATCGCCCGTGCGCACGAGGCCCTGTACGACGTCTCGTGTCGGTTTTCCACATCTACCATCATGACCGGGTTCGAGAACCCGGCGCTCTTATACAACCAGATCGGTCGAAGTGCGAGGGGTTTCTCGACCTTCGATTCGATGTAACTCTTACGACGGCACCGGTTCGCGAACGCGGCTCGTCGAGAGCGAGCAGATCCAGACCGCCAGGACGGAGATCGCGGCCGGGGTGACGCCGGGCACGCGAGAAGCCTGGCCCAGAGAGCGGGGCCGCACCGCGGCCAACCGTTCACGAATCTCGGTCGAGAGTCCCGGGACCGTCTGGTAGTCGAGGTCGTCCGGGAGCAGACGCTCCTCGGAGCGCCGGAACCTCTCGACGTCGGCCAGCATTCGCCGGATGTACCCTTCGTACTTCGCGGAGACCTCCACCTGACGGGCGACGTGGACGTCGTCGACGTCCAGGTCGGGATCGAGCGTCGCGAGGTCCCGATATCCCGTCCCCGGCCGGCAGAGGAGCTGGAACGCCGACGCCGAACCGACACGACGCGTCCGCAGCCTTTCGATCGTCAGGTCGACGCGTGCCCGGCGGCTCTCGATCTCGTCGCCGCGCGCCGCGGGCACGAGGCCGAGAAGCACGCCGTGAGGCACCATGCGGAGGTCAGCGTTGTCCTCGCGGAGGAGCAATCGATACTCCGCGCGCGACGTGAACATCCGGTACGGCTCGAGCGTGCCCTTCGTGACCAGATCGTCGACGAGCACCGCCATGTACGATTCCGCGCGGGTCGGCAGGAAGGGCGCGCGCTCCTGCACGGCGCACGCGGCGTTGATCCCGGCCCACATCCCGAGCGCGGCCGCTTCCTCGTAGCCCGTCGTCCCGTTGATCTGTCCGGCGAGATAGAGGCCCGGCACGTCGCGGCACTCGAGCGTCGGCCGCATCTGCGTCGGGTGCACGAAGTCGTATTCGATCGCGTAGCCCGGCCGCATGATCTCCGCGCGCTCGAGGCCGGGGATCGACCGCACGAGACGTTCCTGCACGTCGAGCGGCAAGCTGGTCGAGATGCCGTTCGCGTACACCTCCTCGGTCTCGAGACCGTCCGGCTCGAGGATCACCTGATGGCGCTCGCGATCGGCGAAGCGGACGACCTTGTCCTCGATCGACGGGCAGTACCGCACGCCGGTCGCCTCGATCATGCCGGAGTAGAGCGGCGAGCGATCCAGGTTCTCGCGAATCACTTCGTGCGTCGCCGGCGTCGTGTACGTGAGATGACAGGCCACCTGGCGCAGCGTCACGCGCGTGGTCGCCCAGTGGAATGGCCAGGGCTCGCGATCCCCCCACTGCGCCTCGAGCGCGGCGTAGTCGATGGTGGATCGCTTCAGCCGGGGCGACGTTCCCGTCTTCAACCGGCCGAGCTCGAGCCCGAGCGCGCGCAACGCGTCGGACAGCTCGTTCGACGCGAACTCACCGGCGCGTCCCGCGCTCACCCGCGACATTCCGACGTGAATGAGCCCGCGCAGGAAGGTCCCTGCCGTGATCACGACGGCCCGGGCGGGAAAGCGGACGCCGAGCTGATCCTCCACACCGACGACGCGCCCGCGGTCGACGAGCAATCGCGCGACGTGCGCCTGTCGGACCTCCAGGCGAGGCTCGCGCTCGACCGCCTGCTTCGCGACCGCGCGATAGCGCGCCCGGTCGCACTGCGCGCGCGTCGACCGCACCGCCGGCCCGCGGGACTGGTTGAGCGTCTTGAGCTGGATCGCGATCTCGCGCACCAGGTGGCCCTTCGCGGTGCCGCCGACGGCGGGATTGCACGACATCTGCCCGATGGCGTCGAGATTCATCGTCAAGAGCAGCGTACGGCAGCCGAGCCGCGCCGCAGCCAGCGACGCCTCGCACCCCGCGTGCCCTGCTCCGACCACGATCACGTCGAAGAACGACATCCGCGTACTGATAACAAACGGGACGGGTCCCGGCAAGCGCGGGAGCCTCGGCGCCAGCACCGAACGAAGCCACCTTCGATTGCAAACGTGGAGTCGGTGACCTACCATGAGCCGGGCATTTCAGCGGTTTTCGTGCTCCGGAGGCTGCTCGGTGGAATTCGGTTTCTCGCTTCCCGGCCGTGGTCCACTCGCGACGCCCGACGTCGTGCTCAAGATGGCGACGAAGGCGGACGAGCTGCGCTACTCCTCGCTCTTCGTCACGGATCACGTGGTGCTGCCGGTGTCGGCCGCGCGCTCGACGTATCCCTATTCGCCGAGCGGGCAATTCCCGGGCGGCGCGCAGCAAGATTATCTGGAGCCGCTCACCGTGATGGGCTGGCTCGCTCACGCCACGCGAAAGATTCGCCTCGGCACGAGCGTGCTCGTCGTGCCGTACCGCAACCCGCTCCTCGCGGCGAAGATGCTCGCGACCCTCGACGTGCTGTCCGGAGGACGGGTGATCCTGGGCATCGGCGTCGGCTGGCTCGCGGAAGAGTTCGAGGCGCTGAAGGCCCCGGCGTTCGAGTCACGCGGGGCGGTCACCGACGAATACGTGGCGCTGATGCGACGCGCCTGGACGACCGATCCCGTGACGTTCGAGGGTCGTCACTACGACGTGAAGGACATCCACGCGCTGCCGAAGCCCCGACAGGCGGGAGGCATCCCGATCTGGGTCGGCGGCCACACCGACGCCGCCGTGCGGCGCGCCGCACGGCTCGGTGACGGATGGCATCCGATCGGGATGCGTCCGCCAGCAATGCTCTTGCCCGACGAGTACGCGGCGACCGTCGAGCGGCTCAAGGGATACGCGCGCCAGGCCGGGCGCGATCCGGCATCGATCACGCTCACCTTGCGCGTGCCGATGCTCGTTCGCTCGCCGCGCGCGAAGGCGCCCGGTGGCGACCGTCCGCTCTTCCAGGGCCAGGCCAGCGAGGTGCGCGCCGACATCGAGCGCTACGCCGGTCTCGGCGTCTCGCACTTCGTGTTCGACGCCCCGGTGCCCGAGCCGAAGGAGGTGCTCCAGAACATGGAGCGCTTCGCGGGCGAGGTGCGCGGGAAGATTCGCTTGCCGCGGCCGCGGTCCCGATGATCACCCACGCCGAGGCGCGAGACCTCATCGAGACGCCGCTCGATCGGCTCGACGATCTGCTCGCGCGCGCCGCCGACGTGCGCGATCGCGGGCGCGGACACATCGTCACGTTCTCGAAAAAGGTGTTCGTGCCGCTCACCACGCTCTGTCGCGATTACTGCGGGTACTGCACGTTCCGCCGCGATCCTGGCGAGCCGGGCGCGCACACGATGTCGCCGGACGAGGTCGTCGCGCTGGCGCAGGCGGGCGCCAGGCTCGGCGCCAAGGAGGCGCTCTTCTCGCTCGGCGACAAGCCAGAAGCGGCGTTCCCCGAGCACCGCGCGTTCCTCGGACGCCACGGCCACCGCACCACGCTCGGCTACCTGCGCGCGATGTGTGAGCTGACCCTCCGGGAATCGAGCCTCCTCCCCCATGCCAACCCCGGCGTGATGGGAGAGCGCGACCTCGCGCGACTGCGCGAGGTGAACGTGAGCATGGGGCTCATGCTGGAAACCGTTGCGGAGCGGCTCTCCGGGCCCGGCTTCGCGCATGACTGCGCGCCCGACAAGGTGCCGGCGCGTCGCCTGCGCACGATCGCTCTCGCCGGCAAGCTCGCAATCCCGTTCACGACCGGGATCCTGATCGGGATCGGCGAGACGCCCGCAGAGCGCGTCGACGCGCTCGCCGCCATCCGCGATCTGCACGAGCGCTACGGTCACGTCCAGGAAGTCATCGTCCAGAACTTCCGCGCCAAGCCTCGCATCCCGATGCGCGACGCGCCGGAGCCGTCGTTCGCCGACCTCGCGCGCACCGTCGCCGTCGCGCGCCTGCTGCTCGGGCCCGACATGAACGTGCAGGCGCCGCCCAATCTCTCGTCGCGCGAGTATCCGGACCTGCTCGCGGCCGGTCTCAACGATTGGGGCGGCATCTCGCCGCTCACACTCGATCACATCAATCCCGAGAAGCCGTGGCCGCAGATCGCACGCCTCCGGGACGACACGGCGAAGGCCGGCTTCACGCTGCGCGAGCGCCTCGCGATCTATCCGGAGTACGCGCAGCGTCCCGAGTTCCTCGACGAAACGCTCAGACCGCGCGTGGCGGCGCTCGTCGACGCCACCGGCCTCGTAAAGGAGTCGCATGAATACTGGCGAAGCTGGTAACGGCGCCCTCGCGCTCGACCATGCCTCCCGCGACGTTCGCTCGATCCTGAGCGTCGCGCTGGATGGCCGCGAGGTGTCGGTGGCCGACGGGATCGTCCTCGCCGAGGCGCGCGGGCGCGATCTGCTGGCGCTCGTGAGCGTGGCGGACGAGCTCCGACGCCGACAGGTCGGTGACGTCGTGACGTTCGTGGTGAACCGCAACGTCAACTTCACGAACGTCTGCATCAAGCACTGCACGTTCTGCGCGTTCAGCCGGGATCACCGCGAGGAGGAAGGCTACTTCCTGCCGGTCGACGAGGTCGTGCGCCGCTCCGAAGAAGCGTGGGAGCTCGGCGCGACGGAGATCTGCATCCAGGCCGGGCTGCCGCCGAAGCTCGACGGCCGCTACTACATCGACCTGGTGCGCGCGATCAAACGTCGGCTGCCCGACATCCACCTGCACGCGTTCTCGCCGGAGGAAGTGCTCTACGGCTCGGTGCGGTCGGGCCTGCCGATCCGCGAGTACCTCACCGAGCTGCGCGCCGCCGGACTCGGGACCTTGCCCGGCACGTCCGCGGAGATTCTCGACCAGGACATCCGCGACGTGATCGCGCGCGGGCGCATCACGGTGCCGCAGTGGATCGAGGTCATCACGACGGCGCACGCGCTCGGCATCCGCACCACGTCGACCATCATGTTCGGTCACGTCGAGACGCCGTCGCACTGGGTGCGCCACATGGATCTCTTGCGATCGATCCAGAAGGACACCGGCGGGTTCACGGAGTTCGTTCCGCTCTCGCTCATTCACAGCGAAGCGCCGATGTGGTCCAAGAAGCTGGTGCCCGGCGTCCGGCCCGGCGCCACCGGCGCGGAAGTCGTCGCGATGCACGCCCTGGCGCGCGTGATGCTCGGCGCGACGATCCGCAACGTGCAGGCCTCGTGGGTGAAGGAGGGCCCGAAGCTCGCGCAGCTCCTGCTCGACGCCGGCGCCAACGATCTCGGGGGCACGCTGATCAACGAGTCGATCTCGACGTCCGCGGGCGCGAGCTACGGCCAGCTCGTGCCGCCCGCCGAGCTGCGCCGTCTGATCAGGGACGCCGGGCGCGTGCCCGCGCAGCGCGACACCCTCTACGACATCGTGAAGACGTTTGGGGACGGCGACGACGACGAGGCCTCGCCGCTCGACACGATCGAGAACGCCGAGGCGCGCTTCGGTTCGTATCGGCGGCTGATCGCCTCGGGCGAGTTCCGGTGGAACCGTGGCTAACGCTGTGCTGATGCGATCGGCTGTGGTATCAATACACGACTGATCGACCTTTCTCTGCAACAGGAGGACATTCATGGCGAAGATGATGACGAAATCCGCGGTGATGACGGCGCTGGCCCAGAAGACCACCCTCTCGAAGAAGCAGATCCTCGAGGTCTTCGACGAGACGCTGAACCTGGCGACGAAGGAAGCGAAGAACGGCTTCGTCCTGCCCGGCTTCGGCAAGCTGGTCGTCGCGAACCGCAAGGCGCGCATGGGCCGCAATCCGCAGACCGGCGAGCCCATCAAGATTCCCGCGAAGCGC
>QHRT01000367.1 GCA_003220195.1 Candidatus Rokuibacteriota bacterium | reverse complement strand
CGAGCGAGCTCCTGCCGCACGAGCGGCATCACCTCGCGCTGGAAGCGTTCGACTGTCGCGTCGG
The DNA here is from genome assembly GCA_003220195.1 of Candidatus Rokuibacteriota bacterium. Lineage (GTDB taxonomy): Bacteria > Methylomirabilota > Methylomirabilia > Rokubacteriales > CSP1-6 > AR8. The sequence continues at coordinate 6,627 of QHRT01000367.1, read as the reverse complement.
TGCTCGCACCATCCGCCGCAACCGGATAGATCATCACCTGCGCGATGCCGGCCCGCGCGAGCCGGACCACCTCCCCCGCGACCAGTCGCGGCGGCCCTGTGAGCGTGCACGCATCGACGAACTCGTCGGGAATTGCGGGCGCCAGGGCGCGGAGAGGCTCGGGATCGTGCGTGTACGGCAGCGCGCGCAGCTTCTCGGCGAGCGCGTCGGGAAGACGGAGCCCCGCCATCGTGAAGGTGAAGAAGTCCTGCCGCTGCGCAGCCAGGCTGCGCACGATCGTCGGTCGCATGGCATTGCGGGCGACCGCTCGGTCCTCGTGGATGCATGCATTGAGGCGTGCCACCAGCTCGACCTGCGCGGGATCGCGACCTGCCGCGCGCGCGGCACCGTGCACCGTCTCGAGCAGGAAGCGCACGAGCGGCTCCGCGAGGGCTCCCTGCATGATGGCGCCGTCGGCCAGCCGTCCGGCTACGCGACATCCGGCGGCGCGCTGGGAGGCGACGTAGATCGGGACGCCCGACCGCGGCGGAGTGAAATCCAGCCGGCCGTCGATGCAGCTGATCTGCTCGCCCTTCACCGTCACGGTCTCACCGGCAAGGAGTCGGCGGATCAGTTCGATGCCGTCGCGGATCGCGGTGGCCGAGTGCCTGCCGTCGATGCCGAGCTCCGCGAAACCACTCACGCCGGCGCCGAGTCCGAGGACGGCACGCCCGCCGCTGATGTCGTCGAGCGTCGCGATCGCCATGGCCGTCAACGCGGGATGACGGGTGTACGGATCCGTCACGCATGGCCCGAGGCGCACGCGCGACGTCCGGCCCGCGAGCACCGCGAGCGACGCATAGACCTCGCGAAAGAAGCGCTCGTCGGCGAGCCAGATGTCGTCGTAGCCCAGCTGCTCCGCACGCGCGGCGAGTGCGGCCATCTCGGCCACGGGCCGCGACGGAAGCAGGAGGAGCCCGGTGCGGAGCGACGTCATCTCAGCTCTCCGCAGACCGGGCGGTGACGTCACGCAACGCGAGCGCGACTTTTTCCGCAGTGATCGGCAGCGACGTGATCCGCACGCCCGTCGCCGCCGCGATCGCATTGGCGACCGTGGCCGGTGGCTCGATGTTCGGCGGCTCGCCGACGCCCTTGGCGCCGTAGGGCCCGACGAGACTCGGATGCTGAACCAGGATCGTCTGGACGCGTGGCACGTCGAGCGTGGTCGGCATCTTGTAGTCGGTGAGATTGGGGTTCCGCACGCGGCCCCCGTCGTACACGATCTCCTCCGACAGCGCCTGTCCGAGCCCCTGCGCCACCCCGCCCTCGATCTGTCCCTCGATGTACGTCGGGTTCATGGCGAAGCCGACGTCCTGCGCGACGACGTAGTTCTCGACGGTGATCTCGCCGGTCTCCGGGTCGACGGAAACCTCGGCGGCGTGGGCGTGAAAGCTCGGCGAGTGAAACGCCGGATAGGCATGGCTCTCCACCCGCTTGGTGTCGTAGGGCGTCGGCGGCGCGATGAACGTTCCGTGCGCGATCAGGCCGCCGCCCGTCGCCTGGGAAAGGCGCGCCAGCTCGGCGAGCGACAGACTCTTCCCGTCCGCGACGACGTGCTTGTCTCTGAGGGCGCACGCCTCGGGTTCAACGCCCAGGTGCGGGGCGGCGAGCGCGTACAGCTGGCGGGTCAAATCGACCGCCGCCGCGCGACAGGCATTGCCGACCGCGAAGGCGGTCCGACTTCCCTGCGCGCCGAAATCGAACGGTGTCGAGAACGTGTCCGCGGAGACGACGTTGATGTCCTCCAGGTCCACGCTCAGCTCCTCGGCGAGCACCTGTGCCGCGCCGGTGAGTGCGGCCGTGCCGATCTCGGCGGCGCCCGTGTTCAACGCGATCGTGCCGTCCGTGTTGATCTTCACGTAGACGCCGGACGAGCCACCCGTCGTGGTCCACCGCCCGCACGCGAGGCCCTTGCCCCGCCACCGGCCCGGGCGCCGATCGTTCCACCCGATCGCGTCCGCCGCCTTCACCAGACACTCCTCGAGCCCGACAGCGTTCAGCACCTGGCCCGTGGGCCCCTCGTCGCCCTCGCGCACGATGTTCTTCAGGCGGAAGTCCAGCGGATCGAGACCGAGCGCGTCCGCGATGATGTCCATCTGCGACTCGACGGCGAAGTTCGACTGCGGGCCCGACGGTGCACGGAACGATCCGCAGTTCGTCTTGTTCGTGTAGACCGCATGGCCTTCGAGGTCGAGGTTGGGAATGCGATACGGCCCCGCGAGCACGAGCGTGGCGACCGACGCCACTCCGGGACCGGACCCGGCAAAGGCGCCGGTATCGAACCAGATGCGCCCGTGTTTCGCCGTGATCCGGCCGTCCCTCGTGACGCCCGTCTTGAGCTCGACGATCGTTGCCTGACGTGGATAGGCGGCGGTCAGTTCCTCCTCCGCCGTCGTGAGGACCTTGACCGGACGCCCCGCCCTCTTCGCGAGGAGTGCCGCCACGTGCTCCACGCCCACGCGAAGCTTGCCGCCGAACCCGCCGCCGATCCCCGGGACCACGACGCGAATCTTCGATGGAGCGATGGCGAGGATCTCGGCGAGCGTGTTCTGGATCTCGAAGGGAAGCTGCGTGTTGGACCACACGGTGACCGTTCCCGCGCTGTCCCACTGGGCCACCGCCGCTCGCGGCTCCGTGTATCCCTGATGGACCATCGCGGTCCGGAACCGGTGCTCGAAGATGCGGTCGGCCTCCGCGAAGCCACGCTCGACGTCGCCCGCGACGATGCGGGCGCGATTGCAGACGTTGCCCTCGCGGTGGAGGATCGGCATCGCGGTGTACGTGCGCCAGTCCGGGTGCAGGAGCGGAGCGTCCGGCGCGGTCGCGGTCTCGACATCGAAGACCGGAGTGAGCGGTTCGTACGTCGCCACGATCGCGGCGAGCGCCGCCTCCGCGGCCTCGAGCGTCGTCGCGGCCACCGCGGCGATCGGCTGGCCGACATATCGGACGCGGTCGCGCGCGAGCACCGTCTCATCCTTCACGGCGCCGCCGTACCGGACATCGGGGACGTCGGCGGCGGTGATGATCCCCCGCACGCCGGGCAAGCCGTTTGCGCGCGTCGTATCGAGATGCGCGAGACGCGCGTGGGCCTCCGTGCTCCGGAACACCTTTCCGACGAGCATGCCGGGCAGCGAGAAATCCGCGGCGTACACCAATGTCCCGGTCACCTTGCCCGGCGCGTCGAACCGCGGAAGGCTCTTGCCGAGGACACGGGTCTTCATCGGGCATCCCCGCGAGTTTCGGTCCCTGACGTTCGTCCCGCGGCCAGCACCGCATCCACGATCTTCTGGTATCCCGTGCACCGACAGAGGTTGCCGGCGAGAGCCTCGCGCACTTCGGCCTCACTCGGGCTCGGATGCTCGTCGAGAAACGCCGTGGCCGAGATGATCATGCCCGGAATGCAGTACCCGCATTGCACGGCCCCGCAGTCGATGAATGCCCGTGCGAGGACGTCGTCCCCGCCGCGGCTGGAAACACCTTCGATCGTGACGATCTCGCGTCCCTGACACTGCGCGGCCAGCAAAAGGCACGAGTCGACGGCCATGCCGTCCAGGAGCACGGTGCAGACGCCACACTCCCCCTCGAGGCAGTTCTCCTTCGTCCCGGTGAGGCCGAGGTCAGCGCGAAGCACGTCCAGGAGCGTGCGGTGCGCTTCCGTCAGCACGTCGTGACGCTGGCCGTTGATCGTGAGCGCCAGCGCGATCCTGGACATTCTCTACCCTCCCCGCGCCCGCTTCATCGCTGTCCGGAGCGCGCGCGGAACGAGTGTTTCCACGAGAAGCCGCCGGTAGGCTGCCGATGCGCGGACGTCCGTGATCGGCTGACAGTCCGCGGCGACGACTCGACCGGCCTGTCGCAGCTCCGCAGGGCGCGAGGTCCCACCGCGCCCAGCGAGATGCGAACGCCGGCGCAGCGGTCGTCGCCATCGAGCGAGAGCCACACGGCGACGCAGACCACGGAGATCTCCATGGCGCGCCGGCGCCCGGCCTTGAGGAAGCCGGTGGCGGAGCGCAGGGCCGGCGCCGGGAAACGGATGCTCGTCAGCAACTCGTCCGGCCGCAGCGCAGTCTCTCCGGGCCCCAGCAGGAATTCGTCGAGCTTCATCTCGCGCGCACCATTCGGCCCGACACAGGTCACCGCGGCGTCCAGCACAAGCAGCACCGGCACGACGTCGGCGGCCGGCGACGCGTTGACGATGTTGCCGCCCACCGTGCCGACGTTGCGGATCTGGTGGCCGCCGACGACCCGGGCGCCCTCCACGAGCGCGCGCAACGCGCCCTGGAACGCTGGAGCACGCTCCAGCGCGCGGTGAGTGACCAGCGCACCCAGGCGAATCTCTCCGTTGGCGTCGATGGTGTCGAGCCCCGGCACGCGGTGCAGACTCACCACGTGGCGCGGCGCCACTCTCTTGCGCCGGATCTGAACGAGCAGATCGGTTCCGCCCGCCAGGAACCGGGCCTCCGTCCCGAAGCGGGCCGCGAGAGCCACCGCCTCCGCGATGGATGCCGGTTCGTGAAAATCGAAGCTCACGAGAATCTCCGCCCGATGGTCCGAAGAGCGCGGTGGCGACTCACACGGCGAGATACGCCCGTCGCACCTCGGCGTTGTCGAGGAACTCCGCCATCGAGCTCGTCCACCGGACCATCCCCTTCTCGAGAATGTACACACGGTCGCCCAGCTCGCTGACGAAGCGCACGTTCTGTTCGGTCAGCACCAGCGTGAGGCCGGTCTCCTTCAAGCGGCCGAGCTGCTGACGGAGCGCCTCGACGACGAGGGGGGCGAGCCCCTCCGACGGCTCGTCGAGGAGGAGGATCCGCGGATTGCCCATCAGCGTACGGGCGATCGTCAACATCTGCTGCTCGCCGCCGCTCAGCGTTCCGCCGAGCTGCGACCGACGCGTGCGGAGGACGGGGAAGAGCTCGAACACCGCGTCGTGCGTCCATGGACGCACGACGGGATGCGCGGCGCCGTTGCCCCACGTCTGGCGTGCGACCTCGAGGTTCTCGTGCACCGTCAGATTTGGAAACACCCGGCGGTCCTCCGGCACGAACCCGAGCCCGAGGCGGGCGATCCGAAACGCTGGCAGCCCGACCAGATCCTGACCGCCGAGCGTGATCCGTCCCGACCGCGGCGGCGTGAGTCCCATGATGCTCCGGACGGTGGTCGTCTTGCCCGCGCCGTTCCGGCCCAAGAGACACACGACCTCGCCTTCCTCGATCGTGAGCGACAGGTCGAAGAGGATGTGACTGTCGCCGTAGTAGGAGTCGACGTGGCTCAACTCGAGCAGCGCCATCAGCGCGCGCTCCCGCCGTCGTGTCCGAGGTACACGCGCTGGACGTCGGCATTGGCGCGGACGTCGAGCGGCGCGCCCTCCGCCAGCACCGCGCCCTGGTGGAGGACGGTGATGCGCTTGGCGACCGCGAAGACGACGTCCATGTCGTGCTCGGTGAACACCACCGTGAGGCCGGTGTCCTCGGCGATCCGCGCGACGAGCGCCATGATCTCGTGGCGCTCGCGTGGCGCCATGCCGGCCGTCGGCTCGTCGAGCAGCAGGAGCCGCGGGGCGCTGGCGAGCGCGATCGCGAGCTCGAGTCGTCGCTGATCGCCGTGGGCGAGAATGCCACTGGGTTTCGTCGCCTGCTCCGCGAGCCCGACGCGATCGAGCAGCGAGAACGCTTCGTCGCGGTAGAGCGATCGTGCGCGCGCGAACAGATTGAACTGCCGGCGGTGATGCGCGAGGAACGCGGTCTGCACGTTCTCGAGCGCCGTGAGCCGCCGGAAGATGCTCGTGATCTGGAACGTCCGTCCCATGCCGCGGCGGCAAAGCTCGTGCGGCGCGAGCCCGCTCACTTCCTCGCCGTCGAAGTAGATCGTGCCCGAGTCGTGGGGGAGGTCGCCGGTGATCAGGTTGAAGAACGTGGTCTTCCCCGCGCCGTTCGGGCCGATGATCGCCCGGACGTCCCTTCGCGGGACAGCGAGGTCAACGCCGCTCACGGCCTGGACCCCGCCGAAATGCTTCTTGAGCCCGACGGTCTGGAGGACTAGGCCTTCTCGGCTGGCCGCGGCCGCCATCTCCATCCTCCGACCAGACCGACGAAGCCTTGCGGCAGCACGATGATGACGATCACCACGATCCCGCCGAGAAAGAGCGGCCAGTACACGGGCCACTGCCGGCTGATGAGCCACTCGAGGACCTTGAAGCCGAGGGCCCCGGCGAGCGGGCCGAAGAACGAGTGGACGCCGCCGAGCAACGCGACCACCAGCGGCTCGAACGACTTGGTGAAGTACGCGAAGTCGGGAAAGACGCTGCCGTTGTAGAAGGCGAAGAGCGCCCCGGCGACCCCGGAGAAGAAGCCCGACAGCCCGAACGTCAGGAGCTGGTGGCGCCGGACGTTCACGCCGATGAAGCGAGCACGACGGGGATTCTCCCGCACGGCCTTGAGCGCGTATCCGAACGGCGAATCGACGATCGTGTGGAGCGCGGCCAGCCTCACGCCGACGATGGTCAGCGCGAAGTAGTAGTAGGCTACCGGCGACTTCAGCGTCGGCGGCGGCCACACGTCGAGCAGGCCGTCGTCGCCGCCGGTC
>QHRT01000366.1 GCA_003220195.1 Candidatus Rokuibacteriota bacterium | reverse complement strand
CGACGTCTCCGTCCAGCGCAAACGTCACGGGTCCTTCGATCCGCACCTGGCGGTCGAACGGCTCCCAGTAGAAGACGCCGGCGCCGCGCGGAACGAGCTCGAGATCGCGACCCTTGAAGCTCGTGCGGTCGGTGTAGAACACGAACCAGCCGGCGTCGACGTCGAACCCGCGGCACAGCACCATTCGCGCCGACGGCCGGCCGTCGGGTTCGACGGTTGCGAACGCCATCGCGGTCGCGTTGCGAACGCGCGGCGTCGCCTCGTCGATCCAGCTCTTGACGAGTGGCAAGGGATTGTCCGGGAGCGGTTCGGGCAGGGGCGGCGCGGCCATGCGGGCCTATTGTCGCCGATCCGGGATCAGGTGGCCCGGGCGGGCGCACACGCCGGGCGCGGACTCGAGCGATGGCGCACGGCAGGTCCTGAAGCTGGTCGTGCGCGCCGACGCGCGATGCGGCAAGATGCGGGGCTCCCGAGGTGAGGGAACAGGGTCGAGTAGGGTATGATGAGGACTACTCAGTTCTCATCAGTGGAGGTCATTCCCGTGGAGATCAAGAAGGTCCCGGCTCTCGAGGCGCGAACGCAGTTCGGGAAGATCCTGAAGGACGTGTATGGCGGCGAGGTGGCGGTCCTCGTGGAAAAGTCGGGCGTGCCGATGGTCGGCATCATCAGTGCGCAGGAGTTCCAGCGCCTGATCGCCGAGCGCGACGCCCGGTTCGAAGTCATCGATCGTATCCGCCGGAGGTTGCCGTCGGCGATGGACCGCGAAGTCGATCGAGACGTTCGGCGGGCGCTGACGGAAGTCCGCCGGCGCCGGCGTGCTTAAGGCCCTCGTCGATACCAACCCACTCGTCAGCAGTCTTCTCAGCCCTCGGGGCCTCCAGCGTCAGCTCATCGACGCCTGGCGCCGGCGCCAGTTCTTGCTGCTGCTGGTCCCCGGTCAGATCGACGAGGTTTCCGAGGTGCTCGCCCGCCCGAAGATCGCCAGGAAGTATCGAATCGTGCCGAACGACCGCGAGGCGTTCATCCAGCTCCTGACCATCGAGGCCATCGTGCTGCCGCACGAACCAGCCCCGGAGGTCTGCCGAGACCCCGACGACGACTATCTGCTCGGGTGCGCCGCCCTCGGCGGCGCCCATTACCTCGTGACCGGTGACGACGACCTTCTCACCCTCCGGCAGTACAGGAACACGGTGATCGTCGACGCGCGCACGTTTCTGTCGGTTCTCGCGGCTCAGCGAGGGTGATGGCTTGACCTCCGTCGAGCATTCTGCGAACGTGAGCCACCGCGCGAGCGGCGGGGCATGACACCGGACGCGCGAGGTGCGGGTCGGAGTCGGCGGCGGATCCATAGATCAGTCATCGGAGGACAGAGATGGCGTCAGGCCTCGAAGAGCGGTTCCAGACTCTGCACGAGATTTTCAGGGCGGCGAAGGCGGGCCTCGCGCCCGGGCCGTGGGACTATCTGGTCGGCGGCACCGAGACCGAGACCACGCTCCGGCGCAACCGCTACGCGCTCGACTCGATCGCGTTCCGCCCGCATGTTCTTCGTGACGTCTCGAAGATTGACACGTCGTCGACGCTCTTCGGCAAGCCGGTCCGGATTCCGGTCATGCTGGCGCCGATCGGCGGACTCGAGAGCTTCGATCCGGCTGGCGGCGCCGCGTCCGCGAAAGCGTCGGAAGAGTTCGGCGTCCCGCACATGCTGAGCTCCGTCTGCATGCCGGGACTCGAGGCCACCGCCGCCGCCGCGAACAATTTTCGGATCTTCCAGCTCTACGTCCGCGGGGACGACGGCTGGGTCGACGACGTCGTCAAGCGCGCGATCGACCACGGCTACACGGCGTTCGCGATCACCGTCGACACCGCGATGTACAGCCGGCGCGAGCGCGATCTCGCGCGCCGCTTCGTGAAGCCGTGGCGGCAGCGTGCCACCGGTCACGAGTACCAGGCCTCGTTCAGCTGGGACAACGTCAAGCGCTTCAAGGACAAGCACCGGATCCCGTTGATCCTGAAAGGCATCGCGACAGCGGAGGACGCGACATCAGCGGTCGAGCACGGCGTCGAGGGCGTGTACGTCTCGAACCATGGCGGACGACAGCTGGACCACGAGCGCGGCTCGATCGAGGTGCTGCCCGAGGTGGTCGCGGCCGTGAACGGTCGCGCCACCGTCATCTACGACGGCGCGTGCGTGCGAGGCACGGATGTGCTCAAGGCGATCGCTTTCGGCGCGCACGTCGTCGGCATCGGGCGCTTGCAATGCTACGGGCTGGCGGCCGGCGGCCCTGCCGGTCTCGTCCGCGCGCTCGAGCTGCTCGAGGACGAGATCACGCGCGACATGGGGCTCCTCGGCGTCAGCCGGCTCGCCGAGCTGGATCGCTCGTTCCTCCATCCGGCGACGCCGGTCAACGCGCCGCACGTGGCGAGCGCGTTTCCGCTGCTGGCCGAGGAGGGTTATTAGAAATGAGCGGCATCAGCCGGCGAGCGTTCCTCAAGAGCGGCAGCGTCGTCGGCCTCGGCGCCGCGACGAATTTCCGGCTGGCGACGATGGCCCACGCGCAATCGCGGGCGGTCAAGATCGGGTTCGTCAGCGCGCAATCCGGTGTCCGCGCGAACTTCGGCGAGACCACCGCGTGGACGATCGAGCGCATGCAGGCGGCGCTCAAGGACGGCCTCAAGATCGGCGGCAAGTCCTACACCGTCGAGATCGTCGTCAAGGACTGCCAGTCCGACCCGAACCGCTCCAGCGTCGTGACGAGCGAGCTGGTCCTCCGCGACAAGTGCGACCTCATCCTCTGCTTCGACTCGGATGCCGCGCTCGCGGTCGGCGAGCTTTCCGACGCGCGCGGGCTGCCGACGATCTCGACCATGGTGCCGTGGACGGGCTGGAAGTTCTCGCGCGGCGCGACGCCCGAGACGCTGATCGAGAAGAGCTTCCCGTACACGTTCCACTTCTTCTGGGGCGCGAGCGAGGTCGTGAAGAACTTCCTCGCGATGTGGCAGAGCGTCCACACGAACAAGGTCGTGGGGACGTTCTATACCGATACGCCGACGGGCAAGGCGTTCGCGAGTCCCAAGACCGGTCTTCCCGGTGGGATGACGCAGCACGGCTACAAGGAAGTGCCCGGCGGATTCTTCAAGGTCGCC
>QHRT01000365.1:7626-9663 GCA_003220195.1 Candidatus Rokuibacteriota bacterium | reverse complement strand
TTCAACTCTCACGTCACGCTCACGCGACCCTGTACTTCGCGAAGATCTCCTCGGTGCGCTTGAACGCCTTGTCGATGGCCGCTTCGGGCTTGGCGCCCTCCTTCGCCACGTCGATCATCGCCGTGCTCCAGACCTGCTGGTTGCGAACTTCTGCCATCGCCAGGTTGTAGACGTAGTAGTCCGGCTGTGTCGGCCCGAGGAGCCCTTGCTGGACGTAGCCCTTCAGGTGCGGATCTTTCGGGTTCTGCCAGAAGGCGCTCTTCGCCAGCGCCGGCATGACGGGCAGCCAGCGACCCAGCCCAAGCTCGACGAATTCCCCGATGACCTTCGGCTGGATGAAGTACTTCATGAACTCCTTGGCGACGGTGACGTTCTTGGCGCCTTTCGGGACGAGCAGGTTCGTGATCCCGACGATGGACGGGACCGGCTTGCCCTGGTTGTCGTTCGGATAGCCGGGGGAGCCATGAGTCACGATCTCGTTGAAGTACCACTCCGGATGCTTTTCCTTGATCGCCACCTCGGTCGAGAGCGTCCCGTCGACGTCCATCACCATGAGCTTCGCGTGGAACGCGTTGTTGTCGTCCGCGTCGTTCCAGTTGATGGCGCTCGGCGGGACGTACCCGTCTCGGTAGGCGCCGCCGAGATACGCCACCGCCTTGATCGCCGCCTGCTTGACCCTGGGATCGTCGAGGTGGAGCTGGCCGTCCCGGGTGACGATGTCCTTGCCGCCGTACGCGACGAGAAACGCCATGAACAGGTTGTACGGGTCCACTCCGCTCGCCGTCACCTGGAAGCCCAGGCCGTAGACCTTGCGCTCGCCCTGCTTCCGCAGCGCGTCCTGCACCTTCTTGAAGAAGTCGAAGTAGGCGTCCCAGGTCTTCGGGACGTCCTCGAGCTTCATGCCCGCCTTCTCGACCAGCGACTTCCAGATGTGGCACGGCACGACCGCGGCCCGGACCGGCACGCCGTAGGTGCCGCGCTTCTTCGTCACGCTGTTGTACGCCTGCGCGGACAACAACGCGGTGTCGCTGAACTTCGCTCGCTGGGTGTCGACGACGTCGCTGACGTCGACCCACCGGTCCTGCCAGGCGTAGATGTGCAAGATCTCGGTCGGGTTCGAGACCATCACGTCGGGGACGACGCCGCTGGTGATCGCCGCGATGATCTTCTGCCGTTCCGGCGCGAACGGCGTGATGGACAGCTCGATCTTGTTGCCGCTCTGCTTCTCGTAGTCGGCGACGGCCTTGCGCAGCGACGTGTCCTCGTCCTGGACGAACCCCTGCGTGAACCACACGCTCGCGGACGTCGCGGCCGCCCTGGCGAAGTGAGGTCCCACGAGCGTTCGCGCCGCAGCGAGAGCGAGAGATCCCCTGAGGACCGAGCGTCTGGTGGTGTGATACATGACCGGTCCCTCCCTTGTTGCCGAGCCAGGACGAGGCTCCTCTTGATGCCCGGCGTACGACGGCGGACGACGCCTGTCAAGGGAAAGCCCGAACGGCGAGGGAGGGAGCTACTTTGCCCGGTACCTGGCGATGGCCTTCTTCAGATCTTCGTACTCTTCGCACTTGAAGAAGAGCGGGCACGCCTTCTTCAGCGCCGTGAGCTGCTTTTCGGCCTCGGCCGGCTGGTTCATGTCGAGATAGAGCTCACCGAGGTATTCGCGCGTGCCGCGATGGTTCGCATCGATCGCGAGCGCCTTCTGGTAGTGCTCCATCGACTTGTCGTAGCTGCCGAGCTTCCTGTGGCTGTACCCGAGCAGGCTCTGGACGTCGACGTCGTTCGGCGTCTCCTGCGCCGCGGCGGTCAGATGCTGGAGCGCCGCGGTGTAATCCTTCGCCTGGATCGCCGTGCGTGCCGCGGCAAGGCTCGGATTCTCGGGCTTCCGCTGGTCGCGCGATTCGTCCGCGTCCGCGGGGCAGGACATCGAAAAGAGGCTCAGCGCTAGCAGCGCGGAGAACAGGAATGCGCGCATCGTTCGGCACCTCCTCGACGGTGATCTCGCCTCGCGAGAGAGCACTCGATTCTAGCGCCGCACCG
>QHRT01000365.1:0-7460 GCA_003220195.1 Candidatus Rokuibacteriota bacterium | reverse complement strand
ATCGATCGTGCGGACCTCGCCGCTGTGCAGACCGCCCGCCTCGAACTCGACGCCGTTCACCTCGATGCGCAGGTTCGTGAGCCCCGGGGCGCCGTCGGTGATCGTGGCCTTGGACAGGCTCGCCGGGATGTCGGTCAGCGTCTCAGGCTTCGGCTGTCCGGTCCGGCGGTTCAGCGTGAGACAGACCGGCTCCTGGCTCTCGACCGCGACGCCGGTGCCGACGTAGACATTATAGGTGTCGACCTCGCCGATCCCGTCGACCAACGTCCTCGCGAACACGTAGGCCGCGTGGAAGCCGGGCGACTGGGGCGTGAAGAGCACCTGCCCGCTCACGAGGGTGAAGTTGGTGGTATCGCCGAACAGCAGCAAATCCTCGACGGGAGCCGTGGCCGGGATCCCGGCTAGCGCTGCGTCGACCCCACTCGGGAAGCTGCCGCTCGGAAAGGCGGTGAACTCCAGCTCGTCGAACGTCGAGCTCGTCGCCCCGACGTTGGTGTCGGGAAACGCCAGGGGTCCGATCATGAACGTGAAGGGTTCCGTGGTGAGCAGGACGCTTTCGGCCCGGGTCTCGGGAGTAGAGAGCCCATACGCGAGCGCCGTGACGACGGCGAAGACGGAGACAAAACGCGCAAACATAGGCCAACCTTTCTGGTCGAGGAAGGGGAGAGCTGCCCGAAATCGTCGGGCCGAGGTCGCGTCGGGAGCGGCGAGCACTCCGCCATCGAATATGGCCCAGGGGGGCCTCAAGCCGGCGGGGGCAGGGCCAGGGGTGCACAGGCCCTTTCGGCTCGCAGCAGGCAAACCTTCAATTTTTTTTAGCGCGGTCACGACCCCCGCGTCAAGGAAATCTTTGGCGGTCGTGACGGCCTGCGTTCGGGATCAATAAATCTGTGTGACCCGGTACTCTCCGAAGACCTCGCGCAGCACGCCGCACATCTCGCCGATCGTCGTGTAGGCCTTGACGCTCTCGATGAGCGCCGGCATGAGATTGACGTCTCCCGAGGCGGCCGCGCGCAACCGGCCGAGCGTCGCGGCGACCGCGGACGCGTCGCGCGTTGCGCGGAGCGTGGCCAGCGCCGCGCTCTGCCGCGCGGCGACGTCCTCGAGATGCCGGTGGATCTCCACGCGCACCGGCTCGTCCTCGACGTACTCGTTGACGCCGACGATCACGCGCCCGCCCTCCTCGACCTGCCGCTGGTAGTCCCAGGCGGCGTCGGCGATCTGCTGCTGGACCCAGCCCGATTCGATGGCGGCGACCATCCCGCCCATCCGCTCGACGTCGGCGATGAGCAGGCGCGCCGACTCCTCGATCTCGTTCGTCAAGGACTCGACGTAGTACGAGCCGGCCAGCGGATCGACGACGTCCGCGACGCCGGCCTCGTGCGCCAGGATCTGCTGCGTGCGCAGCGCGAGCTTCACCGAGTGCTCGGTCGGCAACGCCAGCGCCTCGTCGTAGGCGGCGGTGTGGAGCGACTGCGCGCCGCCGAGGATCGCGGCCAGCGAGTTGAGCGTGACGCGGACGATGTTGTTCTCCGGCTGCTGCGCGGTGAGCTGGCTCGCGCCGGAGCCCGCGCCGGTCCGGAACGCGCAGCTCCCCGGCAGCGTGGCGCCGAATCGTTCGCGCATGATCCGGGCCCACAGGCGGCGCATCGCGCGGAACTTCGCCGCTTCCTGGAAGAGATCGGTGCCGGCGGTGAAGTTGAACGCGAACCTGGGCGCGAACCGGTCCACCGGAATTCCACGATCGACCGCCGCCTGCACGTAGGTGATCGCGTCCGCGAGCGCGAACGCGACTTCCTGGACCAGCGTCGAGCCCGCCTCGCGCATGTGGTAGCCGCAGACGTTGATGAAGTTCCATCGCGGCAGGTGCGTCGCGCAGTACTCGATGACGTCCGTCACGAGCCGGAGGGACGGCGCGGGCGGGAAGATGTAGGTGCCGCGGGCGATGAACTCCTTCAGGATGTCGTTCTGCGTGCTGCCGGTCAGACGTTCGAGCGGCAGGCCCTGGCGTTCCGCGAGGGCCACGTACATCGCGAGGATCACCGCGGCCGGCGCGTTGATCGCGTTCGCCGCGCTCGCCTGCTCGAGCGGGATCTGGTCGAACAGGATCTCGAAGTCCCGCAGCGAGTCGATCGGGACGCCGACCTTGCCGACCTCGCCGCGGGCAAGCAGGTGATCGGAGTCGTAGCCGTGCTGGGTCGGCAGGTCGAACGCGACGTTGATGCCTCCCATCCCGCGCTCGATCATGTAGCGGAAACGCTGGTTCGTCTCGCTCGCGGTCGCGAAGCCCGCGTACTGGCGCATCGTCCACACGCGGCCGCGGTACATCGAGGGATAGATCCCGCGCGTGAACGGAAATTCTCCGGGAAACCCGAGGTCGCGCAGGTAATCGAATCCGCCGTCGGCGAGATGGGCCGGCGTGTAGACGCCCCGCGGCTCGACGGCCATCGCATCGCGACCACGTGGATCCCCGACCTTCGGGAACGCCTTCGCCTGGCGCGTTTCCCACGCCTGCCTGGCCTGACGGATGTCGTCGAGCTTTTCCTTGTCGAACATGGCGAGCCTCCCGCCGGCGGCCGGTTGTGCGGCACCGTGGCCTCGCCCAGCATAGCGCGACGTCGGTTCGACGCGGGATCAGGGCGATGAGATCATCGGGCGGTCGCCTGGAACGAACGCCCTCGGAAGGAGGCGCACATGCAGATCGAGCCGACGACCGGCAGTCCAGGGCGCTGGTGCGGTCCGTTCGTCGACGACACGCCCCATCTCGATCGGTGCCTCGACTACTGGTGGTACAACACGGGCAAGGAAAGCGTCGCACTCGACATCACGCGTGCACCGGCGCAGGACCTCCTTCGACGACTCCTGTCGCGCGCCGACGTCTTCCTCGAAAGCACGGCGCCGGGGACGCTCGCGCGGTACGGCCTCGACGACGGGTCGGTCGCGTCGAACGAGAAGCTCATCTACACCTCGCTCACCGAGTTCGGACAGGACGGTCCCTGGCGCGACTTCCAGATGAACGACGCGGCGCACCTGGCGCTCGGAGGCCACATGGCGAGCACGGGATACTCGGATCCCACGGTGACGCCGATCGGCGGACAGGGCCATCAGGCCTGGCACATGGGCTCGGTGTTCGCCCTGCACGGCATCACGCTGGCGCTCTTCGACCGGATGACGACCGGCCGGGGTCAATACCTCGACGTGTCGATTCACGACTGCTGCTCGATCGGCACCGAGGCCGCGGTGCCGGAGTGGATGTACTCGGGCGCGACGCTCTATCGTCAGACCGGGATGCACGCGTCGGCGCGCCGCCAGCCCGATCTCGAGCTGCCGACGGCGGACGGAATGTACGTGATCGCGGTGAACCAG
Organism: Candidatus Rokuibacteriota bacterium; assembly: GCA_003220195.1. Classification (GTDB taxonomy): domain Bacteria; phylum Methylomirabilota; class Methylomirabilia; order Rokubacteriales; family CSP1-6; genus AR8. The sequence goes on along the minus strand of QHRT01000365.1, from coordinate 4,094 downwards.
GTCCTGAGCGATCAGGTATGGAAGAGGCTCGTCGACTGGATGGAGGAGAAGGGCGTCGCCGGTGAGCTCACGGATCCGAAGTATCGCCCGCCGTGCGCGAGGGAATTCGCCGGCTCATCGCCGCGAGCAAGGGCGGGGAAGTGTTCGCCCGTGCCCAGGCGTCCGGCATCTCGTGGGCCGTCATCCGCGCGCCCGAGGAGAACTACGACCTGCCGCACTATCAGCAACGAAACTTCTGGCGCGACGTCGAACAGCCGGAGATCGGCCGCGTCATTCCGTATCCGCGCGGGCCATTCATGGCCGCGGAGCTCGGGATCGAGCCGCGACGGCGCGCGCCCCATCTCGGCGAGCACACGGCGCAGGTGCTCGAGCGTGATCTGGGCCTCGATCCCAAAGAGATCGCGGCGCTCGCGGCCGCGGGAGTGGTGCGATGAACGCTCCGCATCTGCCGCCGGGAATCCTGAACGGGATCCGCATCCTCGATTTCACGTGGAAGACGGTGGGCCCGTGGGCGCCGCGGCTGCTCACGCATTTCGGCGCGGAGGTGATCCACGTCGAGCGCGCCGGCTCGTGGGACGATCATCGCTACACGCTCCACCGGAGTCCGATCATCGAGGGCCCGCCGACGGCGTACCAGTCGGCCGACGCCACCGGCCCGATGCACGGCGGCGGCCGTCTCGATGCGACGAAGAAGTACTACGCCGAGCCGTACTTCACGACGCTGCACCACGGAAAGCTGGCGATCAGCCTGAACACCCGGCATCCGAAAGGGCTCGCGCTCGCCGAGAAGCTCATCGGGATCTCGGACGCGATGGTCGAGAACTTCAGCGGCGAGGTCTTGCCGAGCTGGGGGCTCACGTGGGAGCGCATCCACGAGCTGAACCGGCGGCTCGTGTACATGAGCACGTCCGGGTTCGGCCACAGCGGCGAGTGGAAAGCGTTTCGCAGCTTCGGTCCGACGGCCCAGGCGCAGTCCGGCCTGACGCTGTGCTCCGGCCTGCCGGGGATGCCGCCGGCCGGCTGGGGCTTTTCGTACATGGACGTCACCGGCGGCTGGATGGGCGGCCTCGCGCTCATCATGGGATTGCTCGAGGCGAAAAAGACCGGCGAGGGGTTCTACATCGACTACGCGGTGACCGAGGGCGCGATGGCGCTGCTCGGCACGTACATGCTCGACTACCAGGTCAACGGCCGCACGACGCGCCGCCCGGGATGGCCGCCGGGCAACCGCTCGGTCTTTCCCGCCGTCGCGCCGCACAACACGTACCGGTGCGCGGGGAAGGACCGGGTGGGACAGGACTGGTGGGTGTTCATCGCGTGCGAGACGCAGGAGCAGTTCGAATCTCTCGCGCGCCTGATGGACCGGCCCGATCTCTGCCAGGACGCGCGGTTCGCCACGAACCAGGCGCGCGTCGTGAACCAGGACGAGCTCGACGCGATCATCGGTCGCTGGACGCGTCCGCGACGGCGCTACGACGTCATGATGAAGTGCCAGCAGGCCGGGATCATCGCGGCCGCGGTCCAGAGCGCCGAGGACCGCGTCGAGTACGATCCTCAGCTGAAGCATCGCGGAATGCATCCGGTGATCGACCATCCCGAGATCGGAGAGTTCGAATACGAGGGCTACCCGGTCCAGCTCTCGCGGACGCCGGCCCACGTCCACGGCCGCGGACCGATGCTGAAGGAGCACAACCGGTACGTCTTCGGCGAGCTGCTCGGTCTGAGCGACGACGAGATGACGTCGCTCGAGTCGGAGAAGGTGATATGAACGGTCGTCTCGCGCCATTGAAAGATATCGTGGCGATCGTCGGTGTCGGCGAGACGGACTACGCGAAAGACTATCGCGGCAGCGGCGGCCAGGCCGTCGAGAAGGGCGTGGCGAGGTACGACTCGTACACGCTCGCGTCGCGAGCGCTCAAACGGGCGCTGGACGATGCCGGCCTGACGAAGAGCGACATCGACGGTCTCTGCACCGCCAACCTGTCGGGCGAGCGCGCCAGCGAGCTGTGGGGCTTGAATCCGCGCTGGAGCGGAAGCGGTGACGCCGCGCAATGCATCATCGAAGCGACCATGGCGATCAACGCCGGGCTCTGCACCACCGTCGCGCTGGTCTACGGCAACGCCCAGAGGTCGATGGACACCGCGTACGGCGGCGCGCGCGTGACCGGCGGCGCCATCACGTCGTACTTCTACTACGCGCCGTGGGGGATGACCTCGCAGGGCGCGCTCTACGCGCTCTTCTTCCAGCGCCACAAGCTGCTCTACGGCACGACCGAGGAGCAGCTCGGCGCGATCGCCGTCGCGTTCCGCAAGCACGCCGGCCTGAACCCCAACGCGGTCATGCAGAAGCCGCTCACGATCACGGAGTACCTGAACGCGCCCTACATCGCCGAGCCGCTGCGCCTCTACGATTACTGCCTGATCAACGACGGCGGGGTCGCGCTGATCGTGCGCCGGGCGGACATGGCGCGCGATCTCCGACAGCGTCCGATCATGGTGAGCGGCTTCGGCTGGTCGGAAGAGAACGTCGACGCGACCCAGCTGCGGCCGCGACTCAAGAGCTTCTATCACGGCGCGCATCACGAGGTCGCGGCGCAGGTCTATCCGATGGCCGGCGTGACCCCGAACGACGTGGACGTCTTCGCCACCTACGACAGCTTCAGCGTGCACCTGCTCGCGTCGCTCGAGGGATTCGGCTTCTGCAAGGAGGGCGAGGGCGGGGCGTTCGTCCAGGGTGGCCGCATCGAGCTCGGGGGCGAGCTACCGTGCAACACGAGCGGCGGCATGCTCTCCGAGAGCTACATGCAGAGCTGGAATCACCAGCCCGAGCTGGTCCGTCAGCTCCGCGGAGGTCTCGGAAGTCGCCAGGTGGCCGGCGCCGAGGTCGCGCAGTACGTCCACGACGTGGCCGGCAAGTGCAAGAGCCTCATCTACACGAAGGGGGCGTGACGATGGCGACCGCGCGCCCGGTTCGCGCCATGGATCCGTACGCCGAGCAGTTCTGGGCGTTCACGCAGGCGAGGGAGCTCAGGCTTCAACAATGTGCCGACTGCCGGAAGTTCCGGTGGCCGCCGGGCCCGACGTGCGATCGCTGCCTCTCCGACAATTTCGACTGGCGCAGGATTCGCGGCACCGGCAAGGTGCTGTCCTGGACGACGTTCCATCGGGGGTACTTTCCGGAATATCCGCCGCCGCACACCGTCGTCGTGCTGGAGCTCGATGAGGGACCGCTCTTCGTGTCCGTTCCAGTCGAGATCTCGCCGCGCGAACTCAGGGAGGGCATGACGCTCGCGCTCCGCTGGACGGACGGCCAGGACAGGCTCGGCGAGTACAATCTGCCGGTGTTCGGTCCGATGAACGGTTGAGGGAGGAGGTTCCTGCACGGTGGACATCGTCCGCATCAGCGCCACCGGCGCTGGGGTCAACTACTTCCCCGAATTCGTCGCGCGTGAGCTCGGGTTCTTCGCCGACGAAGGACTCGACGTCAAGGTCGAGGTGCTCGGCAACGGCCCCGGTGTGCCGCGCGACGTCGGATCCGGGGCCGCCGACGTCGGCCTGGGCGGAATCTGGCTGCCGATGCTGTACCGCGGACGGCTGCACACCTTCATGCCGTTCGCGCAGCTGTGCAACCGTCTCGCGGCCGTGCTCCTGGCGAGAAAACCGGCAGCGAGGAGCTTCCGCTGGGCCGACCTCTCGGGCAAGATCGTGGTCGCTCCGGGCGGGGCGCCCAACTTCTGGATGGTCCTCGCGAGCACGCTGCGTCGCGCCGGAGTCGATCCGTTCAGCGTCCGGTTCGTCGCCGACTTCATGGCCGAGGAGGCGGTGAATCTCTTCCGCGGCGGCTTCGGAGACTTCTTCATCGGGATGCCGCCGGTGTCCGACGTCTTCATTCGCGATGGCGTCGCGAGCCAGGTCGCGGACTTCGCGGAGCTGGGAGAGATTCCCTGGAGCATCTTCTACGCGAAGCCGGAGTTCCTGAATCGGCCGGACAACGTGGGCGGACGCTTCGCGAAAGCGATCCAGCGAGCGCTCCTCTGGACGCTCGCTCACGATCCGGGTGAAGCTCCAGGCGTGTTGAAGAAGCAGTTCCCGAC
>QHRT01000364.1 GCA_003220195.1 Candidatus Rokuibacteriota bacterium | reverse complement strand
GACGTCCGGCAGGGTCCGCAGGTACGCGAGCGCGGCATAGGCATCGTGGGCCCGGCGCGCAGGGCTCACGTCGTTGCGGCTGGGCGACGGGTCGGTGCAGACGCCGTTCGGGTGACCGCGCGTGCTGAAGCTGTCCGGCACGACCACCACGTAGCCTTCGCTCACGAGCTGCTGCTGCCACCGGCCGGGGGCGCCGCTGGACGACGGCCCGAGACCGCTGCAGTCGTGCATCATCACGATCGCCGGAAACGGGCCGGCGCCGCTCGGCCTGGAGACGAGAATCGGAATCCGATCGGAGACGCCGTTCGCCGCGGTGGCGGGAATAGACCACCGTCATCCCGCCGGCACACCCGGCGAGCAGCAGTGCCGCACACGCGCCCGATACGAGCCACCGTGTTCCGCGGGAGCGTCGTCGCGAGCCCCGACAATCGCGCCGTGGCGCGGCGATCACGTGCCTGGAGATCGAGTCGCCGATTGCGGCCGACACGCGCCGCCGCCAGATTGCGCGCGATGAACGCCTTCACCATCTCGTGCGCGCGGTCCGTTTGCGGCCCCGGCTTCGCGATCCACTCGTGCTCGGAGCCCTCGAACACGTGGAGCTGGCACTCGCCGCCGGCCGCGCGGTACGTGGCCTGGAATTTTTCCTGCACCGCCGGCAGGACGTTGTCGTCGAGTGCGCCCTGCATGATGAGGAGCGGCCGCAGCGTGACAGTCTCGCGTCGGTCGAGCATTTCTTGAGGATTGCCCTCGTGGATCGTGTCCCACGGGTTGAAATAGCTCTGGCTGGCCTTGATCAGGGTCTCGCGCTTCATCTTCTGCGCTTGCTGGAAGCGGGCCCACGGGTCGCTGATCGGCGACCGTGTCGCGACGTAGAGCACCGTCGTGTCGACCCCGGGAGCTTCCGTCAGCGCAATCGCGTTGTAGCGCGGGTCGCGCGGACGCATCGCGAGCAATTCGGCGACGTGACCACCGCTCGAGCTGCCGAGCACGCCGACGGTCGACGCGTCGCCGTTCCACCCGGAGGCCTTCCATTTCAACCAGCGAACGCCGTAACTCGCATCCTGGACCGAAGCCGGATACGGCGCCTCGGTCCCGAGCGTCATGTCGATCGCGACGACCAGCACGCCGCTGGCGGCGACCGCGCGATCCATCGGCTCGTTGGCAAATCGATCCTTGTTGATCCAGGCGCCGCCGTGCAGATCGAGCAGGGTCGGGAATGGCCCGGCGCCCTCGGGCTGGTAGATCCGCGCCATCAGCTGCCGACTTTTCGCGGTCCGCCGGAACTCGACCTCGCTGACCTTGACGTCGAACTTCGCCGCGGGATCGTAGGCGGCTTTCGTGGCGGCCGCTCCCGCCGAGGACGTGTGCGCGCCGCCGAGAGAACTTCCTGCTGCGCCCAGTGCGGTCATCGTGATCATCCTCCTCAGAAAGCCTCGTCGTCCGACATGCCAGTCCATGAGCGACCTCCCCGGATGGCCCAGTATAGGCACACGGCGCGCGCGTCACCGCGGCGCAATCCGATCATGATAGAAAAGCGCCATGAGCTATGTGCCCTCGACCGACTCATGGCAGACGAAGAGGCCGACCGACGTCGGGATGCATCCCGACGCGATCGCCGCGGCGATCGCGTATCACCAGCAGCACGAGAGTCCCTGGCGCCGCGACTTCCTCACCGCGTCCGGGCGCTACATCGGCGTGGCGGACGAACCCGAAACGGAGAACGACGTGCTCGGCCCGGTGCGGCCGCGCGGAGGCCCGAACGGGATCGTCCTTCGGCACGGCTACGTCGTCGCCGAGTGGGGCGATACCGGACGCGTCGACATGAGCTTCAGCATGGCGAAGAGCTATCTCGCGACGCTGGCCGGCGTCGCCGTGGCGCGCGGCCTGATCAAGAGCATCGACGATACCGCTCGCGACTACGCGCTCGACGACGGCTTCGAGCCGCCGCAGAACCGCCCGATCACGTGGCGGCATCTGCTCCAGCAGACGAGCGAGTGGACGGGGACCTTGTGGGGCAAGCCGGACTCGATCGATCACAACCGCGACGTCGGCAAGAGCGAGCTCGGCCAGTCGGAGAAGGGCACGCCGCGTCCGCTCGGCGCGCCGGGCGCGGTGTGGGAATACAACGACGTCCGCGTCAACCGCTTGAGTCTCTCGCTGCTCCAGGTATTTCGACGGCCGCTCGCCGACGTGCTCGAGCGCGAGATCATGCGTCCGATCGGCGCGGCGGACTGGGAGTGGCACGCGTACGGGAACGCGACGTTCGACATCGACGGCGCGCGCATGCCGTCGGTGCCCGGCGGATCACACTGGGGCGGCGGGCTCTGGATGTCGACGCGGGATCACGCGCGCTTCGGACTCCTGATCCGGAGCGGCGGCCGCTGGCGCGACCGCCAGCTCGTCGACGAGCGCTGGATCGACGAGATGCGCCGGCCGTGTCCGATCAATCCGCAGTACGGCTTCCTGTGGTGGCTCAACACCGGACGGCAGCAGATGCCGAGCGCGCCGGAATCGAGCTTCGCCGCGCGCGGGGCCGGCAGCAACGTCCTCTGGATCGATCCCGAGCACGATCTCGTCGTGGTCGTGCGCTGGATCGAGAAGGGGACGTTCGACGGCTTCGTGAAGCTGCTGCTGGATGGCGTCGCGTGACTTCGCAGCCCGGGATCGCCATCCGGGAGCTGGCTGACGCCTCGCCGTGATCAGGATGCATTCTCAGCACCCCGCCCTCCGAGCTTCAGCCGTCTTCCTGTCTCGACAGAAAGTACCGTCTGACGAACTCGTGCAGGCTGCCCTTGTCGGAGCTCCAGCGCCAGCAGCCGCTGGCATCGATGGCGATGTCGCGGTCCGGGTCGAAATCAGCGTCCTCGAGCAAACGCTGCCGTTGCTTGTAATCGCGATCCTTGCGCTCCCCGTGCCACAGATGAAACAGCCGCCCGTGCAGGTAGCCGACGCGGCCCTGCACGGCGCCAAAGAAGGGCTCGGCCCAGGACCGATAGTGTTGAAGCCTGCGTCCGGTCATGCGCAGTCGTCGTGCGGCCTCGTCGAATTGCCCCAGGGCCGCGTACAGAATCGCGCGATCGCCACTCCCGACGACACAGGCATCGTACAAGCCGTGCCGCGCGATCAGATCGCGACGACCAGCCCATGCCAGCCCGGCGATCGAACCTCCTGCAGGGGCGCGGCGCCCTCGAACGCCTCTTCGGCTTCGTCTGAAGCCGAGACCCGCTCGATGGACTCTTCGCGAGCGAGGTCGTATCGCTTGTTGAACAGTCGGAGGAGCGGATACTGATCGAGCGCCGCGCGGGCGCGCCCGGCCCAATCGCCCTCCTCGAAGACAACGTCGCAGTCCAGCCAGGCAATGCACTCGCAGGTCTGCGGCACGTGCTGGACGGCGATGTTCAGCAGCCGCTCCTTCTGCCACATGAGGCTCCAGCCATGGAGCTGCACGAGAATGTCGGCGTCGCCGCTACCGAGCTGGAAGGTGGGCCCCAGCGACCACTCCACGGTCACGAGAGGGACCGCCAGGTGTTTCCGGAACACGCGGTAGTTCTCGAGTCGGCTCTTGTACTCGACCGGATTGAAGTAGCAGGTGATCGCCCAGAGAGATCCGGTGTTCATTCGCACACCACCTGCTCGATCTCCTGGCAAGCCAGCCCCGCGAGCGTCCGCGCCATTCGATCCCATCCGTCCTGTTTCCGGGCCACCTCAGTGGCCGCCAGCTTGAGAAACGTATACGCCCTGTACAAGGTCACTCGCGGTGCGAGTGTCACGTCCGTGGCCGCGTACGCTGTGGAGAACGTCGAGGCTGCCGCCGAGAGTCCATCGACGCGGCTCCCGATCCGATACGCCAACACTTCCAGGTGGGCGAGGAAGTGGCCGAGATCCAGCGCGGGATCGCCAACGGCGAGCTCGTCGAAGTCCAGGATGCAGACGCGCTTGCCGTCCCACAGCACGTTTCCGAAGTAGAAGTCCTTGTGGATCATGACTGGCTCGTATCTCAGCCAGCTCGCGAGATCGCACATCGACTTCAGGGCCAGATCGAGCCGCCCGGCGTCTGCCCGCGTCAGCGCGGAGCCGATCTGGTCGCGCCAGCGCTGGACTTTCCCGAGCTCGTGATCCGGCGACGCAATTCTGAGGCCGGCCAGAGGAACAGCCTCGTGCAAGCGAGCGAGCCAGCGTCCGGCGAGCGCCAACGCCTCGGATGCGCCACCGTTATTGAGGATCTCGCGCAAGTCGGCCCCGGGGAAATGATCCAGCAAGACGAGGCCCAGATCCTTCACGACCAGCAACGGACGCGGAACCCTCAGCGAGCCACCGCTCTCGAATGGCCCCTGAGCAAGGGCCTCGACTCGACGATAGAGCCG
>QHRT01000358.1:16076-17741 GCA_003220195.1 Candidatus Rokuibacteriota bacterium | reverse complement strand
CCAGGCCTACGAGTTCACGTCATTCGTGCGCGAGGGGCTGACGCTCCAGCAGAACCTGTTCGGCTCGACGTTCTTCGTGCTGACCGGATTTCACGGCGCTCACGTGACCGTCGGCGTCGCGTGGCTCTCGACCCTGCTGATCCTCGATCTGCGCGGTCGCCTCGGGCGCGCCGACGCGATCAAGGTCGAGGTGGCCGGACTCTACTGGCACTTCGTCGACATCGTGTGGATCGTGATCTTCACCCTGGTGTATCTGCTGCCGTGACGGATCGCACCGCGCACGAGGCAGGCGAGCACGCGAGCGTCGGGACGTACCTGACGATCGCCCTCGTGTTGACCGTCATCACCGCGCTCGAGGTCGGCGTGATCTACGTGCGCCGGCTCACGCCGATCGTCGTCCCGCTCCTGCTCGGCATGTCCATCGCCAAGTTCTCGCTGGTCGTGCTCTTCTTCATGCACCTGCGCTACGACCGCCGCGCGCTCGCGATCCTCTTCGCCGGACCTCTGCTGATCGCGGTCGGCCTGGCGATCGCCTTGATGACGTTCCCGGGCGAGTTCCTGGTGTTCCGCCGATGACGGCGGCGAGCGGCGCATCCCCGTGGACGTCGGGCGACGTGCACGCCGACGCGATCGTCGCCGTGGCGGTCCTCGCGTTCGCGTATCTCCGCGCGTGGCGAGCGCGCGGCGTCACGATCCCGTGGACGATCGCGTGGCGCGGCATCGCCGCGCTCGGCGTGACGCTGCTCGCCGTCAGCGGGCCACTCCACGCGCTGAGCGAACGGTATCTGTTCAGCGCGCACATGGTCCAGCATCTCTTGCTGACGCTCGTCGTGCCGCCGCTCGCGCTGACGGGCATGCCGGCCTTTATGATCGACGCGCTCCTCGCCCCGTGGTGCCGTCGGCCGTTCACGCGATCGATCGTGCGCTGGATCACGCGGCCGATTCCCGCGCTGGCGGCGTACGCGGGGGTGCTGGTCCTGTGGCATCTGCCGGTGGCCTACGATCGTGCACTCGGATCCCATCTCTGGCACCTCGTCGAGCACGTCATGCTCGTCGGCGGCGCTGTCCTCGGGTGGTGGCCGGTGCTATCCCGGTCGACTCGCGCGCCGGCGCTCCCGTACGCCGCGCAGATTCTTTACCTCTTCGCGTTCGGAATGCCGATGACCGTCGTGGCCGCGATGGTGACCGCCACCGACGACGTGCTCTATCGGTTCTACGAGACGGCGCCGCGCATCCTCGGCCTCGCACCGCTCGATGACCAGCGTCTCGGAGGCCTCATCATGTGGGTACCGGCCGGACTCGTCCCCCTCATCGTCTTCACCGCGGTCTTTTTCCGCTGGGTTGCATCGGAGCCTGATTGACCATGGAAGAGGGGCCAATCATTTCCGCCCGGCGTCACTCGTCGCGCGATGCAGGATTCGTGGCACCCCAATTGCAGGCATCTTCTGCCCGACAGCGCGTGGTTGAAGCGCTGCTTTGAGAGAGGGAGAGAACATGGACACGACCGGGACCGTGAAAGTCGAATTCATCCCCGTCGGGCGAACGCGCCGCGAATGGATGTGGAAAGCGCGCGACGAGAGCAACACCATCACGATCTCCGGACAGCGCTTCGACTCGCTGAGCGATGCCGTGCGTGACGCGCGCGAACAGATCGACGGCCTGACA
>QHRT01000358.1:8865-15970 GCA_003220195.1 Candidatus Rokuibacteriota bacterium | reverse complement strand
GTGAGGCCTCCAGGCGGAGGGTGGTCGCAGCGCGATGCGGCTTGATATAGTGATTGTCGTCGTGACTTTCCCCCGGCTGCTCGAGGGTATGCCCACATGAACATTTGTGTCGTCGGTACCGGCTATGTCGGTCTGGTCACCGGCGCGGTGTTTGCCGACCTCGGCAACAACGTCGTCTGCGTCGACAACATTTCCGAGAAGATCGAGGCGCTCGGGGCCGGTCACATGCCGATCTACGAGCCGGGCCTGGAGGAGATGGTCGCGCGGAACGTCGGCGATGGCCGCCTCAGGTTCACCATCGACCTTCACGCCGCGGTCCGGGACTCGGTGATCGTCTTCATCACCGTCGGAACCCCACCGAAAGAATCCGGCGAAACCGACCTCTCCGCGGTCGAGGCGGTCGCGCGCGAGATCGCCGCCGCCATGGAGCGGTACATGGTGATCGTCAACAAGTCCACGGTGCCCGTCGGCACCGGGGACTTCGTCCGGGACGTCATCGAGCGCCACCAGCGCCGGCGGGTGCCGTTCGACGTGGTCTCGAATCCCGAATTCCTGCGCGAGGGCTCGGCGATCGAAGACACGCTCCGTCCGGATCGGATCGTGATCGGCGCGCCGAACCAGCAGGTCGCGATGTCGCTCCTGGAGCTCTACGCGCCGCTCGTCCCGTCCGCGGAGATGATCAAGTACGCGTCGAACGCGTTTCTCGCCACGAAGATCTCGTTCATGAACGCGATCGCCAACATCTGTGAGCTGGCGGGGGCCGACGTGACGCAGGTGATGAAGGGCATGGGCCTGGATCCACGCATCGGGCCGGCGTTCCTCTCGGCCGGGCTCGGCTACGGCGGCAGCTGCTTTCCAAAAGATGCCGAGTCGCTCGTCCAGACGGCCGCGCAGCTCGGCTACGACTTCTCGCTGCTTCGCGCCGTCCTGGACGTCAATCGCGAGCGCGCCACCCACCTGGTCGAGATGATCGACAAGGCGATGGCGCCGCTCGACGACAGGATCATCGCCGTCCTCGGCCTGGCCTTCAAGCCGAACACGGACGACATGCGCGAGGCCCGCAGCATCGAGGTCGTGTCGCAGCTGGTCCAGGCCGGCGCCGACGTCCGAACGTACGACCCGGTGGCGATGCTGAACGCCGCCAAGGTGCTGCCGCCCGCGGTCCAGTATTGCGACTCGCCCTACGACGCGGCGGCCGGCGCCGACGCCGCCGTGCTCGTCACCGAGTGGAACGAGTTCAAGCTCCTCGACCTCGAGCGGCTGCGCGACGTCATGCGGCGCCCCGTCGTGTTCGACGGCCGCAATCTCTGGCAGCCGGAGCGCATGCGCCGGCTGGGATTCGAGTACTACTCGGTCGGTCGTAGACCGGTTCTTCCCGCCTAGCCCGCCATGCGGGTTCTCGTCACTGGAGGGGCCGGGTTCATTGGCTCGCACCTTTGCGAGTTTCTGCTGGAGCAGGGTGTGGAAGTCCTCTGCATGGACAACTTCATCACCGGATCCGCGGAGAATTGTGCGGCCGTCCGGGACCGGCCCGGCTTCACGTTCGCGCTGCACAACGTCACCGAGTACATCGCGGTCGATGGCCCGCTCGACTGGGTGCTGCACCTCGCCAGTCCGGCCTCGCCGCGTGACTATCTCGAGCTGCCGATCCAGACGCTGAAGGTCGGCGCGCTGGGCACCCACAACGCGCTCGGCCTCGCGAAGTCCAAACGCGCCGCGTTTCTCCTCGCGTCGACGTCCGAGGTCTACGGCGACCCGCTCGTCCACCCGCAGCGCGAGGACTACTGGGGCAACGTGAACCCGATCGGCCCGCGCGGGGTGTACGACGAAGCGAAGAGGTTCGCCGAAGCGATCACGATGGCGTACCACCGCTACCACGGTGTCGACACGCGCATCGTCCGGATCTTCAACAGCTATGGTCCCCGGATGAGACTGAACGACGGGCGGGCGATCCCCACGTTCATCACGCAGGCGCTGACCGGCGCGCCGCTGACGGTGTACGGGGACGGATCGCAGACGCGCTCGTTCCAGTTCGTGTCCGACCTGGTCCAGGGCATCTGGAAGCTGATGCACACGCCCGTCAACGACCCCGTGAACATCGGCAACCCGTACGAGATGACGCTGCTCGACCTCGCGAAGAGGATTCTCGTCCTCTCCGGAGCGCAGAGCGAGATCGTGTTCCGGCCACTGCCCGTCGACGATCCTAAAGTGAGGCAGCCGGACATCACCCGCGCGCGCACCTTGCTCGGCTGGGAGCCGCGGGTCGACGTCGACGAGGGATTGCGGATCACCATCGACTGGTATCGCCAGAGGCTCCACGCGTGAAGGTGCTGGTGACGGGCGGCGCGGGATTCGTCGGCTCACACGTCGTCGATCGACTGCTCGACGACGGTCACGCGATCACCATCGTCGACGACCTGTCGACCGGCAGGCGCGAGCTCGTCAATCCGAGGGCGGCGCTCGAAGTCTGCGACATCCGCGATCCGCGGCTCGGCGCGGTGATGCGCGCCGCCGGGCCCGAGGCCGTCGTGCACGTCGCGGCGCAGGCGGCGGTCTCGCGCTCGGTCGAAGATCCGCTGTTCGACGCGAGCGTGAACCTGCTCGGCACGATCTCCGTGGCCTGCGCCGCCCAGCAGGTCGGCGTCCGGCGCGTCGTATACATCTCCACCGGCGGCGCGGCGTACGGCGACACCGACGTCGTCCCGACGCCGGAAGACCATCCGACGCGCGCCACGTCGCCGTACGGCGTCTCGAAGGTCGCGGCGGAGCGTTACCTCGAGTGCTGGTCCGGCCTGAGCGGCGTGCCGGTGATGACGCTCCGGCTGGCGAACGTCTACGGCCCGCGCCAGAATCCTCGCGGCGAAGCCGGCGTCGTCGCGATCTTCGCGCACCGGCTCGTTCACGGCGAACCGTGCGTCGTCAACGGTGACGGGGAGCAGACGCGTGACTACGTGTACGTCGCGGACGTGGCTGACGCGGTCGCGCGTGCGCTCGGTCGCGTAGAGGTGGTCGGCGTGGTGAACGTCGGCACCGGTCGCGAGACGACCGTGAACGATCTCTACCGCCGGCTGGCCGGGATCGCGCGGACGACGGTGCCGGCACAGCATGCTCCGGCGAGGCCCGGCGAGCAGCGCCGCAGCGCGCTCGATGCCACCCGCGCCAGGACGCTTCTTGGCTGGACGCCCGCGACCGCGCTCGACGGCGGCCTCGCGCGCACGTTCGCCGACTTCCGCGATCATCGCGGGTTCGTGAATCACTCGGCGACTGCGCGTCCGGGTGATTCGACGAACCGCGACCCCGTGCATCAATCGACCGGTGGGCGCTCGACGGGTTCGCCGGATCGGGCATTCGCGTCGGGAGGAGCCAGGGAGACCGCCATGATCGACGAGGAGCTGAGGGCGATTCTCGTGTGTCCGGCGTGCAAGGGTGATCTGCTGTTCGAGGAGACTCGTATCATCTGCCCCGCGTGCCGGAAGGCCTACCCGATCCGCGACGGGATTCCCGTGATGCTGATCAACGAGGCCGAGCCATGGACGCCGCCGCCGCACAGGCCGTGATTCTCGCGGGCGGACAGGGGACGCGTCTCCGTCCGCTCACGTGGAGCCGTCCGAAGCCGGTCGTCCCGATCCTGAACGTGCCGTTCCTCGCGTACCAGTTGAGCCTGCTCCGCACGCACGGTGTCACCGACGTGATCCTGTCGTGCTCCTATCGTGTCGACGACGTCCGCGAGGCGCTGGGTGATGGCGGGGCATTCGGCACGAAGCTACGCTACGTCGTCGAAGCCGAACCGCTCGGAACCGGCGGCGGCGTGCGGAACGCGGCGGATCTGACGCACGGGACGATCTTCGTCCTGAACGGCGACGTCGGTCGCGCACGACGATCTATCTTACCCGCGTGCCCGACCCGCGCGCGTACGGGCTCGTGGAGACCGAGCCGGACGGACGTCTGCGGCGCTTCCGTGAGAAGCCGACGTCGGACGAAGAGATCACGACCAACGCCATCAACGCCGGCATCTACCTGATCGACGCCACGCTGCTCGCTCGCATCCCGACCGATCGTCCCGTGTCGATCGAGCGTGAGTTCTTTCCCCGGCTCATCGAGGACGGCATCCCGTGCTTCGGCTTCGAAGCCGCGACGTACTGGCGGGACATCGGCAGCCCGGCCGCGTATCTCGCCGGACAGATGGAGCTCCTGGAAGGCCGCGTGAAGGCCGCGGTCCAGCCCGCCGGCACGGAGCGCGACGGAAGCTGGCTCGATACGGACGTCGAGGTCGCGCCCGGCGCGGTGATCGAGCCGCCGTGCGTGCTTGGGGCGGGCGTGCGCCTCGAGCCGGACAGTCGTGTCGGACCGTACGCGGTCGTCGGGGAGGGCACCCGGATCGGGCGGCGCGCGCGGCTCAGACGCTCGGTCGTGTGGGAGGGCGTCCAGGTCGGCGCCGACGCCTCGCTCACGGAGTGCGTCATCGGCGCCGGCGTCCGGATCGAGACGAAGGTGACGATCGGCCCGGGCGCGGTGATCGAATCCGGCGCCGTCGTGACCGCGGACCGGTAACTTTTCGCGTGCTAGACTGAGTCGAATGGCCCTCTCGCGCAACCGCAACTTCTCGATCGTCGCCCACATCGATCACGGCAAATCGACACTGGCCGATCGGCTGCTGGCACTCACCGGCACGATGGACGCGAAGAAGGCGGTCGACCAGGTGCTCGACTCGATGGATCTCGAGCGCGAGCGCGGCATCACGATCAAGGCGCACACCGTCCGGCTCCTCTACCGCGCGCGGGATGGTCAGGAATACACGCTCAACCTGATCGACACCCCCGGGCACGTCGACTTCTCGTACGAGGTGTCGCGGGCGCTGGCGGCGTGCGAAGGCGCGATCCTCATCATCGACGCGGCGCAGGGCATCGAGGCGCAGACGCTGGCGAACTACTACCTGGCGCGCGACGCTAACCTGACGATCATCCCGGTGATCAACAAGATCGACCTGCCGGCGGCCGACATCCCCGGCACGCGCGACCAGATCACCGAGATCCTCGAGCTCGACGGCGGGGAGGCCCTCGCGATCTCCGCGAAGCACGGGACGGGCGTGTCGGACGTGCTCGAAACGATCGTCGCGCGGATCCCGACGCCCACGGGCGACCCGGACGCGCCGCTGAAGGCGCTCGTCTTCGATTCGTTCTACGACTCGTACCAGGGCGTCGTCGTGTACGTGCGCGTGTTCGACGGTCGAGTGCGCGCGGGCACGCGAATGCTGTTGATGTCGAACGGCCGCGCGTACGACGTGCACCAGGTCGGCGTCTTCTCGCCGGACATGCGCCAGGTCGAGGAGCTGTCGGCCGGCCAGGTCGGGTACCTCACCGCCTCCATCAAGCGCGTCGCGGACGCCAAGGTCGGCGAGACGATCACGGAAGCGCTCCGGCCGACGGCCGAGGCATTTCCGGGATACCGCGACGCCAAGCCGATGGTCTTCGCCGGGCTCTACCCGATCGAGGACACGGACTACGAGGCGTTGCGCGACGCGCTCGAAAAGCTCCGGCTGAACGACCCGGCGTTCACGTACGAGCCGGAGACGTCGCTGGCCCTCGGCTACGGCTTTCGCTGCGGCTTCCTCGGGATGCTGCACATGGAGATCGTGCAGGAGCGACTCGAGCGGGAATTCAACCTCTCGCTGATCGTGACCGCGCCGAGCGTGCAATACCGGGTGTTGACCACGGCGGGCGACGTGCTGGACGTCGACAATCCCTCGAAGCTCCCCACGCCGGACCGCATCGAGGCGATGGAGGAGCCGTACGTGAAGGCCTCGGTCTTCGTGCCGACCGAGTTCATGACGACGATCTACAAGCTCGCGCAGGAAAAGCGGGGCGAGCACCGGTCGCTGGAATACCTTGGCAAGAGAGTCCACATCCAGTTCGACTTCCCCCTCGCGGAGATCGTGGTCGACTTCTACGACAAGCTGAAATCGCTCTCCAAGGGCTACGCGTCGCTCGACTACGAGTTCGCCGACTTCCGCGGGTCGGATCTCGTGAAGCTCGATATTTTGTTGAACGGCGATCCGGTGGACGCCCTCAGCAGCATCGTCCACCGCGACAAGGCGTACGAGAAAGGCAAGGCGCTCGTCGAGAAGCTGCGCGCCGTCATCCCGCGGCAGCTCTACGAGGTCGCGATCCAGGCGGCGATCGGCAGCCGGGTGATCGCGCGCGAGACCGTGAAGGCCATGGGCAAGAACGTCACCGCGAAGTGCTACGGCGGCGATATCACGCGCAAACGGAAGCTGCTCGAGCGACAGAAGGAAGGCAAGAAGCGCATGAAGCAGGTCGGACGGGTGGAAGTGCCGCAGGAGGCCTTCCTCTCGGTGCTCAAGAGCTGACGATGGACGATCGGGAAGTCCAGGTTCGAGCGTCGGCCGACACGCGCGTGCCCGTCGACGGCGCCACCGGAGACCGCGCGGCGGTGGCGGCCGGGGCCGAACGGCCGCGACGCAAGTCGCTGGTCCGCGAGTACGCCGAGGCGATCGCGATCGCGGTATTCCGTCCGGATCCATGATGGACACGCTCCTGGTCGGCGATTACATCCTGGTCAACAAGTTCCTCTACGGGCCGGAGCTCTGGCCGACCGACTACCACCTGCCGGGCCTCCGCGGTCCGCGGCGCGGCGACATCATCGTGTTCAAGTACCCGCAAGACGAGAAGCGCGACTTCATCAAGCGCATCATCGGCACGCCGGGCGATCAGGTGCAGGTCCGCGGTCACCAGGTGTTCGTCAACGGCGAGCGATTGCGCGAGCCGTACACGAAACCGTCGGAGTCGGCGCTTCCAAGCGGCGCCCCGCCGGCGTACTGCGGGTACGCGTACGCATGCGAGTCGACGACCGTGCCGCCGGATTCGTACTTCGTGATGGGCGACAACCGCGACAACTCGCAGGACAGCCGCTACTGGGGCTTCGTCAAGCGCGACAAGATCAAGGGCAAGGCATTCCTCATCTACTGGTCATGGGATTCCGATCGTCACTGGCTCAGGTGGTGGCGGCTCGGCAAGTACATCCCGTAGTTTGCTCGCGGTACCGCCGCTCGATCACGCGAGGCGGCGGGTGGCGGGGGCGCGGCATC
>QHRT01000358.1:1854-8816 GCA_003220195.1 Candidatus Rokuibacteriota bacterium | reverse complement strand
CACCCGCCGATCTTGGTCCGTGGAACACGAATGTGATTAACGCTCGATCACCCTCATCATTTGCCGCGCTTGGCGTTCTCGGTGATGTCATGCCGCGGACGCGTGAGATCGGCGTGTACGTGCACGTCCCGTTTTGCGTGAAGAAGTGCTACTACTGCGCGTTCAATACGGCGCCGCACGACGACGAAGCGATGCGCCGGTACGTCTCCGCCGTTCGGAGCGAGATCGCGATCGCCGCGAGGGCCGGATGGGCGTCGGACGTCGCCGTGGCTTCGGTGTTCTTCGGTGGTGGAACGCCCTCGCTGCTCCACCCGGACGATCTCGCCGGGATCCTGGCGAGTCTCGGCCGCGCGTTCGTCGTCGCGCCGGACGCCGAGATCACGATCGAGTGCAATCCCGAGAGCGTGACGCGGCCGAAGTTCGAGGCCTACCGGGCGTCGGGCGTGACGCGGGTGAGCCTCGGCGTCCAGTCCCTCGACGATGCGATTCTGTTGACGCTCGGCAGGCTCCACGGGTCGACGGGCGCCCGCCGGGCGTTCGAGGCGGCGCGCGCGGCGGGGTGCGACAACGTCAGCGTGGATCTGATGTACGGGTTGCCCGATCAGGACGGCGCGGCATGGCGTCGCACGGTCGGCGCGGTCCTCGACTGGCGACCCGACCACCTGTCCCCGTACGGCCTGTCCCTCGATGCCGGCAGCGTCTGGGGATCGACCGAGGTCCCCGGCCTGCCACCCGAGGACACGGTCGTCGAGCAGTACTGGACGCTGGCGCGTGAGGCCCGCGCGCGCGGCTACGACCACTACGAAATCTCCAACTACGCGCGTCCGGGCTTTCGCTCGCGGCACAACCTCGGGTACTGGCGCCGCGGCGAGTACCTTGCGTTCGGGCCTGGCGCGTGCGGATTCCTCGGCGACGTCCGGTGGGGCAACGCGAAGCCCGTCGCACGGTACTGCGGCGAGATCGAAGCCGGTCGCCTCCCGATCGAGACGTTCGAACGGCTCGACACAGGCCAGGCATTGGCCGAGCGGTTGATCCTCGGTCTCCGAACGTCCGACGGCGTTCCGCGCGAATGGCTCGCCGCTCGCCTCGAAGGCGATCGACGTCTGGCCGAGCGCGTCGCGTCGTGGCGCGCCGCCGGATGGCTCCTCGACGAACGCGACCGCGTCCGCCTGACCGAAGCCGGGTTCCTCGTCTCGGACGCCCTCTTCGTCGACTTGTTGTAGTCGTTCACGAAGCGCACGACCACGACGCCAGCGGCTCGCAGAAGCCCTTCGAGCGCCGGCTGTGCCGGCGCAATCGATCCAGGTTCGACCCGATGGGAGGCCATCGGGGGGAGCGAGGACGCTCCCGTGGAGGAGCGGCGGAACGCCCCCGATGTGGATCAGTCAAATTGACTTGGCGGGGGGAGCAGACTACAAGAGACGCAGATGGACGCGCGCCACCGGGACGTGCTGATCGCGATCATCCGCGAGTACATCGACACCGCCGAGCCGGTCGGCTCCCGTGTGCTCGCCCGGCGGCACTTTCCGACGCTCTCGCCGGCCACGCTCCGGAACGCGATGGCCGATCTCGAGGAGATGGGCTACCTCGCGCAACCCCACACCAGCGCCGGTCGCGTGCCGACGGACAAGGCGTACCGGTTCTACGTCGACTCCTTCCCGCCGACGGTGCCGCCGCACGCGCCGCGCGAGACCCTGCCGTCGCGGCCTTCCGGCATCGATCGATTCATGGAGCGAACGTCGACGCACCTGTCGAACGTGACCGGTCTCACCGGGCTCCTGCTGGCCCCGCCGCTGGAACGCACGGTGATCGCCGGCGTCAGTTTGATGCCGCTCGACGCCGAGCGCGCGCTCGCCGTCGCGACCACGGACGCCGGCTGGCTGACGGTGCGCGAGATCAGCCTGGATCGCCCGCGCGGCGAGGAGGAACTGCGAAGCATCGGCCGGGAGCTCACGCGCCGCTTCGGCGGACGGACCGTGCAGCAGATCGTCGACATGGAACTGGCGCCGGACGATCCGCTCGACGCGCTGCATACGCGCGGTCGATCCGTGACCGAGCAGATCGTGGCGATGCTCCGGGGCCGGACGCTCTACATCAGCGGCGCGATCAACATGCTCGACCATCCGGAGTTTCTCGATCTCGACGCGACGCGCAGCCTGCTGCGCGTGTTCGAGCAGAAAGAGCGGCTGGCCGGGATGATGGTGGCGCTCGCCGAAGACAGCGGCCTCAAGGTCACGATCGGCGAGGAAAATCCGTTCGGCGAGCTGCGCGACTGCACGCTCATCACGTCGACGTACATGTACCGGAACCAGGTGCTCGGCATTCTCGGGGTCGTGGGACCGAGAAGGCTGCCGTACCCGGAGATCATGTCCATCGTCAACGACACGGCTCGGCACGTCACCGACGCGCTCTCGCGCGCCCGTCAGGATCTGTACCTGCCGTCGTGATCCAGAACGTCGGGAGCGTTCGGCTCCCGGCCTTCCGGATGCCCGCGATCGTCCGCTCCTCGAGCTCCGCCGGTCTCGGCATCGCGGCGCGGCGCCTTCGCGCGAGAGGCGGCTGTTATAATTTCGCGTATGGACGAGCGCAGACGTCATGAAAATGGCGCGGCCGACGCCGCCGCGCAGAGCGGTGAGCCGATCGCCGACACGGGTGTCGGCGATCGGGCGGAGGTGCGGAATACGCGTGAGCACGAGGAATGCCGGCGACAGCTCGAGGATGCGCGGCGGGAGCTCCAGGACAAGCAGGATCGCCTGCTGCGGGCGCTGGCCGAAGCGGACAACGTCCGGCGCCGCGCGCAGCGGGAGCGCGAGGATTATCTGAAGTATGCCAACGAATCACTCGTCCGCGACCTGGTGCCGGTCCTCGACAATCTCGATCGCGCGCTCGGTGCCGCCCGCGCGGCGGGCAACGCCGCGAACGTCGTCGAGGGCGTCGAGCTGATCCAGCGGGAACTCTTGAAGGTCCTCGAGCGCGCCGGCGTCACACGCTACTCGGCCGTCGGCGAACGGTTCGATCCCACGCGACACGAAGCGATCAGCCGGGTGGTGAGCGTCGAGCAGCCGCCGGGAACGGTGGTCCACGAGATCGGGCCCGGCTACCTGCTGAACGGCCGGGTCGTCCGCGCCGCGCTCGTCGCCGTCGCCGCTGCACCGGACGAGGACTCGGCGTAGCGTGGCTGGCGCCGACTACTACGAGGTCCTCGGCGTCGCGCGCTCGGCGAGCGACGCCGAGATCAAGAAGGCCTACCGTCAGCTGGCGATGCAGTACCATCCCGACCGCAATCCGGGGGACAAGAACGCCGAGGACCGCTTCAAGCAAGCCAGCGAGGCGTACGCGGTCCTGTCGGATCCCGACAAGCGAGCGCAGTACGACCGGTTCGGCACGGTGGCCGGTGGCGTCGGCTTCGACCCCGGCGGCTTCGGCAGCCTCTTCGAGGATATCTTCGACAACTTCTTCGGTGGCGGCGCGCGCGGCGGACGTCGGTCGCGCGCGGCGCGTGGCGAAGATCTCCAGTACGAGCTGAAGCTGACGCTGGAGGACGCGGCCTCCGGCATCGAGACCAAGATCAGGATTCCCCGACTCGAGCCGTGCGAGATCTGCGGAGGCTCGGGCAACGAGGCCGGCACGCGAGCGAAGACGTGCGAGACGTGTCAGGGCCGCGGCGAGGTCGGGATGCGCCACGGCTTCCTGACCGTCGCGCGCCCGTGTCCGAAATGTCACGGCGAAGGCGTGCTCCGCACGCTCTGTCGCGAGTGCCGCGGCGAAGGCCGCCGGCGCGCCGAGCACGTGCTTCAAGTCAAGATCCCTGCCGGCATCGACGACGGCATGCAGCTCCGTCTGGCCGAGCACGAGGCGTTCGGCCGGAAGGACGACGACCTCTACTGCGACTTGCCGGTCACGTTCCCGCAGCTGGCGCTCGGCGCAGAGTTGGAGGTACCGGTTCTGAACGGCACCGCGACGCTCTCGATTCCCGCCGGCACCCAGCCGCACCAGATCCTGCGTCTCGCCGGCCAGGGCATGCCCCGCCTGCGAAACCGCGGGCGCGGCGACGCCTGCTATCGCGTCATCCTCGAGGTCCCGCAGAAGCTGACGGCCAAGCAACGCGAGGCGCTCGAAGCGTTCGATGCGGCGTTGAAGGGCCAGCGTGGGCCCCTGGCCTCCGCGTTCCTCGACCGGATGCGGAAGCTCCTGGGATAGTGCGCGAAGTCTCATCGTACTGGGAGCTCGCGATCGAGAGCTCCGTCATGACGTCGGAAGGGCTGACGAACTTCCTGTGGGAGCTCGGCGCGCTCGGCGTCGTCGAAGAGGAGATCGCCGAGGCTCCACCGCGTCTGCGCGCGTTCTTTCCCGGAGCCGCGGAGCCGGCGGCGCTCTGCGCGCGGGTGAACGGCTACGCCGCGGGCCTCTCGGCGCTCGGACTGGGTGCACCGGTCGAGGCCGCGATCGCCCCGCTCATCGACGGCGGCTGGGCGGACGCGTGGCGTGAGCATTTCCGTCCACGGGAGGTCGGCCGCCGCCTCGTCATCGCGCCCTCGTGGGACGTACCGACCTCGAGCGGCCGCCTCGTGGTGACGATCGAGCCTGGACGGGCGTTCGGCACCGGGCATCACGGCAGCACGGCCGGATGTCTCGAAGCGCTCGAAGAACTGCTGGCGCACGGCGTTCCCGATCGTGTCGTCGATCTCGGCACCGGCTCCGGCATCCTCGCGATCGCGGCCGCGCGGCTCGGCGTGCCGGCGATCGTCGCGGTGGACGACGATCCGGACGCCGCCGCGTGCGCGGTCGCCAATGCCGCGCGGAACGGCGTCGCCGACCGTGTGCGCGTCGTCGTCGGCGACGCGAGCGCGGTGGGGATCGAGCCCGCACCGCTCGTCGTCGCGAACATCCTGTCCGCGGCTCACCTGAAACTCGCCACGCGCTACCGTCAGCTGGTCACGCCGGGCGGCGGCCTCGTGCTCGGCGGAATCCTCGACGGCGAGTCCACCGACCTGACCGCCGCGCTCGGCGCCGTCGGGTTCACGCGAGAGGGCGCCCGCTCCATCGAGGGCTGGGCGACGCTGGTCTTCGTCCGGAACGGAGCCGCCGCTTCTGCGCCGCTTCACGATCGCGTCTGAGCGCCGCGACGGCGATCACGTCACGTTCGATCGCGACGAGACGCGACATCTCGCCCGTGTGCTGAGACTCGTCCCCGGCGACACCGTCGTCGCGTCCGACGGGACCGGCATCGACTACACCGTGCGGCTCGAGAGCCTCGGCGACACCGCGACCGGGACGATTCTCGGGAGCGTGCGCGGGACGGCGGACGCGCCGCTCGACGTGACGCTGGTCCAGGGCGTCCCGAAAGGCGACAAGATGGAGACGATCGTGCGCGCCGCGACCGAGCTCGGCGTCGCGCGGATCTGGCCCGTGCTCACCGCGCGAACGATCGTGCGGCTCGAGCCGTCGCGATGGCGCGATCGCGCGCGGCGCTGGCAGCGCGTCGCGCGCGAGGCGACGAAGCAGTGCGGTCGGGCGACGATTCCGGACGTCGCTCTGCCCCGTCCGCTCTCCGAAGTCCTCTCGGCGCTGCCCGAGGGCAGACCCGGCGAGCGCCGTCTGTGCCTCTGGGAGGGCGACGCCCCATCCCTCCGGTCGACGCTCGACGATTCTCGGACCGATCCCGCGCTTTCTCTCGGGCCGGTGCTCCTGCTCGTCGGTCCCGAGGGCGGCCTCGCCCGGAGCGAGGTCGACGCGGCGCGCGCGCGTGGGTTTCTGATCGCGACCCTCGGCCCGCGCATCCTGCGCACCGAAACGGCCGGGCCCGCGGTGGTCGCGGTGCTCCAGTTCGTGCTGGGCGACCTCGGTTCTCCCGCGCGGGAATAGGGGCACGCGCTCGCATGCCGGCCGAGCGCGGCTACGAGGCGATCACCCTCGGCACGCGCGCCGGAGTCCGCGCGTGGGGAGAAACCGTTGCGGAGGCATTTGCCGAAGCGGCGCTCGGTGTCTTCGCGAGCATCGTGAATCCTGAGACTGTCGACCCCCGAGAGTCCCGCGAAGTGCGCGCGCAGGGCGATACCGTCGAGACGCTGCTGGTCACCTGGATCAACGAGTGCCTGTACGTCCACGAGATCGAAGGCTTCGCCGTTCAGCGCGTGGACGTGGACACGTGTGCTGACGGAGTCGTTCACGGCACGCTCTGGGGTGAAGAACTGGATCGTGATCGGCATCACCCGTCGCCCACGACCAGGACGGCGATGTTCGACGCGGTCGAGGCGACGGGGAGCGACGCCGGTTGGAGCGTCCGGGTGCTGCTTGGGTAAAAACTTCCCCTTGACATGTGGCGAGCCCGTCCCGCAATAATCCCGCGCCAGAACTCCTCTTCGTCCACGCGTAGTCGATGGGAGCCCTTCGGTGAGCGAATCCGGCGTCATCGCCCTCTTGATTCTCGCGAACAGCAGCATCTGGGGCTACTTCATCTGGTGGATGATCACCGACTACCTCGCGCGCTGAGTCAGGCACTGGCCAACGCGGCTCCGGCGCATCTGCGAATCAGATCGAGCGTCGTGTGTCCCGTTTTTGGGACACCTGGCCGTCCGGGCCGTGTCGCTGACGGTACGTTGCCGCGTTCCCTCATGAGCGAGGCTGCTGACGAAAGAATTTGTAGACCGGACATTTACGCTGATTCGAGGAACTCTGGCACTGCTGTTGCGTTTCTCCGCACGGGCTCATGCACCAGCGAACGATCCGGAAGCCGGTAAGTTTCGAAGGGGTTGGGCTTCACTCAGGCAAACGTGTCCGGATCGTGGTCTCTCCCGCCAGTCCTGATAACGGCATCGTGTTCCGAGTTGGCGACGTCGCGATACCCGCCGGGCCTGAAAGCGTCGTGGACTGGCACTACGCGACGACCGTCGGCAAGAACGGCAGCCGCGTCCAGACCGTCGAGCACTTGATGGCCGCGGCCGCAGGACTGGGCATCGACA
>QHRT01000358.1:0-1840 GCA_003220195.1 Candidatus Rokuibacteriota bacterium | reverse complement strand
CTGATGGGCGCCGGCCGTGCCGAGCAGGCCGCGCGACGCCGCACCATCACGATCCCCTACCCGCTTCGCGTCGGCACCGACCATCGCTGGCTCTCGATCGTCCCCTCGAGCACGGCGCGCATCACCTACACGCTCGACAACGACCATCCGGCCATCGGGACCCAGACGCTGGTGTACGTCCCGAACGAGCGAATCTTCGCCGAGGAGTTCGCGCCGGCGCGGACGTACGGCTTCCTGAAAGACGTGGGGCAGATGCGCAAGAATGGCCTCGCCCGTGGCGGGTCGCTCGACAACGCCGTCGTGGTCGGCAAACGAGGTCCGATCAACGGCCTGCGCTATCAGGACGAGTTCGTCCGCCACAAGGTGCTCGATCTGATCGGCGACCTCGCGCTGCTCGGTCGGCCGGTCGTGGGCCACGTGACGGCCCACAACGCGGGCCACGACCTGAACTATCAGCTCGTCGTCGCGATCCAGCGCGCCGTCGGCCTCGAGCGCCGTCCCGTCGGCGCGGCGCTCCGCGTCGCGCGTGGCGAGCCGGTCCGCACGGAAGCGTTCCTGCCGAGCCCGGGCCTGGCGGTTACGTAGAAGTTCGCGGGAGCGTCCCCGCTTCCCACGGGAGCGTCCTCGCTCCCCCCTCCGCTATAATGGCGTCTCCGCCGTATGTACGCGCTGGGCCCCGTCTTCTCGCTGCTGGCAGTGGCGCTCGTGCTCACGGCGCCGGCGCCCGCGCGCGCCGAGCTCCGGATCAGCGACCTGGCCATCTTTCTCAACGACATGGACGTCACGGTGCGCGTCGTCGTCCTGGGGGCGATCCCGCCGGCGTTCCAGGAGAGCATCCATAGTGGAATCCCCGGCCACGTACGCTTCACCGTGGAGCTCTGGCAGTACAACCGGTTCTGGCGCGACCGCCTCTTGACCACGAAGGTGATCGAGCGGCAGCTCGAGTACAACGTGGTGACGAAGGAGTACAAGGTGGCGTCCGTGAAGGGCGAGACGCGGCCCGCCTACTTGACGCGAGACCTGCGCGACGCGCAGCGCGTGCTGAGCGAGGTGCGGAGCCTCAAGCTCGCCCCGGCGTCCACGCTGGAGCCGACCGACGTCTTCTACATCCGCACCCTCGCCGAGACCGCGCTGCGCGGTGACAACTCGTTCGTCACGCGAATGGCCGGCACGGCGGAGCAGACCGTGCGGCAGTCCGATTACCGCACGATCATGCGAGGCGAGTGATGCCGCTCCTCGGCGACCAGAGCCGGCGCAAGCGGAACCTGATCCTGATCGTCGCCGGCCTCCTGCTCATGGCCGGCCTCAGCGCCTTCAATATCGCCTTCCGCCCGGCCGAGCTGCCGATCGCGTCGAACCTGGTCGTGATCGGCCTCCTGAACCTGAACGTGATCGTCCTGCTCCTGCTGCTGGTGCTGCTCTTCCGGAACCTGATCAAGCTCTGGTTCGAACGGCGCGAGAAGGTCATCGGCGCGAAGTTCAAGACCAAGCTCGTGCTCGGGTTCCTGACGCTGGCGCTCCTGCCGTCGATCCTGATCTTCATCATCGCGTCCAATTTCATCAACCGGTCGATCCAGGGCTGGTTCAAGCCCCAGGTCGAGCGCCCGCTCGATCAGGCCCTCGTCGTGGCGCAGACCTACTACCACAACCTGGAAACGGCCTCGCTCCGTCACGCGCGGCACCTGGCGCGCGTCATCGAGCGGGAAGGGCTGCTGGCCGACGATCGCCGCGATGAGCTGGCCGCCTGGCTCCTCGAGCAGCAAGAGCAGCTCGGGCTCTCCGCCGTGACGGTCTTCGGCCGCGACGCGAAGGCGCTCGTGCACGTCAAGGACCCGGCCCT
>QHRT01000357.1 GCA_003220195.1 Candidatus Rokuibacteriota bacterium | reverse complement strand
GGCGCCCTGCGGCACTCGCATCCCGGCATCGAGCAGGCGTGTTACGTGCTGGAAGGCCGGGCACGCGTGGAGGTTGGCGCGGACTACGTCGACGAGGTCGGGCCCGGCGACACCGTCTTCTTTCCCGCCGGCGTGCCGCACGTGTTCACGACGATCAGCGACGAGCCGGTGAAAGTTCTGGTGATCTACGCGCCGCCGTACGCCGAGAGTGGCGCTGTCCGTCACTGAGAGGGGCGCGGACGCCACTGAGGAGAATCAGCGATGCACGTTGGAATGGCCAGCGTCTTCCAGAATCCGCACAAGCAGCGCAGCGACTTCGAGGTCTACCGTCAGGATCTCCGCCTGGCGGATCTGGCCGAGCCGCTCGGGTTCGAGTCCATCTGGGGCGTCGAGCATCACTTCACCGACTACACGATGTGCCCCGATGTTCTTCAGTTTCTGACGTACATGGCGGGACGGACCGAGCGCGCGCAGCTCGGCTCGATGGTCGTGGTCCTGCCGTGGCATGATCCGATGCGGGTTGCCGAGGAAGTGTCGATGCTCGACAACATCTCCGGCGGCCGGCTCATCCTCGGACTCGGACGCGGCGCCGGCAAGATCGAGTTCGACGGCTTTCGTCTCTCGATGGACGAGTCGCGCGATCGGTTCATCGAGTGCGCCGAGATGGTGCTCGGCGGCCTCGAGTCCGGCCACTGCGAGTACGACGGTCGGTTCGTCAAGCAGCCGCGCGCGGCGATCCGTCCGGCGCCGTTCAAGTCGTTCCGCGGCCGCACGTACGCCGCGGCGGTGTCGCCGGAGTCGCTGCCGATCATGGCGAAGCTCGGCGTCGGCATTCTCGTGATTCCTCAGAAGCCGTGGCACGAGGTGGCCAAGGAGCTCGACACGTACCGCACGACGTACCGGCAGGTGAACGCGACCGAGGCGCCAGCGCCGGTCTGCGCGGGATGGACGTTCTGCGACGAGAATCCCGACCGCGCCGAGACGATGGCGCGGCGCTACATCGGCGGCTACTACCAGACCGTGCTCGACCACTACAACTTCGCCGGCGACCATCTCGCCAAGACCCGGGGCTACGAGTACTACGGCAAGATGGCCGAGAAGATCTCGACCTACGGCACCGACCGCGTCATCGACTTCTTCATGAACTTGCAAGTCTGGGGCACGCCCGAGCAGTGCTACGAGAAGATCCTGGACGTGCGGCGGCGCGTGGGGAACGAGACGTTCGTCGGCGTCTTCAGCTACGCCGGCATGCCGTGGGACGACGCGGAGCGCAACATCCGGCTCTTCGCGCGCGAGGTGCTGCCGTTGCTCCAGCGTCTGCCGGCCGGAGAGCAGGGCACGGACTTCGCGAACGCGACGGCCGCGCGGCGCGCGGACGCGCCCGTGATGGGACAGCAGCTCGAGATCAGCCTGCTCGGCTCATGACGAGCCTGACTCGTGCACGCGAACCGTTCCGGCCCGGTGCTTCATTGATCGCGTCGACGTTCGAGGCGATTGCGGCGTGCCGCGCCAGGTGTTCATCGAGCCGACGACCGGCGACTGTCGCCAGGCCGGCGCGGGACAGGCGATCGTCATGAGTTTCACGTGCATCACGTATGCGGTCGACGACCGGATCGCCACCATCACGCTCAATCGCCCGGAACGACTCAACGCCGTCAACGCGGAGACGATCCGCGAGCTCATCCAGGCCTTCGACCGAGCCGACCGCGACGACGACGTCCGCGCCGTCATCGTCACCGGAGCCGGGCGCGCGTTCTGCGCCGGCGCGGATCTCGGCGCCGGCGGCTCCACGTTCGACAACGCGGCTCGCGGGCGGACGCCGGTGGCCGACGAGCATCGGGACGGCGGCGGCCAGGTCACGCTCCGCATCTTCGAGATGCTGAAGCCGGTCATCGCGGCGATCAACGGTCCCGCCGTCGGCTTCGGCGTGACCATGACGCTGCCGATGGACATTCGCATCGCGTCGACGACGGCGAAGCTCGGCTTTGTCTTCACACGGCGCGGCGTCGTGCCGGAAGCCGCGAGCACGTGGTTCCTGCCGCGCCTGGTCGGGCCGAGTCAGGCCGCGGAATGGGTCCTGACCGGTCGCGTGTTCTCGGCGGAGGAGGCGCTGGCCGGGAAGCTCGTGAGTCGCGTCGTCGCGCCGGACGAGCTGCTCGCGACCGCGCGGGCGATCGCCCGCGAGATCGCCGACCACACGTCCGCGGTGTCCGTCGCGCTCGCGCGGCAGATGCTGGGGCGCATGCTCGCCGCGGACCATCCGCTCGAAGCGCACCGGCTCGACTCGCGCGCGATGTTCTGGAGCGGCCGGTCGGCGGACGCGTACGAAGGCGTCGCCGCGTTCCTCGAAAAGCGGCCGGCGCGGTTCCCCGGCAAAGTGTCGAAGGACATGCCACCCGTGTTCGAATCTCCGCGCAGCGCAGACGCTGCGCGTCCGGAGGCGCCATGACCGACGTCGTCGTGAAACAGAGCTTCACCGCCCACGACCTCAAGCTCGAGAGCGGCGTCGTGCTACCCGAGCTGACCCTCGCCTATGAAACGTACGGCACGCTGGCCGGGAGCGGCCGGAACGCGATTCTCGTGACGCACGGATTCACGAGCAGCGGGCATGCCGCCGGCCGTTACGCGACCGGCGACGCGACACCCGGCTGGTGGGACGGGCTGATCGGTCCGGGAAAGACGATCGACTCGAACCGGTCCTTCGTCGTGTCGTCGAACATGCTGGGCTCGTCGTACGGCTCGACGGCGCCGGCGAGCATCAATCCGACGACCGGACAGCGCTACGGTCCGAATTTCCCGGACATCACCGTCGGCGACATCGTGATGGCGCAGCGCCTCCTGCTTCAATCACTCGGCGTCCAGCATCTCGTGGCGGTCGCCGGGCCGTCGTACGGCGGCTACCAGGGCTTCCAGTGGGCGGTGACGTATCCCGACTTCATGGATGGTGTCGCGGCGGTCGTGACCGCGCCGAAGAGCACCGCGGCGCCGGACGCGGTCACGACGCTGGTCTCGCACTTCGCCGCCGATCCGAACTGGAACGGCGGCTGGCACTACGACCGCGGCGGCATTCCCGCGACGATGACCGCGTTCCGCCTCGAGACGTTACGGCGATACGGCTGGGCCGAGATCCTCGCGGCGAGAATCGCGGATCCGGCGGCGCGCGAGACGGCGCTCCGCCAGATGGCCGAGGCCTGGGCCCGAGAGTTCGATCCGAACTCGATGATCACGTTGCGCAAGGCGGCGATGACGTTCGACGCCGAGCGGGACTTCAAGAAGATCCGCGCGAAGCTGCTCTACGTGCTGTCGCGCACCGACAAGCTCTTCCCGCCGTCGATCGCGCCGGCGGTGATGGAGAAGCTTGGCGCGGCAGGCATTGACGCGAAGTACGTCGAGATCGACAGCGACTTCGGCCACGCCGCGAGCGGCGCCGACTCCACGAAGTGGGCGCCGGCGCTCGGAGAGTTCCTGGCGCGGCTGTCCTGAACGTGCCGTGCAGCGATCGG
>QHRT01000356.1 GCA_003220195.1 Candidatus Rokuibacteriota bacterium | reverse complement strand
GCCTCGACGTGACCGCGCAGAAAACTCTCGAGTGTCTGGTCGAGCGCGAAGCGCGCGTAGCAGCCACGCGACCAGGACAGGACGAGCGCAAAACAGGAGAGCACCCGCGTGGTCGAGCCCACGCGGAGCGGCCCGAAGTTGCCCCAGTCGACCGGCGCCTGCTCGCCCGCGAGTGTATCGAGCCGCAGGGACGCCTCGGCCCGCGCGGCGGGGCGCACGGTGCGGACGTAGCGCTGACCTGGATGGCCGAGCCGGAATAGCCCCGGGTCGCGCACCATGGCCCACAGGCGCGTGGCGCGCAGGCGCGGGTACTGTTCGAGCGTCGCCGTGATGAACGCCTTGTACGGATCGAGCGCGCTCGGGCGAATCTGCGCGCCGTGCCGGACGAAGCGCTCGCTCTCGACGGCGCGCCGGACGGTGTCGTGATGCACGCCGAGCTGCGTGGCAATGGTGTTGAGGCGCCAGTGCTCGGCGTAGACGAACCGGCGGATCTGCGCGTGCAACTCCGGCGGGATCATGGCCGGGGCTCCCAGAGCTTCAACTGGCGGACGTCAGCGAAATCGCCGAGCCCGGCGAGGCCGGCGCCGGCGCGGGGTGGGCGCGGTGCCCGAGGCCAGATGCGCCACGACGGCGAGGGTGCGCTGCGGCAGCCCGGCCAGCCACCTGACGCGCACGTAGGCGCTGGCCCCCAGTCCGAACACCGCGAACGAGACGGCCAGCGCGGTCAGGTGATACGTGAAGACGTAGGCGAACAGGCGCGTCAGGATGATCTCGCAGCCCAGGATCGAGAAGGTCGTGATCGGCAGAATGATCGACGCGAGAAGACGGTCACGACAGCGGAGGCGAGCCGTCGTCGCGGCGCCGGACTGCGCGGCGCCGCCGCGTTTCAGACGGCGATTTCGCGCTATCCGCGGGGGCGACACCAGATCGTGCCGGCCACGTCGATGTCGGGGGCCTCTACCGGCGGCAGGGGCTCGAGACGCACCGGCCTGATCTCGGCGAACTTCTCTCCTTCACCGACGGTGACGTGAGCCCCGTCGCTGAACCAGCGAAAGTTGTATCCGGCGTCGGCGACGCCGACGAGGACCTCGGCCTTGTCGTACGTGCCCGGGCCGGTATAGCGCTCGACGTTGACGAGGATCATGAGCGTCGCGTCCCGCGCTGCCGGGCGCTTGATCTCGAGATAGAAGTCGTCCTTCGTGGTGGTGCAATCCATGACGCCCTGCTGGCGGAACGAGCATGCTCCGGTCGCGACGAACGTGCCCGGGCCCCCGGATGACTCGGGCGGCGGCGGGCAGAGGCTTGGACGCCAGAGGAACTCGTGAACGGCGGCCTGAGCCGCCGGCGCCGCCGCAGTCCGCTCCGGCGACCGTGCCGGCGCGGCAGCCGGTGCTGGCGCCGGCGAGGGCGCCACGGAAGACTTCGCCGCCGGAGTCGGCGCGCTGACGGCCGGCGTGCGCGGCGGCTCCTGCGCTGGCGGTTGCGGCGGGGTGACCTGTGGCATCGCTGCTGCGGCCTCCGACGTCGGAACCGGGCGCTTGATGATTTTCATCGCGCGCGCCGGGTCCTGGTCGCAGCCGGCCAGCGCGAGACCGATGACGAGAGCGGCGGCGGCACGCCGATCTATGCTCGCCTCCAGACTCGCGTCAGCGTCGCGGAGGCGAGCACGATGGACAGCGCCGCGCATCCCGTCAAGACGAGAAGGTCGTGTCCGACACCTCTCAAGTCCGGATAGAAGAGCGCCTGACGAAGTCCCTCGATCGCGTAGCTCGTGGGCACGAAGCGGCTCGCCACCTGCAACCAGTGCGGAAGGAACGCGACCATCGTGAACCCGCCGCCGAGGAAGAAGAGGTAGGCGGCGGCGTTGAGCGCGGTCATCGTGACCACGCGGAGATCGCGGAGGACGATGCCCAGCAACGTTCCCAGGCCGACGGTCATCAGCGTGACGGCGACCAGGAGCGCGACGAGCGCGACGCCATGCGTCCATCGCACCGGAGGCAACTGCCATCCACACGGCCCACTGACGAGCATTACCGCCCACTGCGGCATGTGCAGCTCGGCTTCCTCCTCGCAGAACGGCAGGCCGTGCGTGAGAAAGCCCAGCAGCACCAGCGGCGCGATCAGCACGACGGTGAGCAGGCTGCCGCCGAGGAGCCGCCCGACGACCAGGGCCGCACGGCCGGCGGGGCTCAGGACGAGCATCTTGACGGTGCTGCGCTCGAAGTCGCGCGCCGTGAGCAGCGCGGTCCCGAGGGTGCCGATGCTGATCGCGATCAGCACGATGATCGGGATGACCTGGTACTGGAGAAACGAGACGTTGGTGTCCCGCAAGTCGTGCTCGGCCACCGCGACCCGGTACACGTTCGGGAGCAAAATTCCCACCGACGGCCCGTGCAATTCGCCGAGAAGGCCGAGCTGCGGCGCATCGAACTCCGCGACCGACCGCGTGACCGCCCGGCGCAGGTCATCGGCGATGTCGATGTTGATGTTGTTGAGATAGAGGTCGACCATGCCGTCCGAACGGTAGACCGCCCAGTCGAAGTTCTCGGGAACCACGATCATGGCGGCGACCCGTTGCTCGCCGAACGCTTTCTCCGCGTCGGCGGCGCTCATCTTCTTCATGATGTAAGCGTCCTCGTCGCCGAGGAGGATCCTGGCCATTCGCGCGGAGTGCTTTCCCTGCCCCTCCACGACGAGCGCGACCGGCTGCCGGCCGACCGACGCCGTGAGCATCGCGACGAGCACGCCCATGCCGAGAGCGGGAAGCAGCGAGGCGGCGATCGCCGCGGGCGAGCGCAACCACACCGCGACGTCGTTCACCGCCATGCCCCAGGCGGCGCTGATCGTCGGGTGTTGAGAGAAGTCGCCCGCGTGCTGGCGTCCCATGCGCCGCAGAACGACGACGAGCAGAAACGTGAGGGACGCCGCTCCCCAACGGAAGCCCAGGTTCAAGCCTTCCTTGCCCGTGAGGAGATCGCCCATCGTCGTGCCCACGGCGGTCGTCACGATGATCGCGATCCAGTACCGGACGTCGTTCGACGTTCTCGCCCGGCCCTCGAAGGCCCAGACGAGGGCGAGCGCGGCGCCCAGCAGCAGCGACGCGAGCCCGACCCCGAGCTTGAGGCTCTCGGCGAGGAAGTCACCGACCGTGGCGCCGAGGGTGCTCGCGATCACGATCAACACCCAGTAGCCGGTGGTCGTCGGAGGCAGGCTCTTCGCGGCCCCGGCCAGGTCGGGCGACGGGGCGGCCGAAGGGCGCGCACGACGCAGGCGCGAAACGAGGAAGGCGAGGGCGAACCCGACGGCGACGACGCCCGAGCCCCACCCGAACCCCAGCTTCAGATCGTCGCTGACGAAGTCGCCGAGCGTGGTCGCCGCCGTTCGCGCGATGATGACCGCGACCCAGTAATACACTTCGCTCGCGACCGAGCCTCTCCGCTCCAGGATCAGCACGAGCGCCAGCAGCACGCCGAGAGGCAAGAGCGCGCCCGCGACACCGAGCTTCAAGGTCTTGGCGACGAAGTCGCCGGTGGTCGTTCCGAGAAGGCTTGCGATCAGGATCGCCGCCCAGTAACGAGCGGCGAGCGCGGGCACGTTGCTAGAGTGCATCGCCCCGATCGCGGCTCATCGAGACCCGCCCCTCGCCAGCCGTCCGAGGGTCAACACGACCGCCAGGATGGAGATCCCGACCAGCACCAAACGCCCACTCGAGCACGCCGACCGCGTAGTACACCGGGGACAGGTGCGCGGCCATCCAGATGGCTTCGCCGTCGAAGCGCGTCGGTTCGAGCGCGCCGCTGTCGATGTAGAGCGGCATGGCGAGCCCGAACAGGAGCGGCACCGCCGCGAGCGTGCGCTTCAGCACGACACCGAGCCACGCTCCGAGCGAGGTGAAGATCACGACGCAG
The DNA here is from genome assembly GCA_003220195.1 of Candidatus Rokuibacteriota bacterium. Classification (GTDB taxonomy): domain Bacteria; phylum Methylomirabilota; class Methylomirabilia; order Rokubacteriales; family CSP1-6; genus AR8. The sequence goes on along the minus strand of QHRT01000356.1, from coordinate 3,630 downwards.
GCGAGCAGCGCGAAGACCGTGCTCCAGGGCGCAATCGGGACGACCCGGTAGACGAAGACGATCACCAGCAACGCCAGACCGAGTGCGACAGCGGCGACCGTCCCGGCGACCGTCAGCTTTCCGGCGAGCAGGATCCCCGGCGATGCCGGCGACAGACGCAGCAGCTTGACCGTCCGCCGCTCCCATTCACGAGCGGTCGCCATGGCGCCGAGGATGCCGGCGATGACCATCGCGTCGAGCGCCAGCGCGCTGACGACGAGATACGGAATGTACCCCGGGTCTTCGCGCATCACATCGTGCTCGACCATCCTCGCGGTCGCGCCGGGAAACTTCTGATCCCGGCCGAACTTGACGATCGCGGCCGGCAGGGCGCGCTGGACATCGTGCGTGAGGTCGATGTTGACGTTGTCGATGCGGATGTCGATCGGCACCGTCTTGCCCGCCGCCACGTCGCGGCTGAACCCCTCCGGGATCGTCAGGATGCCGACCAGGCGCCCGGACAGGAGCGCGGCCTCGGCGTCGGCGAGCGGCATGAACTTGAGCGCGAAGGAGTGATGGGCCGCGTCCAGCGCCTCGATGAGGCGATCCGCGAGCGGCCCGCCATCGTTGTTGATCACGGCGACCGGCGCGTAGCTGCCGGTGAGGCCGAAGAGGCTCACCATGACGAGGAAGCTCACCGCCGCCACCGCGGTGAGGATCACGAAGGCACGATTGCCCCGGAGCGTCGTCGCTTCGAGCGTGACGCTCGCGCGGAACAGCGCCCAGGGCGAGGCCGTCACGGTTGGCTTCCGGCGGTCAGCGCCCGGAACACCTCGACCAGGTCGGGTGATCGCGTGCGAAAGCCTTCCACCGGGCACAACTTGCGAGCGGCTCCAACGATGTCCTCGGGGTTCGTCTCGATTCCAACGTACACGCGGAGCCCGAAGTCGACGGTCTCGGCGCGCAGGACGCCGGGATGCTGCTGAAGCGCGACGGAGAGCTTCGTCGCGTGCTCGCTCCAGCACTCGAGCTCGAGGCAACGGCCCGTGCGAGCCGTGAGGGCCGCCGGGGTGTCTTCGGCCACCAGCGTGCCGGCGCGCAGGATCGCGACGCGGTCGCACAGCGCTTCCGCCTCGTCCAGGTAGTTCGTGGTCAAGACGACGGTCCGACCTTCCGTCTTGAGCGAGCGGATGTGCGCCCAGATCTGATGCCGCGTCTCGACGTCCACGCCGACCGTCGGCTCGTCCAGGATGAGCAGCGCGGGATTGTGCAGGAGCGCCCGCGCGATCGCGACCCGCCGCTGCATCCCTCCCGAGAATCCGCGCACGACGTCGCGAGCGCGCTCGCTCAGGCCCACCAGCTCCAGCACCTCCGCGATGCGCCGGTCGGCGTGAGCCACCCCGTAGAGCGCCGCAGAAAATCGCAGGTTCTGCCAGGCGGTGACTTCGTCGTAGAGCGCGGTCTCCTGGGGCAGGACGCCGATGGACGCGCGCAGCGCGCTCGTGTTGCCGGCGACGGCGTGACCGAGAACGCGAACCGTGCCGCGGGACGGTCGAACCAGGCCGCAGATGACGTCGATCAGGGTCGTCTTCCCGGCGCCGTTCGGCCCGACGATGCCGACCACCATTCCCGGCATCACGCGCAGCGAGATCCCGGCGAGCGCGCGGATGCGCCCGAACTGGCAGACGACGTCGGTCACCTCGATCGCCGGCGGCGCGTCTGGCGCGACGCCGGCCACGCGTCGAACGTCATTCACGTGTTCGGGTCTCCTGTACGTCGGATCTCGACCTCGACGGGATCTTGTTAGGATCGCCTAATGCCGAGGTGACCGTCAACCCGATTTTCGGCGATCACTCGACGGCGTGGTGGCGAGCCGCGGTGAGCTCGCCTTGCTCGGGCTCCTGCTTCGTCGGCGGTCTCCAGGCGATGCCAAGGACCGCGTAGTAGAGCAGCAGGGGAAACAATCCGCGTCCCATGATCTGGAAGAAGTAATAGGTCCAGGTGACCACGATTTGCCTCGGCTGCGAGAAGCCGGGAGGCACGAAGACGCCGAAGCGGCCCGGAAGCGGCCGCAGCTGCGTGTATTCGACCGTCACCAGGAAAAAGGCGAACTCGGCCAGGCTCAGGAGCGCGAGACCAACAGCCAGAAACTTGATCCGCTGGCGCCACGACCATCCGGGCGTGGAGAGGATCAGGGCGGCGAACAGCGAGAGATTGTAGTTCGCATAGCCGCGCCACAGCTCGGCCTTGAACCCGGAGGCTCGCGCCGCTCCGGGTTCCGCGATGAAGCGGACCGTCCACACCTTGGCGCCTTCCACCGAATAGACCGTCGCCGGCGCCGCCTCGAGCAGGGGCCTCAGCGCATGGCCCAGCGCCGCCAGCGTCGTCGCGTAGTACGGAGCGAGGATCCACCACGCCACGCTCGAGACGACGAAGACCAGGGTGAAGCGGAGGAGCAGGCGCGGCCAGGTCGCTCTAAGTGACCGGACGAACTCGCCCAACCCAGCCGAGCCAGAGGGCGGCACTGACGAGGAGGAAGAGGACCTGCCAGATGTAGACATGACCAACCTCGAAGAACTCGGGGAAGGTGCGGCCGAACCAGAGCAAGCTCAAGATGCGGACCTGGTTCACGACGTACAGGACGACGATGGCCACACCGATACCCGTGAAACGCTGCCTGGCGGACGCCGGATAGGCCAGGCTCGCGGCCGCGTAGAGCGCCATTTCGTAGATCGCGTTGCAGTTCGTGCGAATGCTCACGGCGAAGTTCCCGAGGGCCAGCGTCACCCCATTCAGCGAAACACTGGCGCCGACGATCCGCAGCAACTCGTAGCTCACCCAGGCGATGCCGCGCGTGAACGGCTCGACGACCTGGTCCTGGAGCGCGAAGATCACCACATACGCCACCACCGAGTACAGCGCGAAGCGGAAGCAGAACAGCAGGATGTCGCGATGCGGCCGGAGCCGTTCCGCGAGCCGCGCGAAGAATTGCCACATATCGAACCGCGCGATTAGATCACAGGGCTGATCGGGGTGTCAATGACAGAGGGCCGAATCGATCGCCAAAATGGAAGCGTTATACTACCGGCGTCGTGGCATCGGTCGGATCACGGAACGTCACGGAAACGACCGCGTTGCGAAAGCTGAATCTGGGCTGCGGCGAGGTGAAGAAGCCGGGCTATCTGAACGTCGATTGGCAGGAAGCGGTGCGGCCGGACCTCGTACACGACCTGAACCGGCTGCCCTACCCGTTCTCGGACGAGACCTTCGACGTCATCGACGCCTTCCACGTTCTCGAGCACCTCGACAAGCCGTTCGCCGTGATGCGAGAGCTCCACCGGATCCTGAAATCCGGCGGTGAGCTTCAGATCCGGGTCCCGCACTTCAGTCGAGGGTTCACGCATACCGAGCACACGCGCGGCTTCGACGTGACCTTCCCGCTCTACTTCAACCCCAAGTTCACGACATCGGGGTACATGGGCTGCGAGCTGACGCTGATCGACATGCAGTTGCACTACGTGGCGTTCACGGATCTCTTGAAATACATCGGGTATGGTCGATTCCACGTGTCGTGCCTCCGCGGACTGAACAGGGTCGTGTCGTTTGCCGCGAACCTCAATCCCTATCTCGCCAGCCGGCTGTGGTGCTTCT
>QHRT01000355.1 GCA_003220195.1 Candidatus Rokuibacteriota bacterium | reverse complement strand
TGCTGGTCGACGCGGACTTTCGCCAGCCCGCGTGTCATCACGCACTCGGCCTCCCGCTTCCGCGCTTCGGCCTGTCGACGCTTCTCGAACGGCACGGGACTCTGGACTCCGTCATCGTGCCCGGCGGGGTGCCGAACCTTGCGTTCCTTCCCAGTGGACCTCGGCCCCGCGATCCAGCCGCGCTCCTCTCGTCCGAGCAGATCTTCGAGCTCCTCGACACCGTGACCGAGCAGTATCGCTGGGTCGTCATCGATTCGCCCCCGGTATTGCCGGTCTCGGACGCCGCCGTCCTGGCGCCCATCGTCGACGGGGTGCTGCTGGTCGTCCGCGCCCACGCGACCCCGGTCGAAGCCGTCCAGGTCGCGCGCGACCGCCTGGAATTTCTCGGCGCAAAGATCCTCGGCGTCGTGCTCAATGACGTGCGCGTGACGCGGAGCCGCTACTTCTACGCGAATTACGCATGATGGCCACGCTCCTCGAGATACCGCTCCTCGTCGCCGTCACGGTCTTCACCGGCTACCTCACCGTGCTCACGAGCGCGGCGCTCGTCGCTGGTCTTCGCCGGAAACCCACCGGGGCCGTCCCGGCGCCGCGTCACCGGTTCGCGGTCGTGATCCCGGCGCACAACGAATCGCGCACGTTGCCGGCCTTGCTCGGTCGGCTTCAAGAGATCGCGTACCCGCGTGAGCTCTACGAGGTCGTCGTCGTCGCCGACCACTGCACCGATTCGACCGCCACCCTGGCGCGCGCAGGCCACGCACGGGTGATCGAGTGCACCGAGGGAGCGCGCGGCGGAAAGGGGCTCGCGCTGGGATCGGCCTTCGCCGCGCTGCTGGCGGAGAACCGGCACGACGCCTTCGTCATCCTCGACGCCGACTCGGATCCCGCGCCGACGCTGCTCGCCGCATTCGACCGCGAGCTCCAGCGCGGAGCTCGTGCGCTCCAGGGCTACTGCAAGATCGGGAACCCTCACGAAAGCTGGCGGACGGCGCTCATGGCGGCGGATCTCGCGCTCGTTCACCTGCTCCGTCCGCTCGGCAAGCAGGAGCTTGGTTCCTCGGCAGGGCTGCAGGGCAACGGCGCGTGCCTGACTCGCGCGGCGCTCCGTCAGGTCGCGTGGCAGACGCGGTCGGTGGCCGAAGATCACGAGTATCACGTGCGCCTCGTCCTCGCCGGAGTGAAGGTGCGCTTCGTCCCGGATGCCGAGGTCGCGACCGTCATGGAACCGACTCTCGAAGCGGCCCACGGTCAGGAGCTCCGGTGGGAAGGCGGCCGATTCGAGGTCGCCCGTGCGCACGCGCCGGCGCTCCTGGGAGCGGCCGTCGCTCGAAGGTCGTGGCCGTGCCTCGACGCGGCCCTCGATCTCACGATTCCGCCGTTCGCGCTGCTGGGAGCCGGCACCGCTGTCATGGCGAGCCTGCACACAATCCTGTGGATCGTCGGCGGCTCCGGCGTTCCGGCCGTCCTGTGGGCGACGCTGCTGCTCGGCCAGACGTTCTACGTGATCGCGGGATGCGTGCTCGCTCGCGTCCCTGCCCGAACCTACCTGGCGCTCGTCCTGTTCGCGCCGCGATACGCGCTGAGTAAGGTCGCCATCTGCGCCCGGGTGGCGCGAGGCGGAACACCGGAATGGACGCCGACGGTGCGAAGAGCGACATGAGCCCGCAACAAGTCCAGCTCCTTCACGATCGCCATCGCCGTCTCGCGGCCGGTGGGCTCGTGTGGGCGCGGCGGCGACGGATCGCGATCCGGTCGCTGCGCCGGGCGGCGTGGCGGTCCAGAATCTGGCTCGACGCTCATGTCAAGCGAGCCCTGGACCTGGTCGGCGCCATCGTCCTGCTCGTCCTGCTCGCACCGCTGGTGCTCGCCATCGCGATCGCCATCAAGCTGGAAGACGGCGGTCCGGTGCTCTTCCGTCAGACCCGCGTCGGGCGCAACGGGCGGCCCTTCTGCATGTACAAGTTCCGCTCGATGGTCCCCGACGCCGAAGAGCGCAAGGCCGCCCTCGCCGCGCTCAACGAGATGCGCGACGGTATCCTGTTCAAGATCCGGCGGGATCCGCGCGTCACCAGGGTCGGGCGGATCTGCCGGAAGCTCTCGTTCGACGAGCTGCCGCAGCTCGTCAACGTCGTCCGCGGGGAAATGTCGCTCGTCGGGCCGCGGCCGCCGGTCCCTTCGGAAGTGGCTCGCTACGACCCGGGGCAACGCCGTCGACTCACGGCGATTCCGGGTCTCACCGGTCTCTGGCAGGTGTCCGGGCGCAACGAGATCGATTTCGACGGCCAGGTGCGGCTCGACGTGACGTACATCGAGCGCCGGACGCTGGCCCTCGATCTCGCGATCCTGGCGCGCACCATTCCTACGGTCATCTCCGGCCGGGGCGCATCGTAGCGGCGTCGGCGGGATGCCCCCAGCGATGGGATTCAAGGGAGAGAATTCGATGCAGGTCACGACCCGTCAGATCGGCTCGGTGCTGGTCGTCGCACCGGCGGGCGAGCTCGTCAGCGCCGCGGCTCCCGGGTTCCTCCGCACCGTACGCGGGCTACTCGCGCAGCAGAACCCGCCGCTGGTCGCGGTAGACCTCACTCGCATCCACCGGGTGGATTCGAGCGGGTTCGCGGCGCTGGTCTCGCTCCTCCGTGACGCCGACCGCCGCCGGGGCGCGCTGTGTCTCGTCGGCGTGCACCCGGATGTCCGGATCCTTCTCGAAGTCATGCAGCTGCACCTGCTCTTCGACGTCTGCAGCGACGTCGAGGACGCCTGCGAGATTTTAACACCGATAGGTTCTTTCACGCCGGCGGAGGCCTCCGCAAGACTCGGCGGGGCCGAGACGGCCGCCGCCGCAAATTCGCGGCCGGAACCGCTCCCGGCTGACCGGCGGATGCCGGGGCACGCGGCGGCGTGACCCGCCGCCTGGACGAGGCGCACTCATGAGAGCGGTGATCCTGGCCGGCGGCGCGACGTCACGGCTCGCTCCGCTGAATCGAGACCGTCCCGATGCCTTGCTCACGGTCGCGAATCGACCGGTGATCGAGCACGTGATCGAGATGCTCGCCCGCCACGGAGTCGACGCGGCCACCGTGGCGCTGCATCACTGTCCCTACGCGGTGGAAGCGACGCTCGGGAACGGCACGCGATTCGGGCTCTCGCTCGACTACGCGCTCGAGCGCGTGTACCTCGGGTCAGCCGGCACCGCACGCCGCATCGCGCGGTCGTGGACGGAGCCCTTCGTCCTGGCCTCGGGCGCGGCGTGGCTTCCGGCGAATCTGCGAGAGGCGCTGGCCGAACACCACGCGCGTGACGCCGCCCTCACGCTGATCGTCGCGTCGAGGACGCTCGCCGACGGCATCCTCGACGTCGCCGACGACGGTCGAGTTCTGAAATCACGTCGGGTGACCACCGGTGCGCCGGCGCTGGCGGCGCTCAGCATCGTCAGCCCGACGGCGCTCCGTCTCGTTCCCCGCCCCGAGCAATCCATCGATCTCGTGGCCGATCTGCTGCCACGGCTCATCGACGCGGGGCTACCCGTGTACGCCCACGTCACCTCGGGGCCGGCCGTCGTCGTCACATCCTTCGCGGATCTGCTTCGCGCGAACCAGCGCGCGCTTGCCGGCAGGTTGCCGGGCCTGGTGCTTCCGGGACTCGAGATCGAGCCGGGGATCCGCGTCTGCCACGGTGCGATCGTGCATCCGCGGGCGGGGCTGGTAGCGCCGGTGCTCGTCGGAGCCAATGCCGTGATCGATCGCGACGCCGTCGTCGCAGGCGCCGCCATCGGCGACGACGTCATCGTCGATCGCGGCTCGACGATCCACCAGTCGATCGTGACCTCCCGGACCCACGTTGGTGGTGGGCTCCATCTGGAGCTTGCGGTCGTGACGCCCGACGGCATCGGGCACGCTCGGCCCGGGACGGGGCCAGGCAGATGGATCGACGTGCGCGATCCGTGTCTGCTGGACGACACGCGCGCCCCGTTGACCGTCGAGCCGAGGAGCGCCGTCGGCCGGCTCAGCGCCGCAATCGTCCTGGGCCTCGCGGCTCCT
>QHRT01000354.1:507-4224 GCA_003220195.1 Candidatus Rokuibacteriota bacterium | reverse complement strand
GGTGCACGCTCACGCCCAGGTCTCCGACGGTGTCGTCAAGATCGGCGTCCTGAACGACGAGATCGGCCCATACGCTGCACTGGCCGGATCTGGCTCGAGAGTGGCGGCACTCATGGCCGTCGAGGACTTCGGCGCAGCGGCCGGGGGCTGAAGGTCGAGGTCGTCTTCGCCGACCATCAGAACAAGCCCAACGCGCTGAAGTTCACGCCCGAGGGCGGACGGGTCGATGTATGGGCGGAGAGGCAGCGTCAGATGTGCGAGATTTCCGTGACCGATACCGGGATCGGCATCGCGCCCGAGGATCAGGAAGCCGTCTTCGAGGAGTTCCGGCAGGTCGGGACGGCGTCGAAGAAGATCGAGGGCACCGGGCTCGGGCTCGCCCTGTCGCGAAAGTTCGTCGAGCTCTACGGCGGGACGATCAGCGTGAACAGCGAGCTGGGCGTGGGCTCGACGTTCACGTTGCCCGCTGAGCCCTCCTTGACTGTTGGCCGAGACTCCACATATTTTATCAACATGAAAGCTGTACAAGTCATGCTCGACGAGCGGCTCCTGAAGAGGCTGGACGCGACCGAGGAGGTTCGCAAGGACGGCCGATCCGCGGTGCTTCGCCGGGCTCTCGAGGCCTATCTGCGCCAGCGCGGCCGCGCGTCGATCGCGGCGCAATACCGGAAGGCCTATCGGGGGAACGAGGGACTTGGGAGGGAGTTTGCCGGGTGGGAAGAGCAAGGGGTGTGGCCCGACGAGTGAACCGCGGCGAGATCTGGCTGTATACCTTCAAACCACCGGACAAGCGGCGACCGGTGCTCGTGCTGAGCCGGCCCGATGTCATTCCCCTGCTCTCGACGGTCATGGTCGCGCCGATCACCTCGACGATTCATGGCGCGCCGAGCGAGGTCGTGGTCGGTGTCGAAGAAGGGCTGAAGACCACGTCGGCGGTGAACCTCGACCATGTCCAGACCGTCGCCCAGGAGGCGCTCCGGCACTACGTCGGAAGCGTCGACCAAGCGAAGATGGCGGCCGTGTGCCGCAGCCTGGCCATCGCGGTCGCGTGCGACCCGCACGGCCCGTAGCGGCGCAGCGGGTCCGTGAACGTCAGCCGCGCGCGCCCGCCGCCGCGCGCTCGATCAGCTCCTTCGCGCCCGCCTGGATCCACGGGAAGAAGCTCGACATGGTCGCGCGCACGCCCATCCGCGTGTAGCGTTCGACGTTGCCGAGGTTGACGAGCGTGCCGGCCACGCGGCCGGACTCCACGATCTTCTTGATCGCGCCGTCGATCGTCTGCTGGACGTCCGGGTGTCCCGGGTCGCCGATGTGGCCCATCGAGGTCGCGAGATCGCTCGGCGCGACGAAGAAGATGTCGATCTGGTCGACCTTCACGATCTCGTCGAGCTTCCGGACGGCGGCGATGTCCTCGATCAGCACGATCAGCAGGCTCTGGTCGTTGGCGGTCTTCAGATAGTCGTCGACGCCAAAACCCTGACGGCTCGTGTACATGCCGCGCTTGCCGATGGGCGAGAACTTCGCGGCCGCGACGACCGCCTCGGCCTCGGCGCGCGTGTTGACGTGCGGCACGCAGATGGCCTGCGCGCCGCGATCGAGCGTGCGGTAGATCGTCGCGTAGTCGTTGTCCATCACGCGGACCACCGACGTCTTGCCCCAGAGATCACAGGCGCGCGTCAGGTTGCCGAGATCCGCGTAATCCACGGCGCCGTGCTCGCCCTCGAGCCAGATACCGTCGACGTCGAGCGTGCCGAGCTGGTCGATCAGATCGGGCTCGTTCGTGCCGGCGATGATCGTCGCGACCTGGCCGGCGGCGAGCTTCTGCTTCACGCGATTGGGTCGGATGTTCACGATGTCTCCTTGAACGGCTACGCCTGTGGCGGCACGCCGCGCGGAAGATCGAAGAGGCCCTTCGGGAGTGACGCCAGATAACTCTTGACCTCCGCGACCGGCAGCACGTCGGCGTACTTCGCGTGCATGTCGCAGAGGTTGATGGCGTGACTGGCCTGGGAACGGTCGAAGCACCCCTCTTCGGCGACGGTGACACGGAAATTGTTGCTGAAAGCGTCGAGCACGGTGGCGCGCACGCAGCCGCTCGTCGTGGTCCCGGTCACGACGACGCTGTCGCATCCGAGGAGCACGAGGTAGCTCAAGAGATTCGTCCCGTAGAAGCCGCTCGGCTTCTGCTTCAGGACGACGATGTCGTGGGGCTCCGGCGCGATTTCGTCGACGATCTCGTTGCCATCGCGCTCGGTCCGCGTCACGACGGGACGCTCGTCCGTGCGCGTGTTCTTCCACGACCAGCTGCCGGAATCCCAGTTGTCTTCGCGGCGCACGCCGGTGGTGTAGATGACCGGCACGCCCTGGGCGTGCGCGACGTCGATCAATTCCTTGATCCGCGCCACGCCGTCCCACGCCTCCTCGCCGCACGAGTTGCGCCACCTCTTGATCGATTCCAGGATCGGCTCGCGCCGGTCGCCGCAGAAGTTGTAGTTGACGTCGATCACAAGTAGGGCCGGGCGGTGGCCGAAGCCGGCGCGCGCGCCGTATCCCGCCGCGGCGAAGACTTGCTTGTCACGCTCGGTGAGGAACTGGTTCCAGATGGGCTCGGCCATGATGTGCCTCCTCGGAGAACGGTTCCGTCAGCGTCGCCATTCTATGCCCGTGCGTGTCATGCGGTCTCGTTCTACTCGAGCGCAGAGTAGGCGAGCGCCCGTAACTCACGCCGCAGCGGATACGACGACGACGGCATCAGCTGCGTCATGAAGATCACGATCAGGTCCTCGACGGGATCGATCCAGAAGGCGGTGCTGGCCGCGCCGCCCCACGCGAACTCGCCCGGCGTCCCGGAAATCTGGGCGCGTGCCGGCGAGAGCATGACCGAGAAGCCGAGACCGAACCCGACGCCGCCGTACGCGGTCTCGGTGAACATGCCCGGCAGCGCGAGCTTCGTCAGATCCTGCCCGTCGGGCAGGTGATTCATGGTCATCAGCTCGACCGTCTTGCGGCCGAGCAGCCGGATGCCGTCGAGCTCGCCCTTGTTCAGCATCATCGAGGTGAACCGGAAGTAGTCGAGCGCCGTCGAGACGAGCCCACCGCCCCCGGACAGGAAGGTGCATTCGCGAAACGCGCTGTCCGCCGGGTCGTCGAGGAGCTTCAGTTGGCCGTCCGCCTGGCGCTCGTAATTGGCGGCGAAGCGCGACGTCTGGTCGTCGCTGATGACGAAGCTCGTGTCCGGCATGCCGAGCGGCTGGAGGATGTGCTCGCGCAGATACGCGTCGAGCCGCTGGCCGGAAATAACCTCGATCAGATGACCGACGACGTCCGTCGCGACGGAGTAGTTCCAGCGCGTGCCCGGCGAGAACTCGAGCGGCAACTCCGCGAGCGTCTGGATCATGTCGGAGAGCGTGTAGCCGGGACGGGTGCGGTCGGCGATGCCGAACCTCCGGTAGGCAGCGTCCACGTTGCTGCGCTCCATGAAGCCGTACGTCAGTCCCGAGGTGTGGCTGAGGAGATCGCGGATCGTCATCGGGCGGTCCACCGGGACGGTCTTCCACACGGGATGGTTGCCGCTCAGGAACACTTTCTGATCGCGCCACGACGGGATGAACTTGTGGACGGGATCGTCGAGCTGAAAGCGCCCCTGCTCGTACAGCATCATCAGGCCGACGCTCACGATCGGCTTCGTCATCGAGTAGATGCGGAAAATCGAGTCCG
>QHRT01000354.1:0-432 GCA_003220195.1 Candidatus Rokuibacteriota bacterium | reverse complement strand
GGAAGTGCTCGCCGATGCGGGCCAGGCGCACCGGCGACAGTCCGACCTCTTCGGGCTTCACGAGCATGTCCGTCTCCTCTCGGAAGTGAGCTTGCGCGCCACAGTATCATGGCGCTCCCGAGGTCGGACCTCGTGGTGGTGGCTTGACCCCGGCGGCGGCCGCGCCTACCTTCCCAGCGTGGAGATCCGGCGCGCGTGCCCGTGATGACGAAAGCGCAGCTCCTCGCGGAGAACGAACGGTTACGGCGCGAGCTCGCCGGAGCGCAGGAGCAGCGGACCGCGACGAGCGACATCCTGCGCGTGATCGCGAGCTCCCCGTCGGACCTCCAGCCCGTGTTCGACACGATCGCCGAGCGTGCGATGCGGCTCTGCGGCGGCGCCTACGGCTGGGTCATGACGTACGACGGACAGCTGGTGCACCTCAGCGCGCTC
>QHRT01000002.1 GCA_003220195.1 Candidatus Rokuibacteriota bacterium | reverse complement strand
GAGCGCCGGAATGATCGAGACCAGGTTCGCGTTCCCGCACCGTTCGCCGTAGCCGTTGAGCGTGCCCTGGACCTGATCGGCACCCTCGAGCACCGCGGCCAGCGAGTTCGCGACGGCACACTCGGCGTCGTTGTGCACGTGGATGCCGAGCGGCGTCTGCACGTGACTTTTGACCTCGCGCATGATCTCGACCAGGTCGAACGGCAAGGTCCCGCCGTTGGTGTCGCAGAGCACGAGCCAGTGCGCGCCGGCGCGCGCCGCCGCCGCGAGCGTGGCGAGCGCGTACTCCCGGTTCGCGCGGAAGCCGTCGAAGAAGTGCTCGGCGTCGAAGATGACCTCGTCCATCTTCGGGCGGAGGAAGGCGATGGTGTCCTCGATCATCGCGAGATTCTCGGGGAGCGTCGTGCCGAGCGCGTCGGTGACGTGGAAGTCCCAGGATTTCCCGACGATGGTCGCGACGGGGGCGCCGCCGTCGATGAGCGCCCGCATGTTGGCGTCGGACGCTGCCGTCCCCCCGGCACGGCGCGTCATGCTGAACGCCGCGAGCTTCGCGTGCTTCAGCGTCACGTCCTGCATCCGGCGGAAGAAACGCAAGTCCTTGGGGTTCGAGCCCGGCCACCCGCCCTCGATGTAGTGCACGCCGAGCGCGTCGAGTCGCGACGCGAGCCGGACCTTGTCCTCCATCGAGAACGACACGCCCTCGCCCTGGGTGCCGTCCCGGAGCGTCGTGTCGTAGATCTTGATCAGTCGCCGCATGCTGCGCCTCCTGCCGGCATTCGATCAGAGCATGATCGGATACCGCGACGCCGGGTGTCATGACGAGGTCGCCGGCACGAGACGTGCACCCCCGGTCGATCGTGGGGGAATCACGGTGAGACCGACGCTGGTGATCGGGATCATCCTGATCGTTCTCGGCATCCTGGCGCTGGTGTACCAGGGCATCAGCTACACGACCACCGAGCACGTCGTGGATCTGGGTCCCCTGAAGGTGGACGCGAAGAAGGAGAAGACGATTCCGCTGCCGCCGGTGCTGGGAGCGCTGGCGCTGGTCGGAGGCGTCGTCCTGGTCGCGGCGTCAGTGCGATCTTGATCGCACTCTCGGCGCGCCGGTCCTGACGCGCCCGCTCAGACCGCGTGGTGCTCGCGCAGGCGAGCGATCTCCTTCGGCGGGATGCCGAGGACTTTCCGGAGGACGTGCTCGGTGTGCTGGCCGAGTAGCGGAGGAGCTGTCGCTGCGGCGCCCGGGGTGGCGTGCAACCGCACGGGAACGCCCATCACCGTGACTTCGCCCGCCGAGGGATGCGGAAGCTTGACGATCATCCCACGCGCTTTCAGGTGATCGCTCTCGCACACTTCCGGCACGGTCTTGATCCGCCCGGCCGGGACGCCGGCGGCCTCGAATCTCTTCAACCATTCGGCGGCGCTCCGCGCGCCCATGATCTCGTTGAGCAGCGGAACCAGCGTGTCGCGCTGCTCGACCCGCCTGGCTTCGGTGTCGAAGCGCGGATCGCGCACCAGGTCCGGCCGGTCGAGCGCGGTGCAGCAGCGCGCCCACAGCGAGTTGTTCGCGACGCCGAGCACCAGGTACGCGTCCGCCGCCTTGAAGACTTCGTACGGCACGATCGATGGATGCGCGTTGCCGCGCCGCGCCGGACGCGCTCCCGTGCCGAAGTAAATGCCGGCCTGGTACGTGAGCAGGGACGCCATCACGTCGAGCATCGAGATCTCGACCTTCTGCCCGCGCCGCGTGCGATGGCGCGCCAGCAGCGCCAGCGTGATCCCCTGCGCGGCTGACATCCCGGCCACCAGGTCCGCGACCGACGTCCCGACTTTGACGGGTGGGCCGTCTGGAAACCCGGTCAGATCCATGACGCCGGACTCCGCCTGCACCACGAGGTCGTAGCCCGCGCGCCCGGCCTCCGGTCCGGACTCGCCGAATCCGGAGATCGCGCAGTAGATGAGCTTCGGGTGCTTTTTCTTGAGCGTCTCGTACCCGAAGCCCAGGCGCTCCATCGTGCCGGGCCGGAAGTTCTCGAGCACGACGTCGCTCTTCGCGATCAGCTTCTTGAGAATGTCCGGCCCGGCGGTCGACTTCAGATCGAGCGTCAGCGAGAGCTTTCCTCGGTTGACCGACATGAAGTACGTCGACTCTCCGCCCTTGTAGGGCGGCCAGGACCGCGTGTCGTCGCCCTTGCCGGGCTCCTCGACCTTGATGACCTCGGCCCCCATGTCCGCGAGGATCATCGAGCAGAACGGTCCGGCGGTACGCCCGCAAGAGGCTTCCTAGAGACCGGCACGGTCTTTCCCTTTCCATACCCGCTTCATCGGGCTCTGGGCGATGCTGTTGACCCGGTCGCCGGCGCGGCCGGCGCGGCGCCAGAAGATCCGCGCGCGGTCGAGGGCGCCCAGGCTCGAGAAGTAGTAGACGTTGTTGACCGCCTCGATCGCCACGGTGGACCCGATCTTGAGCCCGCGCGTCTCGGCGCCGTGACAGACGAAGCGCGCCCCACCCTCCAGCTCGACGATCGCGATGTGGAGCGGTGACTTGAAGCCTTCCGGCGGTGAGTGGAGCGTCGTGAACGACACGATCTCGCCGGCGCCGGGGAGCTCCGTCGGCAGCATGCGCGCGGGATGCCGCGGACAGTAGGACGCGGGCGGCGCGACGATCATGTCGCACCGCGGACATCGCGAGGCTTGGATGGTTTCGATCATCGCGTCACAGCCGCTCCAGCACCGTCACCCAGTTGTTGGTCGCGAGCCCGCCGATCGAGTGCGCGAGCGCGGTGTGACCTTCGAGCTGGCGGCCCTCGGCGCGCCCGAGGAGTTGCCACACGCACTCCACGACCTGCGCCAGGCCCGTGGCCGCGAGCGGATGACCGCGCGCCTTGAGACCGCCGGACGGATTGATCGGGAGGCGGCCATCGAGCGCCGTCTCGCCGTCGAGTGTCGCGCGACTGGCCTTCCCGACGGGGATCAGCCCGATGTCTTCGAGCGCGATCAGCTCGAAGGGGGTGAACGCGTCGTGCAGCTCGGCGAAGTCCACCCGCTCGGGGCCGAAGCCCGCCATCGCGAACGCGACGCGCGCGGCGACTTGCGTCGCGCGAAAGCTGGTCAGGTTCTGGCGGTGCCGCACCGCGAGCGTGTCGGTCCCCTGCCCGATGCCGGCGATGCGCACGCCGATCCGATCGCTGGTCAGCACCACGGCGGCGCCGCCGTCGGAGATCGGACAGCAGTGGAGCAGGCGTAGCGGATCGGCCACCATCCGGCTCGTCATCACGTCTTCGATCGTGATCGGCTGGCGGTAGTGCGCGTAAGGGTTCTTCGCCGCGTTCGCGTGGTTCTTCACCGCGACCTGCGCGATCTCCCGCAGTCCGACCGCGTTGCGTGCCATCAACGCCCGCGTGATGAGCCCGGCGAGCGCCGGCATCGTCGCGCCGTACAGCCGTTCGTACGGGTCGATGGAGCGGCCGATCAGCTCGGAGACGCGCGGTGTCGCGAGATGCGTCATCTTCTCGCCGCCCACGACCAGGACCGTGCGGTGGAGTCCCGCGGCCACCTCCGCGAACCCCGCGTAGAGCGCGGCCGCGCCCGACGACGTCGCGGTCTCGATCCGCACCGTCGGCACTTCGGCGAACCCCATGTGCGTCGCGACGTTGGACGCGAAGTTGCCGTCGCCGACGAATTCCTCCGGATTCATCGCGGCGACGACGATCGCGTCGGGACGCTCACGTTCGGCCATCAGGAGCGCGGACAGCGCCGCCTCCGCCATCAACGATTGCAGCGGCTCGGTTCGCCGTCCGATCGCGGTCATGCCAGCGCCGGAAATCCACACGTCACGCATGGGCGTGAGACAGCTTGCCGGGCGTGGTGCGACAGGTCAACGGGCGCGGTCGCGGAGCGCCGGGCCGATCAGCCCGAGGTCGGGTCGATGGCCGCTCGGCGCGGTGGGGGCGGTGGAGGCGCCGCGACACCAAGCTCCCGGATGAGGCGCAAGAGGTACGTCCGCTGCAATCCGAGCGCACGCGCGGCGTGCGTCCTGTTCCCTCTCACTTGATGCAGTGTTGCCTCGATCAGGCGGCGCTTGAACTCTGACACCGCGCCGTGATATCCGACCGGCCTCGGCGGGGACGGAGCGGTGAGCGGAGGCATCGTCGCCATGAAGCCACGCTACGGCAACGCATGTGCCACGGCCGCGACCGGCGTTTGGCCTTCGATCGGTGGCCGCCGGCGTCGCCGGCTGCCCAGCGAAGAGGGCGGCGTGCCACGCCCGCGGTGCAAAAAAGAAGGGCCCGCGAAAGGGCCCTTCTGCTGACATCGGAGTCGTCAGGCCTACGATTTCGTCGCCGGCTGGACGCCCGGATGGTCCTTGAAGAACTGCTTGTTCATCTCGATGTACTGCTTCCACTGGTCGGGCGTCTCGTCCTCGGCGAAGATCGCCTTCACCGGACACACCGGTTCGCAGGCCCCGCAATCGATGCACTCGTCCGGATGGATGTAGAGCATCGTCTCGCCCTCGTAGATGCAGTCCACGGGGCAGACCTCGACGCAGGCCTTGTCCTTCACGTTGATGCAGGGCTCCGCGATGATGTACGGCATTCACGCCTCCGGGATGATGTGTCGATCTCCGTCCGAATCACGGAATTTAACCCCGACGCGGCGGCAACTGTCAAGCCAACCACCTTTCAACGGCGCCTCGCCAGCCGGCCACCGGAGCCCGAACGTCGCAGCGCGCCGATGGAGTTGCCGAGTTGCGAGGTGGCGCGGGTGGAGCAGGTGACGTAGAGTGCTCCGGCGAAGCCGGGCACGTCTCGACGAGTTTCCCGCAGGAGGTCTTCGATGACCGATTCGACAGACCGCTTCGGCAACCCGATCGACCCGACGGTCGGGTATGCGCGCGGGCCGGTGCTTCGCTCCACCGCTGAAGAAGTCGCCAAGACGCTCCACGCGCGCCGGATCGTGCGCGCGCTGACCGCCGCCCGCGGTCGCGAGAAGATCGTCGATCTGTCCGGGATGAATCGGGGCGCCGGGCTCCGCGCCTCCGATCTGGCCCACCTGGACAGTCACGTGCCGTTCTTCGCGGCATTCGAAGGCGAAGCCGAGCCGCTGGCTCTTCGACACATGGGCGCCGACCCCGGCCGCCACGACGCGCTCGTCCTGAACCGTGTCTCGGCGGCGAACTTTCTCGCGCTGACCACCCTGCTCCGGACCGGCGATCGGGTGCTGGCGCTCGCTCCGCCGGGAGGCGTCACCCATCCCTCGGTGGTGCGGCCCATCGCGATGGCGGGCGCGGTGCTGGACCAGCATCACGCGATCGACTCGCTGGCCGCCGCGTGGCGATTCGCTCCGCCGCGCCTCTTGATCCTGACGCCGATCAGCGCATCCAAGCGCCATCTGACGCTCGACGCCTTCCAGCGCGCGCTCGATCTGCCGCGCGGAAGCGACACCCTGGTCTACGTCGACGACGCCCACATGGCGTCGCGCGTGGGATTCTTCGGCGAGCCGCGCACGTTCGAGGTCGGCCCGATCGATCTCGCGGTCTGTTCATCCGACAAGCACGTCGCCGGGCCGCGAGCCGGCGTCCTGGTCGGCCGGAAAGACCTGATCACGGCGCTCCGCTCGCTCGCCTACGAGCTGGGCCTCGAGGCCCAGGCGAGTCAGTACGTCGGCGTCATGAATGCGCTGCGAGATTTCGATCCGAAGCCGATCGCCGAGGCCGGCGAGCTGGCGAAGGATCTCTTGCGGATCGTGGAGCGCCGGTACGGCGAGCGCCGCGTGTACCTCGGCGGACCCGGGGTCTCCATGACCGGCGAAGACGCACTCGACGTCGGACGCGAGATCGCGGGACGGCCGGTATCGCTCGCGCTCGTCCCGGTCGAGGCCAGCGCCCTCGTCGCGCTCGAGATGCTCGCGACGGACGGGATCTTGACCATCGCCGCGGTCGCGATGCCCGGCAGCGCTCCCGTCGTGCGCCTGATGATGTATCCGGACGGCGTGAAGGTCGGCGCCGAGGGCATCGCCGATTCGCTTCACCGGGCGCTCGAAAGCCTGGGCGGGATGCTGGACGACGCCGAGGCCGCGCGACGCCGGTTGCTCGGGGACGCGCAGCGAGCGTAGAGCCACCCTGAAAGGACCGTCACCGATGGCGCGACACACCGTTCCCGCCAGCTGGAAGACCGGGATGATCGAGGTCGGTCCGAAAGTCTTCACGTACGTGCAGGCGACGGGCGAGACCGGGATTTCGAACTCCGGTCTGATCGTCGGCCGGGAGGCGTGCGTCGCGGTCGACGCGCTGATGGTGCCGTCGATGACGAGGAAGCTCGTCGCCGCGATCAAGAAGACGACGCGGCGACCGATCGCGCAGCTCGTCAACACGCACCACCACCTGGATCACACCGGCGGCAACACGTTCTTCAAAGGTGCGGCGATCATCGCCACCGAGAAATGCCGCGAGGAGCTCCGGCCGGGGTTCCCGCCGGTGCCGCTGCTCCAGCGCTTCATGCCGGCGTTCGCCGCGGAATTTCCGAAGCTCAGGGTCGTGCTGCCGACCGTGACGTTCCAGGACCGGATGGTGATCCACGACGGCGAGCGCGAGATCCAGCTCTGGCATCCCGGCACCGCCGCCCACACGTCCGGCGATGCGGCCGTGTTCCTTCCGAAAGAGCGCGTGCTGTTCGCCGGTGACCTCGGGTTTCACTACGTCACGCCGCTCGCGTTCCAGGGGCACGTCGGCCACTGGATCAAGGCCGCGGATCGGTTGCTTCAGTTCGACGCTGACGTCATCGTCCCGGGTCACGGTCCCGTCGGGACGAAGACCGACCTCAGACACCTGCGCGATTACCTGGCGCTCGTCCGCCGGGAATCGAAGAAACGGTTCGACGCGGGAATGCCCGCCGAGGCCGCCGCGCGGGACATCAAGCTCGGCGTGTTCGCGTCGTGGCGCGAGGCGGAGCGCATCCTGCCGAACGTCATGAGGTGCTACCAGGAATTCGAGGACCAGCTGGATCAGCCGATGGACATCCCGGGGATGCTCGCGGGCATGGAAAAGCTCCGCGGCCGGGCCTCCGCGCACACGTGTCTCTGATGGCGCGGCGATCCGCCGCCGACAGAATCCGCTTCGCGCGCCGCCGCGGCTATGATACGCAGGGCACCGTGGACGCGAAGCCTCACTCATCACGGAGGACAGTCATGACGTCGAAGCGCGCTCCCGGAACTCGAGCGTGGATCTCGATCGTCGTTCTCCTCGCCATCGCCGTCGGCGCCGGACCGTGGGCGTCGATCGCGCGGGCGGCGGACCCGATCAAGATCGGCCTCGGCATGGCGCTGACCGGCGGCCTCGCGGCCAACGGCAAGCCCGCGCTCATGGCGATGCAGATGTGGGCCGAGGACGTGAACAAGAAGGGCGGGTTGCTCGGCCGGCAAGTCCAGCTCATCTACTACGACGACCAGACCAAGCCGGCGACGGTGCCGGCCATCTACTCGAAGCTCCTCGACGTGGACAAGGTCGACATCGTCATGTCGGGCTACGGCACGAACATGATCGCGCCGGCAATGCCGATCGTCATCGATCGGAAGCTTCTCTTCCTCGGGCTCTTCGGCCTGGCCAACAACGAGAAGTTCCAGTACCCGAACTATTTCCAGATCCTGCCCGCGGGACAGAACCCCGCGGTCGAGGTCTCGCTGCCGTTCTGGGAGCTGGCGGTCAAGCAGACGCCGAAGCCGCAGACCGTCGCCATCGTCGGCGCGGACGCCGAATATCCGCACAACGCACTCGCCGGCGCACGCGAGGTCATCAAGAAGTACGGCTTGAAGATCGTCTACGATGCGACCTACCCGCCCAACACCACGGACCTCACCTCGGTCGCGCGCGCGATCAAGGCGCTCGATCCGGACATCGTCTTCGTCGCATCCTATCCGCCGGACTCCGCGCTGATGGTCCAGGCGGCCCACGAAGTCGGGCTCAAGCCGAAGCTGTTCGGGGGCGGCATGGTGGGTCTGCAGTTCACCGCCCTCTTGACGAAGCTCGGGCCGAAGATGAACGGGATCGTGAACTACGACTACTGGGTCCCGGAGCCCACCTTGAAGTTCCCGGGCATCGAGGACTTCTTGAAGCGCTACCAGGCCCGCGCCGAGAAGGAGGGCGTCGATCCGCTCGGGCATTACCTCCCGCCGTGGGCCTACGCGTACTGTCAGGTCCTCGAGCACGCGATCAACGGGACGAAGAGCCTCGACCAGCAGAAGCTGGCCGACTACATCCGGAAGAACGAGCACGACACGATCGTCGGCAAGGTGAAGTTCGGCAAGAACGGCGAGTGGGAGACGTCCCGCGTGCTGATGGTCCAGTACCAGGGGATCGAGACCTCGGACCTCGAGCAGTTCAAGAAGCCGGGCAAGCGTCCGATCGTGGCGCCCGACAAGTACAGGTCGGGCACGCTGATCTATCCGTACTCGAAAGTGAAGTAGTCGACGCACGGCGCCGGCGCGAGGGCCGTGTTCTCGCTCGACCTCTTCCTCAACGCCCTCGCCGCCGGCGTCCTGCTCGGCGGCTTCTACGCCGCCGTCAGTCTCGGCATCGCGGTCTCCTTCGGCCTCCTCGACATCGCAAACCTGGCGCATCCGGTCTTCGTGATGTTCGGCGCGTACCTCGTCTACACGATGAACAGCCGCTTCGGCATGGATCCGATCCTCGCGGGGGTCCTGTTCACGCCGCTCTTCTTCGTGCTCGGCGCGCTGCTCTACCAGCTCTACTACGCGAGCTTCGAGCGCAAAGGCGCCGAGTCGCTCCGCGGGCTCGTCTTCTTCTTCGGCATCCTCTTCATCGTCGAGGTCGGGCTCCTGCTCCAGTTCGGCGTCGATTACCGGCTCGTGGAGGCGCGATACATCGGCGAGAGCCTTCACCTGGGACCCGTCGGCCTTCCGTTCCGGCTGCTGATTCCCTGCGTGGCCGGCGTGTCGCTGACCGCGCTGCTCTACCTCTTCCTGTCGCGAACGTTCTACGGCCGCGCGATCCAGGGCGTGGCGCAGGACGCGTTCGCGCTGCGGCTGATGGGGGCGAACCCGTTCAAGGTCAAACGGCTCGCGTTCGCGCTGGCGAGCGCGACGGCGAGCGTCGCGGGAGCGTTGCTGATCATGATCGGGCCCGTCGAGCCGGCGATGAATCGCGAGTACATCGGTCGCGCGTTCGCGGTGACGGTGCTCGGCGGGATGGGATCGATCGGCGGGACGCTCGTCGCCGCGCTGATGCTCGGCGTCGCTGAAAGTCTGACGGCGACGTTCTACGGGCCGGCGTGGGGCGTCGCGGTCTCCTTCGGCGTGCTGCTGCTGGCGCTCGCCGTCCGGCCATCCGGACTCTTCGGCAGGTAGCGCGTGTCGCAGCGGGCCTTCCTCGCGGTCGCCGCACTGGTCGTCGTCGCCGGGTTCCTGGTGAGCCGCGTGCTGACGAACCAGTACTACTACTTCGCCGCCTACGTGATCCTCCAGTACGTCGTGCTGGCGACCGCGTGGAACATCCTCGGGGGCTACACGGGCTACGTGAACTTCGGCACCCCGGCGTTCTTCGCCCTCGGCGCCTACACGTCGGTCGTGCTGATCAAGATGATGAACGCGCCGCTCGGACTCCAGCTCGTCGGCGGCGCGGCCGTCGCCGGACTGCTCGGCCTCGGCATCGGCTACCTGACGCTGCGCCTGCGCGGCGTGTTCTTTTCCATCGCCACGCTCGCGCTCGCCGTCGTGCTCCAGACCCTGTTCGTCAACTGGGAATACACGGGCGGCGCGCGCGGGCTCTCGCTCATCCGCCCGGCCACCGCGCCGCTCTTCGGCCACTACGTCCAGTTCCTCTTCGAGGTGATGCTGATCCTGGCACTCTTCGCCGTCGGCGTCGCCGCATGGATCGAGCACTCGTGGATCGGACGCGGGCTCGCGGCCATCCGGGACAACGAGGAAGCGGCGGAATGCATGGGGGTGCCGACGCTCAGGCTGAAGCTCGTCGCCACGACGGTCAGCGGCGCGCTGATGGGACTGGCCGGCGCACCATTTCCCTACTTCGTGACGTTCGTGGAGCCCGGAAGCGTGTTCGATCTGAACTACGCGGTGAACAGTCTCGCCATGCCGATGATCGGCGGCAGCACCACGTGGGTCGGGCCCATCATCGGCGCGGTCCTGCTCGGCACGGCCCAGCAGGTCGCCACCGTGACGATCTCGTCGGCGCTGAACCTCCTGATCGTCGGCGTCATCCTGGTGGCGTTCGTGATTCTCGCTCCCGAAGGCATCGTCGGCTTGATCCAGCGGCTCGCGCGACGCCGCGAGGGGGACGTGCGGCTGGCGCACGGAAAAGCCACGTGACGAGCGGCGCGTTCCTCGACGTGCAGCAGGTCACCAAGCGCTTCGGCGGCTTCCAGGCGCTGTCGGCGGTCAGCCTGTCGATCCGGCAGGGCGAGCGCTTCGGACTGATCGGCCCGAATGGCTCGGGCAAGACGACGCTGATCAATTGCATCAGCGGCACGCTGCGCGCCGACGGCGGCCGGATCGTGTTCGCCGGCCAGGACGTGACCACGCTGCCGGCGCATCGACGGACGCGGCTCGGCATCGCGCGCAGCTTTCAGATCCCGAAGCCGTTCGTCAGCATGACCGTCCTCGACAACCTCCTGATCCCGCTCGAGTACAGCGGCCACGAGAGGACGGACGGGGCGGTCGAGCACGCGATGTCGATCCTCACCCTCGTGGGGTTGGCCCCGAAGGCCCGGGTGCGCTCCGGCGCGCTCACGCAGATCGAGATGCGGAAGCTCGAGCTGGCGCGCGCGATGGCCGCCGGCCCGAAGCTCCTGGTCTCGGACGAAGCGATGGCCGGGCTCTCGGCGAGCGAGGTGGACGACATCCTGGCGATCCTCTTCGAGCTGAATCAGCGAGGCATCACGATCATCATGATCGAGCACATCATGCGCGCGGTGATGCGCTTCTCGGAGCGCATCGCGGTGCTCGACGCGGGCGAGAAGATCGCCGAGGGGCAGCCGGACGCGATCCTGGCGGACCCGCGGGTCGAGCGCGCCTATCTCGGCGAGTGACGATGGCGAGCCGGCTCGTGATCCGCGACGTCGACGCCGGCTACGGCGCCGTCCGCGTCCTGCACGGCGTGTCGCTCGAAGTGCGCGAGGGTGAGACCGTCGCGCTGCTCGGCACGAACGGCAACGGCAAGAGCACGCTGATCAACTGCATCATGGGCATCGTGCGGCCCGACGCCGGCGAGATCACGCTCGAGCGTGACGGCCAGCGCATGGAGCTGATCGGACGCGCGCCCGAGGAGATCGTGCATCTCGGCATCACGCTGGTGCCCGAAGGCCGGCGGCTCTTTCCGAAGCTCACGGTTGAGGAGAATCTGTTGCTGGGCGCGTTCCGCGACGGCGCCCGCCGCGACATACCGAGAAATCTGGCGTTCTGCTTCGAGGCGTTTCCCGTGCTCCAGAGCCGGCGCAAGCAGCTCGCCGGCAACATGTCGGGCGGCGAGCAGCAGATGCTCGCCATCGGGCGCGCGCTGATGGCGGCGCCGACGATCCTGCTCGTCGACGAACCGTCCGTGGGGCTGGCGCCGGTGCTGGTGAACCGGGTGATCGCGAAGATCAAGGAGTTGAAAGATCGCTACCGGCTGACGGTGCTGATGGCCGAGCAGAACTTCAACCAGGCGACGAAGATCGCGGACCGCGGCTACATCATCGTGCACGGCCAGATCGCGTTTTCGGGCGCGACGGCGGAGCTCCGCGAGCACGAGCTGGTGAAGAAGTACTACCTCGGGGTGTGACGCTTCGCGCTACTGCGTGCGAAGGCGCGGGTCGAGCGCGTCGCGCAGGGAATCGCCGAACAGATTGAACGCGAAGACCGCCAGGCTGATCGCCAGCCCGGGAAAGATCGCCATCCACGGCGCCGACTCGGCGAATTGCACCGCCGCGCCGCGAAGCATGAGTCCCCACGCCGCCGTCGGCTCCGCGACGCCGAGCCCGAGGAACGAGAGCGACGCCTCGAGCAGGATCGCCTGCCCCAGGTACGCGGTCAGCATGATCAGATAAGGCGCCATGACGTTCGGCAGCATGTGCCGGAGGATGATCCGGACGTGGCGGAACCCCGCCGCGCGCGCCGCGTCGACGTACGGCATCTCGCGGATCGCGAGCGCGCTCGAGCGGCTGACGAGCGCGGCGCGCGGAATCATCGGCACCGTGATCGCGAGGATCACGTTCCAGATCCCGGTGCCCAGGATCGACACGACGGCGAGCGCCAGGATGATGAGCGGGAACGCGAGAAAGATGTCCATCACGCGCTGCACGATCAGGTCGACCCGGCCGCCGAAATAGGCGCTGCCGACTCCGATCACCGCCCCGATCGTGGCGCCGAGCACCGCGCACGAGAAGCCCACGAGCATCGCCGTCCGCGAGCCGTAGACAATCCGCGACAGCACGTCGCGGCCGTAGGCGTCCGTGCCGAGCCAGTGCGCGGCCGATGGGCGCGCCAGCATCGCGCCGTAATCGGTCGCGACCGGGTCGTAGGGCGCGAGCACGTTGGCGCCGACGGCCACGATCAGGTTCAGCAGCACGATGGCGCCGCCGATCGCGCCGAGCGGCCGGCGTCGCGAGAATTCCCACACGGTCGCGAGCCACGAGCGCCGGGCTTCGTCGGTGCCAAGCTCCGCGACGTCGTCGATCCGTCGAGGAACACTGCTCATCGGAACTTGATCCGCGGGTCGATCCACGCGTACGCGAGCTCGACCAGGAAGTTGACGAAGATGAAGACGGCCGCGACCAGCAGCACGAGGGCTTGCGTCAGCGTGTAGTCGCGGTGCGCGACCGACTCGACGAAGAGGAGCCCGAGGCCGTTCAGGTTGAAGACCTGTTCGGTCACGACGAGGCCGCCCATCAGGAACGCGAACTCGAGGGCGATCACGGTGAGGACGGGGAGCATCGCGTTCTTCAGCGCGTGCCGGGACAGGATGAGCTTCTCCCAGAGGCCCTTCGCGCGCGCGGTGCGGATGTAGTCCTCGCGCAGCACCTCGAGCATGGCCGAGCGGGTCATGCGCATCGCCACCGCCGAGTACCGGTACCCGACCGCGAGCGCCGGCCAGATGAGCTGGGCCAGGTTCTGGACCGGATTGACCCAGAACGGCGTGTACACCATCGGCGGCAGCCACTTGAACACGATGAGGAGCATCAGAATGAAGACGATGCCAAGCCAGAACGAGGGCGTCGCGAGTCCCGCGATGGAGAAGATCCGCACGGCGTAGTCGACCCACGTGTCCTGCTTGAGCGCGGCCAGCACGCCGAGGGGAATCGCGAGCAGCACCGCGATCAAGGTCGACATGATCGCGAGCTGCAGGCTCAGCGCGAACCGGAGCCGGATCTCCTCGATGATCGGCGCGCCCGTCCACATGGACACGCCGAAATCGAGCCGGGCGATGCCGCCCATCCAGTCGACGAACTGCTTCCAGAGCGGCTTGTCGAGCCCCAGGCGCGCGCGCTCCTTGTCGAGGTTCTCCTTCGAGGCGAACGAGCTCTCGCCCGCGAAGCGCAGCTCCACGACGTCGCCCGGCACGACGCGCATCAGGAAGAACACGAGCACGGCGACCCCGACGAGGGTCGGGATCATGAGCAGCAGGCGCTTGACGACGTACTTCGTCATGCGGCCGTCATCGGATCACTGGGTCAACCACACGGTATCGAGCTGGTTGTTGAGATAGTGGCTCGGCGTGATCGTCCACCCCTTGACCCTGGCGCTGTGCGGGATGATCCGGTGCCACTGCAGCGTGTAGAGGTAATGCGCCTCGTCGTCCAGCAGCCTCTTCTCGAAGTCCCGGATGAACTTCTTCCGCTCCTCCGGGTCCTGTGCGCGGCTCTGCTTCGTGAAGAGGTCGTCGAGCGTCTTGTCCGTGTAGCGGCTGTAGTTCGCCGGGCTGATCTCTTTCGACTGGAACTTGTAGACGTCGAGGTCGGGCTCCACGATGTAGCCGCACTGGAAGTCCATGGCGGCCTCGTAGTTTCCGGGCCGGAGAACCTGGCCGTAGTACGCCGCCGCCTCCACGACCTCCTGCCTGACGTTGACGCCGATCTGCCGCCACTGGTCGATCAGCCAGACGCCGACCGGCTCGTACGGCATCGGGATGCCGCGGTTCTTGAAGGTGAACGAGAATCCGTCCGGAACGCCCGCCTCCTTCAGGAGCCGTTTCGCCTCCGCTCGTGATTTCGCGATGTCACGTGAATATCCGGCCAGCTTCTCGAGCTCCGCGGGCGGCGTCGCGAAGGGCGTGCCCGGCACCACGACGCCGGCGACCTCTTTCACGATCGCGATCTTCGAGAGCGCCTGCGAGCCCTGGTACCGATCGAGCGCCAGCGTGAGCGCCCGACGCACGCGCTTGTCGTCGAACGGCTTCTTCTCGTGATTCAGCGCGACCAGCAGCACGCAGTCCCAGGGGCTCTCCTGCACGGTGATCTTCGGGCCGAGCGCCTGGACCAGACTGTCCCGCTCGGCGGGCGAGAAGCCGCGGAACTGGATGTGCGCGCGGTCGCCGCGCACGGCCGCCACCTGCGCCGCGGAATCCTTCACGAAGATCGCGCGGTACCCGTCGAGGTACGGCTTGCCCTTGTCCCAGTAGTTCGGATTCTTCTTGCCGACCCAGTGCGAGCCCTTGACGTGCTCGACGAACGTGAACGGCCCCGTCCCCATCACGTGCGTCTCGTACCAGCGCGGGTCCTTCGCCAGGATGTCGGCCTTGTAGATCCAGTTCCACGGCGACGCGACGGACGAGAGGAACGAGCCCTGCGGGAACTTCAGCCGGAACACCACGGTGTTCGGATCAAGCGCCTGCACCGCCTCGACGTTGGTGTACTGCCCCTGCCGATCGGAGGCCACGCCCTGCGGCGGGAAGACGATCTTGTCGTACGACGCCTTCACGTCCTTCGCGGTGAGCTCGCTGCCGTCGTGGAACTTGACGCCCTTCCGGATCTTGAACGTGTAGGTCCGGCCGTCCTTCGAGACGGTCCACGACTCCGCGAGGTCGCCGACCGGCTTGGTACCGGTGCGATCGAACGGATCCGTCCGGAGCAGCGTGTTGTAGTGCGGCGCCAGGGGGTGAATGACGCCGAACGTCTCTTCCCGATGGGCGTCGTACGAGGGCGGCTCTGACGGCACGACGAAGATCAGCTCCCCACCCGACCGTGGCTTGTCCTGCGCGAATGACCGGGCGGCGAGCCACCCGACCAGCGCACAGGACAGTGAGGCGAGCACGACGAGGCTGAGCCAGCGCGAGGCCAACGAGTGACGCATCGAGCACCTCCCCCGGCGGGTCGGGCACCGTGAACAAAAGCCGACGACTGCTGAGACAGACGATCCCGGAACTGTGCGGCGCAGCGTAGCGACCCGCACCGGTGCCGTCAAATCGCCGACGTCACGCCAAGTGACAGGCCGCCCAGTGTCCCGGCTTCACCTCGCGGAGCTCGGGAACGTCGACGCGACAGCGTTCGATCGCGATCGGACATCGGGGATGGAAGACACAGCCCGACGGCGGATTGAGAGGGCTCGGCACTTCGCCGAGCACGATCGCGTGCTCGCGGCGCGCCTCGAGCTCCGGATCCGGGATCGGGACGGCGGCGAGGAGCGCCTGCGTGTAGGGGTGAAGCGGATCGTCGTAGAGCGCCTTGCGATCCGCGATCTCGACGACCTTGCCGAGGTACATGACGGCGACGCGGTCGGAAATGTGGCGCACCACCGCGAGGTCGTGCGCGATGAAGAGATAGGTCAGCCCGAGATCCGCCTGGAGATCCTCGAGCAGGTTGATGATCTGCGCCTGGATCGAGACGTCCAGCGCGGAGACCGGCTCGTCGCAGATGATCAGCGACGGCTCCATCGCGAGCGCTCTGGCGACACCGACCCGCTGGCGCTGACCTCCCGACATCTCGTGCGGGTAGCGGTCGGCGTGCCGGGGCAAGAGCCCCACGCGTTCGAGCAGGTCTCGCACGCGTGCGGCCCGCGCCCGGGCATCCGTGACGATCCGGTGCACCGCCATCGGCTCGGCGATGATCTGCCCGACGGTCATCCGCGGATTCAGCGAGCTGTACGGGTCCTGGAAGATCACCTGGATCCGCCGGCGCACGCGACGAAGATCGTCCGGCGACACCGTCGTGAGGTCCGCGCCCTCGAAGATGACGCTGCCGCTGGTCGGCCGCTCGAGCTGCAGGATGCAGCGACCCGTCGTGGTCTTGCCGCAGCCGGATTCGCCCACGAGCCCGAGCGTCTCGCCACGCTGGATGAAAAAGCTGACGCCGTCGACGGCGCGGACGACGCCGGCCTTGCCGCCGAAGAGCCCACCGCCGACGTGGAAATGCTTCACGAGGTTCTTCACCTCGAGGATCGGCGGCTCGCTTGTCGCGAGAACTTTACTCACCGTGCCTCGAGGAGCGCCCCGGCTGGGCCGAGGTGCTTCCGAGCGCGGGGGGGCTTGGGGGGCCATTTCGGGGCCCCCCATTTGACGATCCGACGCGCTCGGCCTCCCAGCACGCGCTGACGTGCGTCGCATCCGGCACCTCGCGCAGCGGGGGCTCCTCGGTGGCGCAGTACTCCACGCGGAACGCGCACCGCGGCCGGAACGAGCAGCCCGTCGGCAACCGCGTGAGATCCGGAGGCTGGCCCTCGATCGGCTGAAGTCGCGCCCGCCGCGGCTCGTCGAGGCGCGGAACCGAGCGCAAGAGCCCGAGCGTGTACGGGTGCCGCGGATTCCGGTACAGCTCGCGCGCGCTCGCGCGCTCCACGATGCGGCCCGCGTACATCACGTTGACGCGGTCGGCATAGCGCGCCACGACGCCCAGGTTGTGCGTGATGATCAGCATCGCCACGCCGAGCCGGCGGGACAGGGCCTTCATCAGCTCGAGGATCTGCGCCTGGATGGTGACGTCCAGCGCGGTCGTCGGCTCGTCGGCCAGCACGAGCGGCGGGTTGCAGGCGAGCGCCATCGCGATCACGATGCGCTGCCTCATCCCGCCGCTGAACTGGTGCGGATACTGCGTCAGTCGGCGCGCCGGATCCGAGAAGCCGACCATGCCGAGGAGCTCCACCGCGCGAGCGCGCGCATCGGTCTGGCGCATCGCGAGGTGGATCTCGAGGCCTTCGGTGAGCTGGCGGCCGACGGTCAGGACGGGATTGAGCGAGGTCATCGGCTCCTGGAAGATCATGCCGATCTCGCGTCCGCGCACGCGCCGCATCTCTTCCTCGGACAGCGTCAAGAGATCGCGACCCTTGAAGACCACGTGTCCCGACACGATCCGGCCCGCGGGCTGGGCGACCAGCCTCATGATCGACAGCGCCGTCACGCTCTTGCCGCAGCCGGATTCGCCGACGAGCGCCACCGTCTCGCCTTCGTCGACGTCCCACGAGACGCCGTCGACGGCGCGCACGATCCCGCTCGAGGTCGAGAACTGGGTGACGAGGGATTGCACGGACAACAGCACGCCCATGTGGGCGGGAGTGTAGCGCTATTCGTGGCAGCGCGCGGAGGCCAGGTGATGGCCCGCGCTCGGCTCGAGCGACGCGTACGTCCGGCACACGGCTTCCGCCACGCACGGCCACCGGTGCTGCGCGGCCCAGCGCACGCCTTCGAGGCCGAGGCGCACGCCGAGATCGGGATCGCCGAGCACCTCGGCGATCCGGTCGGCCAGCGCCGCCACGTCGCCTTCCGGCACGAGGAAGCCGGTGACGCGGTCGCGCACCGTCGTCGCGAGCCCGCCGACGCGGGACGCGATCACCGGACTGCCGCACGCCATCGCTTCGAGCGCCACCATGCCGAACGATTCGTAATAGGACGGCATCACCGTCGCGTCGGCGGCGACGTAGTACGTGCGGAGCGACGGCTGCGGCTGGGCGCCGAGGAACGCGACGTGCGGACCGAGCCCGAGTCGCTCGGTGCGCTCGCGCAAGCGACTCTGGTGCCCGTCCAGCGGCTCGTCGGTGTCGCCGCCGACCACGAGCAGCCGCGCGGGCGTCCCGCGCTCCCGCACCAGGGCAAGCGCGTCCAGCAGAGTCTCGAGCCCCTTGATCGGCGACAGCCGGCCCACGTAGAGCAGCACCGGTCCGGCGTCGAGACCGAGCGCGGCGCGCGCGGCGTCGCGATCGCCGGGCGTGAAGAGCGCGGTGTCGACGCCGCACGGAATGACGCTGACGCGTCCGGACGACGCGCGGTACTGGCGCACGAGCTCCGTGCGCTCGACGTCGCTGGCCGCCACGATCCGATCGACCTCGGCGACGATGCGCGTCTCCTCGGCGATGCGCAGATCCGGCTCGAGCTCCGCGCCGCTTCGCGCGACGCCGTTCTTGAGCCGCCCCAGCGTGTGGAACATCTGTACGACGGGCACGCTCCACCGTTCGCGCAGCGCGAGCGCCGCGACGCCCGACAGCCAGTAGTGGGCGTGCAGCAGGTCGTAGTCACCGCCGCGCGTCAGGCGCCAGGCATCGAGGTGATCGACGAACTCGTCGAGGTGCTGCCACACGTGCTCGCGCGGCATCGGCGCCTCGGGGCCGGCCGGTAGATGAATCACGCGCACGCCCGGCCCCATCGACACCACCGCCGGCGTGTCGCAGTTCTGCGAGCGCGTGAACACGTCGACCTCGACGCCCATGCGGCCGAGCTCGCGGCCGACCTCGCGCACGTACACGTTCATCCCGCCCGTCTCCTTGCCGCCGAGCGCGGCGAGCGGACAGGTGTGAACGCTGAGCATCGCGACGCGGAGGTTCATGCGGTGGTCACTCCCGACGGCGACTCGATCCGCACGGTGACGAGCTCCTCGGCGACGACGGGGCCGAACTCGTACTTGTATCGCTCTTCGCCGCGCAAGAAGTCGAACGTCCGCTTGCCCCGCAGAATGGCGTCCTCGATCAGGTGCGCCAGGAGCACCAGCCCCGGGGAGAGCGCGGCGCTCGCCGGATGAAATCCGGAATTGTAGAGGCCGACCGTCCCGTCCCATTCGACGCAGATGAACGACGCGATCGGTCCACTCGGCGTATCGAGGAACCAGAGGCGCGCCATCCCGTCGGTCGCGAGCGCGGCGATCACGCGGCGGAAGAATCCTTCCATTCGCGCGTCCATGAACCGGGCCTTGCCGACGTGCGAGCGCCGATGCAGGTCGAGGAAATCTCCGAAGCGCGTCTCGACCTCGGCGGGCCGGTCGGCGCACGCGACGCGGGCTTCGGGAAGCTCGCGCTGGAATCGTCGGATCTTTCGCTGCATCTCGTGCCGGTGCTTCGAGGGAAGCCGCTCGAGGTAGTGCTCCCAGGAGCGCGGCAATGCGAGCACCGGACATCGTTCCTCCGGTGTCACGGTCGCCGTCAGTCCGAGCGCGCGCGCCAGGGCCGGAACGGTGGTCGCCGTCGCCGACGCGGCCGGGACCACGTGCAGGTCCCAGACACCTGTCCCCCCGGCCAGCGCCTGGAGGAGCGCGCCCCACGCGTCCTCCTCGCGTCCCGCCGCCACGACGAGGTCGAGATAATCCGAGACGTCGGTGCCGCCGACCAGGCGCAGAAGGCCCGGCTCCGCTTCGTAGAGGGGCAGCACGGCGATCAGGTGACCCGTGTCGTCCTTCACCGTCCGGACTTCGACTCGCCGGGTCGATGCGAATGCGCGGGCCCATTCCCGCTGCCATGTGAAGGAGAGAAATGGGGAGCGGAGATGAGAGGCGGCGTGCAGATCACGCCAGGCGGCCGCGCCGACCGCCTCCAGCCGGTCCAGGGTTTCGACTTTCACGACGCTCGGGTCACAGCTCCTCTGAGAGATCAGATGAGGAACCCGACGCCGCGGGTTCGTCGTCCGCACCTTCGGCCATCGCCTCGTCGACCGCGGAGTCGAAGTCGTCGCCCAGCTCGTCGCCGAATTCCTTGCCCATCTTCTTCATGAACCGGGCGACGCTCGAAGGGTCGTTCTCGTCGAAATCGCCCATGTCGGGCGAGTCCGCGAGTGACTCGAGCCGCGCCTCCTCCGACTTCACGGTGGCGAAGCGGGACATCAGACGGTGGAGCGCGGTGCCGCCGCAGCGCGGGCACGTCGGGGCCGGCGCCGTCGACGGCCGGAGCACGAGCAAGCTCACCCGTCGCCGGCAATCCCCGCATTCGTATTCGTAAATCGGCATCGCCGCAAATTTTAGCACGCGGGTCCCGCGCTCGCGTGAAGCCCCGGGGGTCAGTCACCCCCTTCCGAGAGCGCCGCGCGCACCTCCGCGGGCGGGAGGCGGATCTCGACGCCGGCGCGCTCTTCTTGCAGGAGCATCGCGACTCGCGAGTCGCGGTCGCCCCAGCCTCGGTTCAGCGCCTCCGTCAATTCCTCCAGCGCGAGGTTGGCCAGCCGCATCGGCACGCCGACCTCGCGGCCCAGCGCCGTCGCGAGCGTCACGTCTTTTTTCGCGAGCCGGAGCGCGAACGCCGGAGGGTCGAACGTCCCCGGCAGGAACTGGTCGACGAGCCCGTCGAACGTGCGCCGGCGCCCGAGGGCCCCCTGCCGTACCGCCTTGAAGATCGCGAGTGGATCGACGCCGGCCTTCACGCCCATCGTGAACACCTCGGCGAGCGCGGTCTGCAAGACGTAGCCGGTGCAGTTGTGGACGAGCTTCGCCACCGAGCCGGATCCGATCGGCCCGACGTAGTAGGGCTGATCGCCGATCGCGTCGAGCGCGGCTTTCTCCCTTGTGAAGATCTTCTCGTCGCCACCGACCCAGAGCGCGAGCTT
The DNA here is from genome assembly GCA_003220195.1 of Candidatus Rokuibacteriota bacterium. Taxonomy (GTDB): domain Bacteria; phylum Methylomirabilota; class Methylomirabilia; order Rokubacteriales; family CSP1-6; genus AR8. The sequence goes on along the minus strand of QHRT01000002.1, from coordinate 6,407 downwards.
GCGTGACGCGGCGCCCTTCGGGCCGCCGCTCACCGGCGCGTCGAGCACGTGAATGCCTCGAGTGGCGAACTGCGCATGCACGCGGCGCACGAGCGCCGGGTCATTGGTCGTCAGATCGAAGTAGACCGTATCCTGGCGCATCCCGGCGAAGAGCCCGGCGTCGCCGAGCGCGACCTGTTCCATCTCCTTTGGTCCCGGCAGCGACGTGAAGACGACGTCGCTGGCCTGCGCGACGTCGCGCGGCGTGTCCGCCCACTTCGCGCCGGCGGCCAGGTGACGATCGGCCATCTCCCGCCGGATGTCGTTCACGGTGAGCTGGTGACCGCCGCGGATCAGGTTCAGCGCCATGCTGCCGCCCATCGTTCCGAGCCCGATGAATCCCACTCTCATGATGGCCTCCTTCGGGGGCGCGCCTCCGTGAAGAGCTGTTCCATCCGGTTCACCGCGCGCTCCCAGTCGAACGCCGTCCGGACGAATTCCTGACCGGCCCTCGCGATCTTCGCACGAAGCGGCTCGTCGGTCGCGATTCGCTCGAGCTTGTCGCAGAGGTCGCCGACGTCCCGGCGTCGCGCGACCAGCGCGGTCTCGCCATCCTTCGCATAATCACGGCAACCGCCGTTGTCGTACGTGACCAGCGAGGCGCCGCACGCCATCGCCTCCATCGGCGGCATGCCGAGCCCTTCGTCCCAGGACGGGCAAAGATACACGTCGCAGCTCGAGTAGAGCCTCGCGAGACCCGTCTGCGGAAGATCCGGATGGAACTCGTCGTAGGGTTCACCGGCGCGCGGCGCGTCGAGCCCGAACCCGACCAGATGGAGCGTCGCCCGGCGTTGCTTCACGCGGCGGACCGCCTCGAGACCGTCGGCGACACCCTTCCAGGCGTAGTGGTGATGCAGCATCAGCACGCGTGGACGCGGCGTCCCGACCTGAACGTCGACCGGATGGAACAGCGCCGGGTCCACCGGCGTCACGAGCAGTTCCGCGTCGCTGGCGAAACGGTCGCGCATGATCTCGCGCAGCCACGTCGAGATCACGACCTTCCGGAGCGGCAACCGGTACGTGGCGTTCACGGCGTCCGGCTGTCCGTGATAGAGGCTCTCGTCGTGCTGGATCAGGTAGAACTTCGCTCCGCACGACGGCGGCGCCTCCGCGACGACGGGCGCGGATTGCCACGCGGTCGCCAGCAGAACATCGGCGGCCGGCAACCGGTCGGCGCGCCACCGACTGACCCAGCTGAGGCGCGGCCGGAACGGTCCAAACCAGGTCGGCGCTGCTCGTCGACTCGGCTGCCACAGGGCGATCGTGTGTTTTGCGGGCACGACGAGCTCGACATCGTGGCCGCGACCGGCAAGACGATCGGCGTAGGTGAGGATCGCTCGAACGCCGCCCGCGATGCGCAGGTGCGGACAGAGGACCGTGATCTTCAAATCGCCATCGAGACCTGACCCGTCCGGCGATACGCCTCCGGATCGAGCGCGACGTTGATGCACCAGACGTCGCTCGACCCGAGCGCCCGTTCGAGCGCGGGTCCGATCTCGCGCGGATCCGTGACGAAGAGGCCGCGGCCGCCGAGCGCCTCCACCATCAGGTCGTAGCGGGTCGTCGGCAAGGACGTCGCGACCGCGCGCTCGCTGCCCCAGAACGAGAGCTGCGGATTGCGGATCTGCCCCCACCCGCCGTCGTTCCCGACGATGCACGTGAGCGGCAGCCCGAAGCGCACCGCGGTCTCCATCTCCATGCCGTTCAGTCCGAAGGCGCCGTCGCCGGCGATGAGCAGGACGCGCTGATCCGGATGGAGCAGCTTGGCGGCGATCGCGAACGAGGGCCCGATGCCGAGGCATCCGAACGGGCCGGGATCGAGCCACTGGCCAGCGCGCGAGAGGCGCACGATCTTCGACGCGCAGCCGACGACATCGCCGCCGTCACCGACGACGATCGTGTCCGGCGTGATGGCGGACGCGATCTCCGCGGCCCAGCGGTAATGCGAGATCGGGACGTCGTCAGCGACGCAGAGCGCGTCGAGCTTCGCGCGCGCCTCCCGCTCCCGGACGTCGACGCGTCGCCGCCACTCCTCCCAGCGCGCGGGCAGCGCCGCCGGCAGCACGTCGACGAGCTGCTCGAGCACGCGACCGATGTGCCCCGTGATCCCGACCTCGAGCGGACGGTTACGTCCGAGCTCGACCGGGTCGCAATCGACCATTGCGACGAGCGCGTCCTCCGCGAATGTCGGCGTCCGGCCGTAACCGAGTCGGAAATCGAGCGGCGCTCCCAGGACAAGGACGAAATCGGCGTTCGCGAGCGCGAAGCCGCGCGCCTGCGCGAACGCGAGCGGATGATCGTGCGGGAGACTCCCGCGGCCGGCGCCGTTCATGAAGGTCGGCACACCGGTCGCGTCGGCGAACGAACCGAGCGGCTTCACCGCGTCGTCCCACCACACGCCGCTTCCGGCGATGACCACGGGGCGCTCGGCGCGAGACAGGAGATGGCCGAGCTTGACGACGAGATCCGGATCGCCCGGCATCGCGGAGCGATGGACGTAGCGCTCGGGAATCGGCGCGAGCCGGAGCTCGATGCGGTTCAGCAGGAGATCGACCGGGATCTCCACGAAGACCGGCCCCGGCCGGCCGGACAGCGCGGTGCGAATCGCGGTCGTCAGCACTTCGGGAATCTGGCGCGTCTCCGCCACCGACCACGCGCCTTTCGTGATCGGCCGGAGCAGCGCGACCTGCTCCATTTCCTGGAGCGCGCCGAGACCGCGCAGCCCGAGCGGCGCGGCGCCGCCGATCAGGAGCACGGGACTGCGCGCGGCATGCGCGTTCGCGATGCCGGTCACCGCATCGGTCACGCCCGGGCCGGGCGCGACGATGACGACGCCGATCCCGCGCGTGAGCCGGCCGCATGCGCGGCCGCCTGCTCGTGCCGCACGTCGACCAGACGGATTCCCTCGCTGAGGCATCCGTCGTAGATCGGGAGCACGTGCCCTCCGCAGAGCGTGAACACGTGGCCGACTCCCGCATTTTTCAGCACGCGGGCCACCAGTTCTCCGCCTGTGAGCTCCGTCACGTCAGCGTCCTCCCTGGAAGTCAGAGTCTAGCAGCGTGCTAGACTCGCCCTCGAGATTCCGAGGACTTCACGAACGGAACGAAGAGGAGACGGCCGTGCCAGACACCGACGCGAAGGACACGAAGAACTACTACCTCGACGTCCCGCCGCGCAAAGAGGCGTTCTTCCTGAAGGGCTCGAACGCGCTCGACTGGGGCATGCAGAACCGGCTCGCGCGCATCTTCCGTCCGGACACCGGCCGCACCGTCATGCTCGCGATCGATCACGGCTACATGCAAGGGCCCACGAGCGGCCTCGAGCGCGTGGACGTCAGCATCGTGCCGCTCCTGCCGTACAGCGACGCGCTGATGCTGACGCGCGGCGTGCTCCGTTCCACGATTCCCTCGTCGTACGGCCGCGGCATCGTGCTGCGCGCGAGCGGCGGGCCGAGCATCTTGAAAGAGCTGTCGAACGAGCAGCTCGCGGTCGACCTCGACGACGCCGTGCGCCTGAACGTCGCCGCGCTCGCCGTGCAGGTGTACGTCGGCGCCGACTTCGAGACGCAGACCGTGCACAACATGACGCGGCTCGTGGACATCGGGTATCGCTCGGGCATCCCGGTGCTCGGCGTCACCGCCGTCGGACGCGACATGGTACGCGACGCGCGCTACCTCAGCCTGTCGTGCCGCATCTGCGCGGAGCTGGGCGCCCAGCTCGTGAAGACGTATTACGTCGAGGAAGGCTTCGAGACGGTCACGGCCTCGTGTCCGGTGCCGATCATCATGGCCGGCGGCAAGAAGCTTCCCGAGCTGGACGCGCTCACGATGGCGTACCACGCGATCGAGCAGGGCGCCGCCGGCGTGGACATGGGCCGCAACATCTTCCAGTCCGAGTTCCCGGCCGCGATGATCCAGGCGGTCTCGAAGGTCGTGCACGAGCGGATGAAGCCGCGCGAGGCGTTCCAGCTGTTCCAGGATCTCAGAGGTCGTGAAAGAATCGCTCGCTGAGCGAGCGATTCTTTCCACGACCTGTGCCGCACGACGACGAAACCGTAGTCACCAGAACTTCTCCCAGCGGTAGTCGCGGCGGGCGAGACCTCGCGCGGTGAGGATCTCGCGCAGGCGACGGATCATCTCTCCGCCGCCGGAGACGTACACGACGAGGTTCTCCACTGTCGTGACGCCTCGCTCGACGACTTCCACCAGCGATCCACGCTCGCCACTCCACTCCGGTGGCGCGCTTTCCACGACGGGACGGTACGTGAACGCCGGATTCGCCTCCGCTCGAGCGGAGAACGCGTCGAGATAGGGCAGCCACTCGGGATCCCGGCCTCCGTGGATGAGTGTCGCGGGGCGTCCCGGCTCTGTGTGGTCGAGCTCCGCGAGCATCGCGTAAATCGGAACGATGCCGATTTCTTCGGCGACGAAGAGCGCCCGGCGCGGGTCTTCGCGCGAGAACACGAATCCGCCGAAGGGGGCCTTGAACTCGACGATCGACCCGGGACGAAGCTCTCGGAACCACTGTGACCCGATGCCGCCGGGCGCGACGTCAGCGCAGAGCGTCACGACATCGGGCGAGTCCGGCGTCGAGGCGATCGAGTACGCCCGCACGTTCTTCGGTCCGAATGGGACCGAGACCCACTGCCCGGCCTCGAACTCGAGCGCCGGCGGGTCGTCCATTGCAAGATCGACCTCGATGATCTGCGGGGCGAGCGCGCGGACGGCGACGACGTGGGCACGACACTCCAGTGGCTTGGCGGGCACGGAATGTATTTAGACACGAAGGCACGCATCGCGCGAGCTACGGCAATGCCACGCCGACCCGTGCAAAATGCCTTGCCCTCACCGCTGGGATCGGCCAGGCACCGAGGCGCTCGGCGCAGAGGCAAGTGCCAATGAAATGGCCAGTGGTCCTGGCGGTCACTGTCGTGATCCTCGTCTTCGGAGGAATCACGCTAAACCGCACGTTGACCATGTTTGGGTGTCACGATGCCATCAGGCAGAGCGTTGCCTCTGTGGATGGGCAGTTCGTTGCCGCGGTCGTGGAGCGGGATTGCGGCGCCACCACGGCTTACAGCACTCTGGTCTTCGTCACGCGTGCCGGCGGCCCGTTCAATCCACGAGAGCGATCGCCGGTCTTCGTCATCAGGGGCCAGAACGATGTCCAGCTGGAGTGGCAGAGGCCAGGCAGCCTGAGCGTGAGCTACTCGCCCGGGAAGATCGTCAAGAGCGAAGCCTCGTATGATCGAATACAACTTTCTTCTTGAACGCTAGACCAACAACGCCTCTTCCAGCCGCTGGAGCAGCGAATTGTCTGCGCCTTGCGCCTTGAGATGGCCCGCGGCCGAGCCGTATTCCCGGCGGAGCAGCGCAAGAAAGTGCGCCATGGATTCAGCCGAGGCTTCCCACTGGAAATCAGGCAGCTCTTTAACCTCCGGCGGGGCGGCGGGGTCGTTTCTCCAGTGGTCCCGGAGTTCCGGCATGAACGGGGCTGAAAGGGTGTAGTCATGGATAATGTCCTCGTCTAGCACGCCCGCAGCCGCCAGGAGCATGGCCGCGAGCACGCCGGTCCTGTCCTTGCCCACGCTGCAATGGAATACCAGCGGCTGATTGTTCCGGTCGGCAATCAGCTCCAGCGAGTCCACCAGCCTCTTGCCGAATTCCGGCTGGCGGATGCGGTACAGATAAAGCTCTCCCATATCGGTCGCATCGCGGAAAAGCTCCGTTTCTTGCTTCACGTAGTCAGGCGAATCAGGTCTGAAGGGTACGTTGTGATACCGCGCGCCCATTTCACCGAGGAGGCTGATTTCCCGCTGTTTGTTCGGCTCTCTCGGAGTCCTAAGGTCTATGACCGCCCTGGGGCGGATGTCCTCTTTGAGCCTGGCAATATCCGGTCGGCTCATGGAATGCAGCGCAGCACTTCTGAAAAACCGCCTCCATGCCACGGCGCGCCCGTCCCGCGTCCTGTATCCGCCGAGGTCTCTGAAATTAGGCACGGATTCAAAATTGATGTGTCTTGGATACGATTGGTTCATCGGTACTCCATTCCGGCGAAGGCCGGAATCCCGCGTGGAGGGTTGGTGGAGCGGAGCGTAGGCCACGAGGTCATCGTCGCCGACCCGAACTACGCGCCCATGTACGCGACGCGCACGGAAAGTGAAGACCGATCGGCGGGACGCGCGACGCGTGCACATCGCGGCCCGCCGCGGCAAGCGCGTCGCGGTCGAATAGAAGGATGACGGAACCTCGCGAGTCCGGAGAACCTCTTCACGAGACAGACCGTAGAAGCGCTGACACTGCTCCTCGGCAAAGCGATCGAACCCGGCCCCGTCGAGGATCGTGTTCAGCTTCGCGCAAAACGGATGG
>QHRT01000353.1 GCA_003220195.1 Candidatus Rokuibacteriota bacterium | reverse complement strand
ACCCTTCCCCTCCGGATCGTCGAACGGTCACGGTGGCGGCACGGCGACTGGAGTCAGCTCTCGTCAGGAGGCCGCTGGGCGGCGGTGCGAACCGCGCTCTGGCTCGCACGCCGTCACGGGGCAGCGTGACGAATTCCGTTCACGGTCATCCGGACGCGGCTGCAACGATTTGGGAAGGTGGAGACCAATTTGTTGCACATCGTCGTACCCGGGGCTCGCCGGTCAGGCCGGAACGGCAACGGTAGACCCGCCGAAGGAGCGGCGGCCCCGCGGAAACGCTCGCATCTCGAGCGCGGGTCATGAATGGCACATGCGCTGCACCACCTTCGAGCGCCAGCATGTTTCGCTCATCGCGTCCGGTCGTCGGAATCGTCGCTGCCAGCATGCGGATCCTCGGAGCTCCGCGAAGACGGCGTCCAGATCCTCTTCGTGTCCATCGACGTCCCCTTCCCGCGCGGCCTCCGGTGGCTCCGTCGGGTCCCGTTCGCGCGCACGCTCCTGAACGAGGCGCTCTACGTGCCTCGTCTCTGGCGCCTTCGCCAGGTCGACGTGGTCCACGTCTTTTCGGCGTCCTACTGGTCGTTTCTCCTTGCGCCTGTCCCGGCCATGCTGCTGGCGCGTCTCTGGGGCAAACGCGTCGTCCTGAACTATCACAGCGGCGAGGCGGACGATCATCTCGCCCGCTGGGGACGGCTGGTCCACCCGTGGCTCCGTCTCGCGCACTCGATCGTCGTTCCCTCGCACTACCTGGCCGAGGTGTTCGAGCGTCACGGCTATGCCGTCCGTGTGGTGCCGAACGTGGTGGATCTCGGTCGCTTCTTCTACCGCGACCGCGCGGAGATCCGGCCGCGTTTCCTGTCGACGCGCAATCTCGAGCCGCACTATCGCGTCGACGTGGTCATCGAGGCCTTCGCGCTCGTGCGCGCGCGGTGTCCCGAGGCCACGCTCACGGTCGTCGGTGACGGCAGCGAGAAGCCCCGGCTCCGCGCCCTGGCGGCCGAGCGCGGCGCAGAGGGCATCCGCTTCCTCGGTGCCGTCGAGCCGTCGGGCATGCCGGACGTGTACGACGGCGCCGACGTCTTCCTGAACGCGTCCGTCGTCGACAACCAGCCCGTCTCGGTGCTCGAGGCGTTCGCCGCCGGCGTCCCGGTCGTGTCGACGAGCACCGGTGACCTGGCGGCGCTGGTGCGCGACGGCGAGACCGGCGTCCTCGTGCCGGCGGACGATCCCGCGGCGATGGCGAAGGCGATGCTCCACGTCCTCGAGCTTCCCGAGCGCGCCCGCGCGCTCGCCCGGGCCGCGCGCGAGGACGTCCAAAGATTCACATGGCCCCGGGTCCGCGAGGCCTGGGCTCGCGTGTACGACGGGACGCCAGCATGAGCCTTCGACGCGTCCTCGGGATGAGCCGCGCGGAGCTCGACTGCCGGCTGCGTCAGCAGGCAGCGCGCGTGGTGGATCGTCTGGGCGGTCATGGCCCGAGAACGTGGGGGGTCGACACACTGGCCACGAAGCTCGCCGTGGGGCCGCTCGCAGATGACGTTCGCCGACGACTGCGTGACGGCGCACGCGACGACGCCGCGGCCCTCCTCCTCCGCGACTTCGTCGCGAAGAGCGCCGTTCACTTCTTTCCCGGAGCCAGCGACGTCGAGATCGGAGAGCTGCTCGACGCCCGCGTTCCGGGAGCGCGCGACACGTTGCTCGCCGAGGCCGACCTGATCCGGAACGGACGATTCGATCTCCTGGGATATCGCGCGCTCGACTTCGGCGATCCGGTGGACTGGCGTCTCGATCCCGTCGCCGGCAAGAGAGCGCCGGTCCGCCACTGGACGCGGCTCGATCCGCTCGATGCGAGCGCGGTCGGCGATCACAAGGTCATCTGGGAGCTCAACCGCCATCAGTGGATGGTCCGTCTCGGCCAGGCGTACCGTCTGACGGGCGACGGCCGGTACGCCAAGGCCTTCGCCGGGCAGCTTCAGAGCTGGATCGATGCGAATCCACGCGGCATCGGGATCAACTGGGTCTCGAGCCTGGAGCTCGCCTATCGCGCGATCGCCTGGGTGTGGGCGCTCGCACTGTTCGCGGGATCCGACGAGCTGTCGCCCGGGCTCTTCGCGAGAACCCTGGACGCGATCGAGAGCCACGCCGCGCACGTCGAGCGGCACCTCTCGTTCTACTTCGCCCCCAACACGCACCTCACCGGCGAAGCGCTCGGGCTCTTCTACGTCGGCGCCGTCTTTCCCCAGCTCGCGTCCGCGCGGCGCTGGCGCGAGCGTGGCGCCGAAATCCTGATCGCCGAGAGCGCGCGTCACATTCTTCCGGACGGCGTCTACTTCGAGCAGTCGACGGCGTACCAGCGATACACCATCGACCTCTACTCGCACTTTCTGATCCTGGCGGCGCGCGCCGGTGTGTCGATCCCGCCGGCCGTCGCCGAGCGCGTGGAGCGTGCCGTCGACTTCCTCCTGGCCATCCGCTGGCCCGACGGCTCTCTTCCGGCGATCGGCGACGCCGACGGCGGCCGGCTCCTGCCGCTCGCCTCGCGCCGTCCAGACGATTTCGGCGACGTGTTCTCGACGGCGGCCACCCTGTTTTCGCGTCCCGACCACGCGTGGGCCGCCGGAGGCCTCGCGCCGGAGACGTTGTGGCTGATCGGATCCGACGCGGCGGTGGCCTTCGACGGCCTCGACGCCGCGCCGCCACCGAATGCGTCTTCGTCGGTCTTCCGGGACGGCGGATACGTCGTGATGCGCAGCAGCCGCGAGCCCGACGCTCAGCAGCTCCTGCTCGACGTGGGGCCGCTCGCCTCGCCGCGGTCGGGAAGCCACGCTCACGCCGATCTGCTCGCCATCCAGTGCGCCGTCTTCGGAACGCCGTACCTGGTGGACGGTGGGACGTACTCCTACACCACCGACGCCGCCTGGCGCGAATGCTTCCGGTCGACACGAGCGCACAGCACGGTGCTGGTCGACGACCTGCCGCAGGCGGAGACGGCCGGTCCGTTCGCGTGGCGATCGTTCCCGCAGGCGCGGCTCGTGCGACACGTGACGACCCCCGAGCTGACGTGGGTCGCGGCCGAGCACGACGGCTACCGCCGGCTCGGCGATCCGGTCCGGCATCGCCGCCGCGTGGCGCTCGTCCGGTCGAGCTACTGGATCGTCGTGGACGATCTCGACGGCTGTCGCGAGCACCGGGTGGAGCTCGCGTTCCAGTTCGCGCCGCTCGGCGTTCGCCTCGAGCCGGACGGCTGGGTCCGTGCGGCGGACCCGCGGGGTCACGCGGTCTGGCTCAAGCCGTTCGCGACCGCGCCGCTCCGGGCGACCGTGCACGAGGGCGAGGCCGCGGCGCGCCTCGGGTTCATCTCGCCCGACTACGGCGTTCTCCTGCCCGCCCCGCTGGTCCGTTACGTCGCGACGGGGCCTCTGCCGTTGCGCATCGTCACCGTGCTTCGTCCCGTCGAGGTCGAGGACGCTCCGGCACCGGCGGTCAGGCTTCTCGTCGGCGAGGACGGACGCCCCGCCGGCGTGGTCGTCGGCGAGGACGAGATCGTGGAGTTCCGCGACGACCGGATCGAGCTTCGACGAGACGCTCGGGAAGAGAGCGCGGTGCGCGTGCCATGTGTGGAATCGTCGGCATCCTGAGATTCGACCCCACCGAGGAGGTGGACGAGGCGCGGCTCAAGCGCATGCGCGACGTGCTGCGCCATCGCGGGCCCGACGCCGAAGGGCTGTGGATCGACGGGCAGGTCGGGTTCGGCCACCGACGGCTCTCGATCGTGGACGTCGCGGGCGGCGCCCAGCCGCTGGCGAACGAGGACGACAGCGTCTGGATCACCTATAACGGTGAGGTGTACAACCACCCGGAGCTGCGGCCGGCGCTCGAGCGGCGAGGCCACCGGTACCGCACGCGGAGCGACACCGAGACCGTCGTCCATCTCTACGAGGACGAAGGCGAGCGCTGCGTCGAACGGCTCCGCGGCATGTTCGCGTTCG
>QHRT01000352.1 GCA_003220195.1 Candidatus Rokuibacteriota bacterium | reverse complement strand
CGGACGCTCCGATCGGGTGACCGAAGCATTTGAGACCGCCGTCGATCTGGCAGGGCACCTTGCCGGATGAATCGTAGAAGCCGTCCATCACGTCGCGGATCGCGCCGCCCTCCGGAGAGAGCTGGAGATCCTCGAGCGTGACGAGCTCGGTGACCGAGAAGCAATCGTGCACGTCGAGGAGCGAGATCTCCTTGCGCGGGTTCTTCACGCCGGCTTCGCGATACGCGCGGGCCGCGGCGGCGCGCGTCGTCGCGAAGTAGGAGCCGTCCCAGTCGTCGAACTGGACCTCCTGGCCGTTCGACACCGCGATCTGCAGCGCCTTCACGCCGATGAGATCGGTCTTGCCGAGCGAGCGCGCGATCTCGGGCGTGGTGACGATCGCCGCCGCCGAGCCGTCCGACACGCCGCAGCAGTCGTAGAGGCCGAGCGGCTCGGCGACCATCGGCGCCTTCATCACGTCGTCCTCGGTGATCAGGTTCTTCAAGTGCGCCTTCGGGTTCTTGGACCCGTTCGCGTGGCTCTTCACCGAGATGTGCGCCATCGCGCGCTTCAGGTCGCCGCGGTCGACGCCGTGCTTGGCGCGGTACGCCGCGGCGAGCTGCGCGAACGAGCCGGGCGCCGACAGGTTCGGCCAGAAAAGATTGTTCAGGTTGCCGCGGCCGCGCTGCGGCAAGCCGCCGTAGCCCGTGTCCTTGAGCTTTTCCACGCCGAGCGCGAGCGCGATGTCGATGGCGCCGGACGCGACGGCGTAGCAGGCGCCGCGAAACGCCTCGGTGCCGGTGGCGCAGTAGTTCTCGACGCGCGTGACCGGGATGTACGGCAGCCGGAGCGTCATCGCGAGCGGCACGCCCGACTTGCCGACGTGCTGCTCCTCGATGGCCGTGCCGAACCACGCCGCCTCGATCTGGTTCCTCTCGACGCCAGCGTCCTGCACGGCCTCCTCGAACGCTTCCACCATCAGGTCCTCGGCGTTGGCGTCCCAGCGCTCGCCGAACTTCGCGCAGCCCATCCCGAGGATCACGATCTTGTCCTTGATTCCGGTGGCCATGAGACGTCCCCTCTCAGTTCGTGGAAACGAACTCTCAGCGGCTCTGGATCGGCGCCGCTTTCCAGAAGTACCGGACGAAGCCGCGCGCCGCGTCCACGTCCTTGATCCGGAACACCATGCGCATCGGCGTGCCGACGTCGATCGTGCCGTCGTCCACGTCGGTGAAGTCTGCCATCATCCGCCCTCCGCCGTCGAACTCGATCATGCCGTAGTACGCCGGGGGATCGGGGCAATACGTGAGCTGGTCCGCCGTGTAGGACATCACCGTCGCGCGACGCTCCGCGAACGGCTCCGGGTCCTGGCTGTCGAGCGCCTTGCACTTGGGATTCACGCAGTAGCGCGCCTTCGGATACTGCGCGGTTCCACAGTTGCGGCACCGGCCGCCGATGAGGCCGGTGATCATGTCGCGGTTCCGGTAGAGCAGGGAGAGCGGCGTGCCGCGGTCGACCTCGGCGCGCATGCCGTGATCCAGCACGACGAGGTCGTTGAACGCGAGGTACTTCTGATACGTCTTCTCTTCCTTCCGCTCCGCGAGCGCGCCCTTCACTCCGCGCCGCGCGGGGAGGGACGTGATCGCGTCGGTCACGCGGAACAGGAGCGCGTCGCACCCGCTGTCGAACGCGGCGACGAGGATCAGGTCGCCGGGCTTCGCCTCCTCGAGCGCGTGCGCGAGCATCATCAGCGGATGTGCGGCGCCAGTATCGCCGCACACCGCGGCCAGGTTGTCGCGCACCGCCGCGTCGGGGAGGCCGAGGCTCTTCGCAACGGCCGGCACGACGCGCGAGAGCGTGCACGGCAGGATGAAGGCGTTCACCGTCGCCGGCGAGGTCCCGGTCTGCTTCAGCACGCCGGTCACGGCGCGCGGCACGATCTTCATGAACCCTTCGTCGCGGACCCACCGTTCTTCCCACGCGTAGTCGTGCGCGCGATCCCGCGCGCGGAACTGCGGGACGAAGTCCACGGTCTCGCTGTACGCGCCCACCAGCGTCGCGATCGGCTGCCCCGCTCCGACGAGGAACGCGACGCCGCCGTCGCCGTACTGCATCTCCTGCGCGCTCGCCGCCTTGGCGAGCCGGTGCTCGCCCGCGATGACGAGTGCCGCGCCCTCCGCCCCGCGCGTCGCCCCGAGCGCGGTGTCGAGCGCCGACGTCCCGGCGCGCAGGCTGCCGGCGACGTCCAGCGAGCGCACGCCCGGCCGCAAGTTCAGCGCGCCGGCCACGATGCTGGTGTTCTGCCGATCGCCGAACGGGTGCGTCGTCGAGGCGAGGGACAGTGACGCGACGGCGGCGGCATCGAATCCGGCGAGGCAATCACGGGCCGCCTCGACCGCCATCGTCACGGTGTCCTCGTCCCAGTTCGCCATCGAGCGTTCGCCCCGGGCCATGCCGCGCAGGCCGGGATTGAACCAGAGGTTGGCCGCGGCGATCGCCTGCCGCTGGAGGCGAAGCCGCGGGATGTGCGCGCCGAAAGAGAGGATGCCCACGTCGTTTGCCATGCCTGCCCTCGGAATCTGCCGGGATGGTCGCGGACGGGCTCAGCTTAGCACCATCGCAAGAGGCGGGAGTCTCCCTGCCGGCGTATCGTTCGTCGGAGGAACTCGTCGTGAGACCGCGCTCCCGCTTCCGCGCCCCGTCGATGGCCTCGTGGCCGAGCAGGGTTCTCCTCGGACTGGCCATGGTGACGGCCGTGGTTTTCCCCGGACGTTCATTCGGACAAGGACCGCCCTCGCGAGCTCCGCGAGCTGGCGACCCTCCGGCCCAGACACGAAGCAGCGCCGCTGACGACGAGCGCGAACGCGCGTTCGTCGACGCGCTCCGAGGACAGGATCCGGCCGCCGCCGAGAACTACGTGAGGCTCCGCGACGCCCGCAGCGAGGCGATCGCGAAGCTCAAAGAGGCCGAAGCGCAGTACGCGGCCGCTGGTGTCGAGCTCCGTCCCGTCGTCCTGCCCCGGCTCAAACACGCCCGCGCCAGATACGCCGAGAGCTCGCTCGCGCTGCTCGACTTCTTCGACGCCCGCGACCAGCGCGCGCTCGCGAACTATCAATCGGAGATCGGCCGCATCAACGTCGCGCTGGAGGAGCGGAAGCGCGCGCGGGCGGAGTTCGAAAAATTGCTCAGGGGTGAGTGACGGCCGCCCCGCGCTCCTCGGAATGCACATGCAAGATCTTCCCGGACACCGTCGCGATCGGCGCGCGGCGCTCTACGATCACGACATCGGCGTCGGCCCACACGCACGCCATCAACGCCGGAGCTCCCGTCCCGGCTCCGATCGCGTCCAGGAACACACGCGACACCGCCGCGGGATCGAGCGGGCCGACGCCGGGGTGAACGAGCAAGCGAATCCTCGGGCGCCCGTCGCGCGCCTCGTCCTCGACGAGCTGGTAGTCGGTGGGCCCGCCGCCGAAGTGAGCGGGCAGCGTCTCGTCGAGCACCCGGATGACGTCCGTGTCGAGGAACGTCATGCCGCCGGCCGTGAGTTTCTCGTGACTGCGGATCCGGGATAGATGCGTGGTCCATCCGAGATCCTCGAGTGCGCATCCGCAACGTCGCGAGCTGACCACCGCCTCGTCCCCGAGACTGGCGTTCAGCAGCACGACGGGAGCAGACGGCCGCAAGGAGGTCGCGAGCAAGGCGAGCGGCCGCAAGGAGGTCGCGAGCAAGGCGAGCGGCCGCAGGCCCGGCTGGACATGGTCCGTCCCCGGCTGCACCAGCGCGTGGAGATCGTCGAGCAGGTGCACCTCGTCCGCGGTCTCCGGCTTGAGACACGCATCGCCGACGCGCCAAGTTTCCATCGTCGCG
>QHRT01000351.1:614-9062 GCA_003220195.1 Candidatus Rokuibacteriota bacterium | reverse complement strand
AGCGGCCAGCGGACTGACCGGAGCGGCCAGCGGACTGGCCTGAGCGGTCAGCGGACTGACCGGAGCTCGCGAAAGGAGACGACGATGCTCAATCGACGGACGGTGCTCGGATCACTTGCAGTGATGGCGGCGGGCCTGGTGACCGGGGCGGTGGCGCTCGCGGCCAACGGGGGCTTGCCGACCCGGCAGGGGATGATGCGGCGGATCATCACCGCGAAGATGGACGAGGCGCTCGACGAGGCCAAGGTCACGGCGGACCAGCGCACCGCGATCTCCGCGTCCCGCGACCGCGCGTTCGCCGCGGTCGACGCGCTCCGGAAGGATCGCATCGCGCACATGGACGAAGCGCTCGCGCTGTTCCAGGCAGACACCATCGACCAGGCGCAGCTCGACGCCTTCCACGCCGCGCACCAGGCGGAGCACGACAAGGTACGTGCCGCGATCACGCAGGCGATCGTCGAGGTGCACGACACGCTCACGCATGACCAGCGGAAGGTGGTCGCCGACTGGATCCGGTCGCATCGCTTCGCCATGCACGCCATGCGCCACTGATACTGTAGCGACGATGCCGTCGCGCACGACCGCGCTCCTCGTCGACGACGACGCCAGGCTGGCGCGCCTGGTGACGGAGTATCTCGGCAAGCACGAGATCGACGTCACCGTCGCCGCGGACGGGGAGCGCGGTCTCGCGGCGCTCCGCCGCGGGCGGTTCGACGTGGTGGTGCTCGACGTCATGCTGCCCGGCGCGGACGGCTTCGAGATCTGCCGGCGCATTCGCGCGAGTCCGGAGCTGGCGCCGCTCCCGATCGTCATGCTCACGGCGCGCGGTGACGACGTCGACAAGATCGTCGGGCTGGAGCTGGGCGCCGACGATTACCTGGCCAAGCCGTTCAATCCGCGCGAGCTGCTGGCGCGGATTCGCGCGGTGCTCCGTCGCGCCGGCACCTCTTCCGCGCCGCGTCATCCGCCGTTCCGGACGGGCGCGCTCGCGATCGACTTCGACGCGCGTGAGGCGACCGTCGCCGGGCGCCGCGTGTCGCTCACGCATTACGAGTTCGAGCTGCTGGCCGCGCTCGCGCGGACGGCCGGTCGCGTGCTCTCGCGCGAGCAGCTCCTGGACCGCTTGAAGGGTCAGGATTACGAGGCGTTCGACCGCTCGATCGACGTGCACGTGTCGAATCTTCGCGCGAAGCTCGAGCCCGATCCGAAAGCGCCCCGCTACGTCAAGACCGTCCGTGGCATCGGCTACGTGCTCGTGCGAGACCAGACGGACGCATGACCCGGCCTGGCGCAGTCCCGAGGCGCGCCACGGCTCCGCCGGGGCGCGTCCGAACGTTGGGGGTCTGGCGGCCATGTCAGGCGCGTCCGCGCGCCTCTCGGGGCCCCCAGTACGAATGACCCGCCTCCATTCGCGGATCTATCTCCAGTCGCTCGCCGTCGTGCTGGTCGTCGGGCTCGCGACGAGCCTGGTGTTCGTCTTCGGCGCGTCGCACAGCGATCGACGCGAGCTCGGGCGCCGGGTCGCGGAGCTGCGCGACGAGCTCGGCGTCGGCGTGATCGTTCGAGATCGCGACGGGCGGATCATCGCCGAAGCGTCGCGCGGTCGCCGCGGGTCGTGGCGCGCGACGGCGCCCGTCCGCGATCCGGCGTCCGGCGACGTGGTCGGCATGCTCGAGGCGATCGGTCCCCGGCCGTTCGTAGGCGGATGGCCGCTCCGGCCGGTGCTCGTCGTCGCCATCGTGCTGCTGGTGGTCGCGGTCGCAACGCGTCCGCTGTCGCGGCGGCTCTCGCGCCCGCTCGAGCGGCTGACCCAGGCGGCGCGCCGGCTCGGCGCCGGCGATCTTTCGTATCGTGTGCCCACCGACGCACCGCGACGCCTTGCCGAGAGTGGACGCGGCCCGGCTGACGCGGTTCGAGATCCGGACCCGCGGCCTCACCGGGATGACGAGTGCGGCCCCGGCTGGTGGCGCGGTCGGCATCGCGTCGACGAGATCGACGAGCTGACCCACGCGTTCAACGACATGGCGGACCGCGTGGAGCGCATCGTCCGCGGACAGAAAGAGCTGCTCGCCAACGTCTCGCACGAGCTGCGTTCACCGCTGACGCGCATGCGGGTGGCCCTCGAGCTGCTGCCGCGCGACGCGGCGACGGACGCGCGCCTGCACGAGATCGAGAGCGATCTCGCCGAGCTGGACCGTCTGATCGAGGACGTGCTGGCGACCTCGCGCCTCGACGTGACCGGGCTGCCGTCTCACGTCGCGCGCGTCGACGTGCGCGCGATGCTCGGAGAGATTGCCGGCCGCGCGGCGGACGATCCGCTCATCGCGGGCACGCCGGTCGTCGTCGAGGACGGACCGGCGCTCACGGTCATGGCGGACGAGGCGCTGCTCAAGCGGGCGCTGTGGAACCTGATCGAGAACGCGGTGAAGTACGGCGCGCCGCCGATCACGCTTGCGGCGACGCCGAGCGGCGACCGTGTCGCGCTCAGCGTAGCGGATCACGGACGCGGGATCGCGCCCGCCGATCGCGAACGCGTGTTTGCGCCGTTCGAGCGTCTCGACGCTGCCCGCACACCGAGTGCAGCCGGTGAGGCGCCGCGCGGTGTCGGGCTCGGGCTGACGCTCGCGCGCCGGATCGCCGAGGCCCATGGTGGAACCGCGACGATCGCGCCCGCGCACGTCGTGGACGGAGAGGAGCGAGGTTGCCGGGTGACGCTCACGATTCCGCGGCGTGACGGCGATTGACAGGATTCTCGGGGCGTGTGATACCCGAGTCTCGCCAGATCTCACGTCACGGAGGAACTCGATGAGACGGCCGAACGTTCGGTCCTGGTATCTCGGTGCGCTGGTCGCGGTCACGTTCACACTCGTCGCGATGGCGACGCTTCTCCTCCGCGTGCCCGCTCCGGGGCCGCTCGTCGGGACGGCCGCGGCGCAGCCGAAGACCTACAAGGTCATCATGGCGAACGTCCTCAACCCCGGGGATCCCACGGTCGACGCCATGACCGATTTCAAAAAAGAGGTCGAGGACAAGAGCGGCGGACGGATCAAGGTCGAGCTCTATCCGAGCGCGCAGCTGGGCAGCCAGGAAGAAGTCGTGGAGATGATCAAGTCCGGCGCCGCGCAGATCCACATCGCGTCGCCCCAGTATCCGGCCAAGTACTTGCCCGAGCTGCAGGTGATCACGCTGCCCTACCTCTTCGGCAGCCCCGAAGCGTTCGATCGCGCTCTCGATGGCTCCGTCGGCGCGGAATTCAGCCGCTTGCTGGAGGACAAGACCGAGTTCAAGATCCTTGCCTTCGAGGAGTTCGGGCTGAAGAACGTCTTCAACCGGCGGCGGCCGGTCAACACGCTCGAGGATCTGAAGGGTCTGAAGCTTCGCGTCATCAACGCTCCGGTGACGATCAAGACCTTCGAGGCGCTCGGCGCCAGCCCCGTCGGCATGCCGATCAACGAGGTCTACACGGCGATCCAGACGGGCGTGCTCGACGGCGCCGAGCAGCCGTTGAACGTGATCCGGTCCGGCAAGTTCTACGAGGTCGCGAAGTACGCGTCGCTCACCGGGCACTTCTACGAGATCGCGCTCGCCTACGCGAACAAGTCCTTCATCAACGGTCTCCCGTCCGACTTGAAACAGATCGTCACGGACGCCGCTCAGAACATGGCGAAAAAAGAACGCCAGGTCGCACGAACCAATGCGAAGACCGCGCGCGAGTTCCTGACGTCCAAGGGCATGGTGCTGAACGACGTCGCGCCGGCGGAGCTGGCGAAGATGAAGGCGGCCGTGCGCCCGGTGTACGACTGGGCCAAGCAGCAGTGGGGCGAGCCGCTCGTGACGAGGGTGCTGCAGGCCACGCAGTAGCGTGCCTGACCCGGTGTCGAAAGCGCGGCGGCCGATCTGGCTGGTGAGCCTCGCCGCGTTCGAGAACGTCGTCGGCGTGATCCTGTTCGGCCTCCTGGTCGCCGTGGTGCTGCTCGGGGTCTTCGTTCGCTTCTTTCTCTACCGCTGGACGCACATGGCGTGGGGGGACGAGATCGCGCGCGCGCTTCTCCTCTGGACCAGCCTGTGGGGCGCGGCCATCGTCCAGCGTGAGGATCGGCACATCGTCATCGAGCTCTTGAGCGACCGCTTCTCGCGCAGGGGTCAGCGGCTCTTGAGGATCGTGTCCGACGTGCTCGTCACCGCGTTCCTCCTGGTCCTGGTCTGGAATGGCTGGTCGATCTTCCGCGACAGCTTCGTGCGCCAGGCTCCGGCCTCTGGGCTTCCGACGGCGATCTTCGACGGCGCGCTCTGGATCACGTGCCTCTTGATGGTGCTTCACACCCTGAAGTCCTGATCGTGATCCTGTTCGTCAGCGCGTTCGGGCTCGCGTTCCTCCGCGTGCCCGTCGCGTTCGCGCTCGGCGTCGCGAGCGTGCTCGTCCTTCTGCTCATGGGCCGCTTCCCGCTTTCGGTCGCCTACGTGAAGATGGTGGGCACTGTCGGCACCACCACGTTCGTGGCGATCCCGTTCTTCCTTCTCGCCGGCAACATCATGACGACGGGCGGCATCACGGCCCGCCTCGTGGACTTTTCCAAGGCTGCGGTCGGCTGGATCTGGGGCGGATTGAGTCAGGTCGCGGTGGTGGTGAACATGATCATGGCGGGGATGTCGGGATCCGACCTGGCCGACGCCGCCGCCACCGGCTCGGTGCTGATCCCGGCCATGAAGAGGAGCGGCTATCCGGCCAACTACGCCGCCGCGATCATCGCATCGGCGGCGACCATGGGCCCGATCATCCCGCCGAGCATCGGCTTCATCATCTACGGCGCGATCACCGACCTCAGCATCGGTCGGCTCTTTCTCGGCGGCGCCATCCCCGGGATCATCATGGGCCTGCTCCTGATGGGCACCTGTTACGTCACCGCCAAACGGCACGGTTGGCCCAAGGAGCCAATGCCTTCGGCACGGGACTTCGCTTCCAGGTTCATCACCGCGCTGCCGGCGCTCATGCTTCCGGTGATCATCATCGGCGGCATCCTGGGCGGAGTGTTCACGGCGACCGAAGCGTCCGTCGTGGCGGTCGCGTATGCGCTGGTGGTCTCGCTCCTCGTGTATCGCGACATCGGCCTTCGCCAGGTGCCGGCGATCCTCCTGGAGTCGCTGCAGCAGACCGCCGTGCTGTTCCTCATCATCGCGTGCGCCGGCGTGTTCGGCTGGGTCATCACCGTCCTGCATGCCGGCGACGCGACCATCGACTTCCTCACGGGGCTCACGAGTCGCCCGTGGCTGATCCTGCTTTTCCTGAACATCCTCTTTCTCATCCTCGGCTGCTTCGTCGACGTGACGGCGAACATGCTGATCTTCGCGCCGCTCTTGACGAAGGTCGTCGCGGCGTACGGGATCGATCCGATCCACTTCGGCGTCATCTTCGTCCTGAATCTGCAGATCGGCTTGATGACGCCGCCGTACGGCCTGACGATGTTTTTATTGTTGCGGATCGCGAACATCACGATGGGCGAGTACATTCGCGCCATGTGGCCGTTTCTGGCGACGCTGGTCGTGTTGCTGATGTTGGTGACCTACGTTCCGCAGCTCACGGTCTGGTTGCCGAACCTGGTCTTCGGAAAATAATCGTGAACCAATCGCGTTGTCGAGCCGGGCACGGGTTCTTCTCGGGCGCGTCCGTGCGCCCCTCGGGCGCGTCCGCGCGCCCCCCGGGCCCGGCGAGCGATTGGGGGTATCGGGGGCCATTGCGGGCGCGTCCGCGCGCCCCTCGGCGCCCCTGATCCAAAGAGGGGATGACGTTGGGAGGCAACGGTCGCGCGTACCGGCTGGGCGTCGACATCGGTGGCACGTTCACCGACCTGGTCTTCCTTGGCGCCGACGGAGAGATCAGGACGAAGAAGGTCTCGTCGACGCCGGACAACTATGCCCGGGCCATCGGTGAGGGCATCCGCGAGGTCTTCGCCGAAGCGGGTATCCACGGCAACGAGATCGCCGAGGTCATTCACGGAACGACCGTGGCGAGCAACGCGATGCTCGAGCGCCGTGGAGCCCGGACCGGACTCCTGACGACCGCCGGCTTCCGGGACGTGCTGGAGATCGGACGCGGCCGGGCGCCGAGACTCTACGATCTCGACTTCGAGAAGCCGTTGCCGCTCGTCCCGCGGTTTCTCCGGCGTCCGGTGGTGGAGCGCATCGATCGCCACGGCCGCATCCTCACGCCGCTCGACGTCGCGGGCGCTCGCCGCGAGATCCGCCGGTTGCTCGACGAGGGCATCGAGTCGCTCGCGATCGCGCTCATCAACGGCTACGCGAACGCCGAGCACGAGCAGGCCCTGAAACAGCTGGCGCAGGAGATGGCGCCGGCGGTCTATCTCTGCCTCTCGTCCGAGGTGCACCCCGAGCTCCGGGAGTACGAGCGCACGTCGACCACCGTCACCAATGCGTACGTGATGCCGGTGGTCGAGCGTTATCTCAGAACGCTCGAGGAAGAGCTCACGGCGGACGGCGTGCGCGCGCCGCTGCTCATCATGCAGTCGAACGGCGGCGTCATGCGAGCGGCGGCCGCGATGCTGAAGCCGATCCACATCATCGAGTCGGGCCCGGCGGCGGGCGTGGTCGGCGCGGCGCACCTGGCGCGACGCATGGGCCTCACGAACATCGTGACGTTCGACATGGGCGGGACCACTGCGAAGGCGTCGATCGTCGAGGGAGGGCAGCTGAGCCGCGCCGCCGAGATGGAGGTGGGCTCCGGCGCCAACCTCGTCGGCAATCGTTTGATGAAGGGCGGCGGCTACCTGGTTCGGGTGCCGGCGATCGACATCGCGGAGGTGGGCGCGGGTGGCGGCAGCATCATCTGGCTCGACAAGGGCGGAGCCATGCGGGTCGGGCCGCGGAGCGCGGGCGCTGCGCCGGGGCCCGTGTGTTACGCGACCGGCGGGACCGAGCCCACCGTGACCGACGCCAACGTGCTGCTTGGATATCTCAATCCCGAATACCTGGTCGGTGGCGGATTACGGCTCGACGCGGAGCGAGCGGCGCGCGTGTTCCACGACCGTGTGGCGAAACCGCTCGGCCTCGACGTCACGTCCGCCGCGCACGGCGCGCATCTCATCGTCAACTCCAACATGATTCGCGCCGTCAAGGCCGTCTCCACCGAGCGGGGACGTGATCCGCGTGACTACATCTTCTTCGCCTTCGGCGGCAATGGCTCGTTGCACGGGATCGGCATGGCCGAAGAGCTCGAGATGCACGCGGTCATCGTGCCGCCGGCGCCAGGGCTGTTCAGCGCCTTCGGGCTCCTGTTCTCCGACGTGGAGCATCACGTCGTCCACAGCTATCTCAGACGGCTGGCCGACGTCGACCTCTCCGAGGTCAACGCGCTCCGCGCCCGGCTTGCCGACGAGGCCGAGGCGACGCTCGCGGGCGAAGGCTACGGCCCCGACGCGAGGACGCTCACCTGGGAAG
Source organism: Candidatus Rokuibacteriota bacterium (assembly GCA_003220195.1). Classification (GTDB taxonomy): domain Bacteria; phylum Methylomirabilota; class Methylomirabilia; order Rokubacteriales; family CSP1-6; genus AR8. The sequence continues at coordinate 1,610 of QHRT01000351.1, read as the reverse complement.
CAGATCTGCGCTACGTGGGGCAGTCGTTCGAGCTCACGATTCCGTTGACCGATCGTCCGCTGACGCGGGGGGCGCTCGACGAGCTCGGCGAAACGTTCGGTCAGGAGCACGAGCGCACGTACGGGCACCGGGCCAATGACGAGCCCGTCGAGCTCGTCAACCTCCGCCTCACCGCACGCGGCATCCCGGCGGGGCCGCGAGTGCCCGAGCAGATTCGCGTGGGCCGCGCGCGGAAGAGCGCCGCGACGTCGCGACGCGCGTACTTCGGACCGAAGCACGGCTGGCTCGAGACACCGGTGATCGATCGCGGCGCGCTCCGCGACACGCGCGGCGAAGGGCCGGTCATCGTAGAGGAGTACGATGCGACCACCGTCGTGCCTCCGAGGTGCCATGCGACTCTCGACGCGTGGGAGAACATCGTGGTGACCCTGCCGAACGGCAGGCGTTTGTCGGAGTAACTGTTCTCGAGGAGCGCGTCCGGCTTCGCCGGCGCGCTCCGAGCGGTGGGGGTGTCGGGGGCCATTACGGGCGCGTCCGCGCGCCCCACGGGCGCGTCCGCGCGCCCCTCGGGCCCCTGACGTTCCAAGGAGGAACTCGTGACTCGAGACGGCTTCGACCCGATCACGCTCGAGCTGATCAAGAACAGCTTCGGCTCGATCGTCGACGAGATGGCGCTGATCATCGTCCGGACGGCGTACTCCGGCGTCATCAAGGACGTCATGGACTTCTCGACCGCGCTGTGCGACGCCGAGGGACGGATGATCGCGCAGGGGTTGACCATTCCGCTCCATCTCGGCTCGATTCCGGATGCGATCGTGTCCGTGGTGGCGAAGTATCGCGGGGACGTGCACCCGGGCGACGTGTTCATCCTGAACGACCCGTTCTCCGGCGGCATGCATCTCCCGGACATCTTCGTGTTCCGGCCGATCTTCTTCGAGGGCACCTTGCGCGGCTTTGCCGCCACGGTCTCGCATCACACGGACGTCGGCGGCCGCG
>QHRT01000351.1:0-592 GCA_003220195.1 Candidatus Rokuibacteriota bacterium | reverse complement strand
GCATCCCGGCCCTGAAGCTCTACGACCGCGGCCGACCGAACGACACGCTGTTCAGCATCATCGAGACGAACGTGCGAGTGCCGGTGAAGGTGCTCGGCGACTTCCGCGCGCAGCTGTCCGCGTGCTACGTCGCCGAGCAACGGTACTTCGCGCTGCTCGAACGGTACGGCGTGGCCACGATCGACCGGTACACGAACGAGCTCTACGACTACAGCGAGCGCCTGACGCGCGCCGAGATCGGCGCCCTGCCCGACGGCGAATACACGTTCGAGGACTGGATCGACGAGGACGGGATCGACGACCGGCCGATCCCGTTGCGCGTCAAGGTCACGGTCGCCGGCGACGAGCTCACCTGCGACTTCACGGGATCGTCATCTCAAGTCAGAGGGGCGATCAACGCGACGCTCTCGTTCACCAAGGCGGCCGTGTACGGCGCGATCAAGTACGTGCTGGGCGCCGACATCCCGAACAACGCCGGCTTCTTCCGCCCGATCCACGTGAACGCTCCGCCCGGCAGCATCCTGAACGCGGTCCTGCCGGCGGCCTGCGCGGCGCGCGGACTCACCGGCCTCAGGACGGCGGATCTCATGTT
>QHRT01000001.1:17827-28920 GCA_003220195.1 Candidatus Rokuibacteriota bacterium | reverse complement strand
GGTGCTGGCGGCGCTCGACGTGCTGGTGCTGCCGTCGATCAAGTCGGAAGGCGCCTCGCAGGTGATCGTGCAGGCGCTCGCGGTCGGCACGCCGGTCGTCGCGACGTCGGTCGGAGGAAGCCCGGAGCTGATTCACGACGGCGAGACCGGAAGGCTCGTCCCTCCGGCGGACGCGGGGGCGCTCGCGGCCGCCATCGCCGACCTGCTTCGCGATCCGAAACGCGCGCGCGACATGGCGCGTGCCGGCCAGGCGATCGTGCGGAAGACGCTCTCGCTCGACCTCGTGATGGAGCGCACGACGACGATCTACGACGAGGTGCTGGCCGGCCGCGCGCGCGCGCGTCGGGCATGATCCGCGTCGGAACATCGGGCTTCAACTACCCCGGGTGGCGCGGACGCTTCTATCCCGAACGCTTTCCCCCGCGTCGCATGCTCGCGTTCTACGCCGAGCGCTTCTCCACCGTCGAGATCAACGCGACGTTCTACCGCATGCCGACCGAGAAGATGCTCGCCGGCTGGGCGACGACGACGCCCGAACGGTTCGTCTTCACGCTGAAGGCGCCGCAGCGGATCACTCACCGCCGCCGACTCCTGGACGTCGACGAGCCGCTCCGGCTCTTCGTCGACACGGCGACGACCCTCGGCCCGAGGCTGGGTCCGCTGCTCTTCCAGCTCCCGCCGAACTTGAAGAAGGAGACGGGACGCCTGGCGGATCTCCTCGCCAGGCTTCCGCCGGGCCGCCGCGCGGCGTTCGAGTTCCGCCACGAGTCCTGGTTCGCCGACGACGTCTACACGCTGCTCTCCGCGCGTGACGCGGCACTCTGCATCGCGGACACCGATCGGGGGTCGACGCCGGACGTCGCGACCGCCGCCTGGGGGTATCTGCGCCTGCGCGACAGCGACTACACCGACGGCGAGCTTTCGGCATGGCTCGCCGCGATCGCGCGCCACCGCTGGAGCGACACGTACGTGTATTTCAAGCACGAGGAAGGCCTGACACCGGAGGCGGGCGTCCTGGCCGCTCTCCGCATGGCGGATCTCGCCGCCCCGGCCGAGAAATGAAGCGTCGCGCGCGAGAAGCGTGCGATCATCTGGCCTCGAAGTTGAATATCGGGGTACTTCGGGTGGTCTAACAGCACGAAATGGTGACACGCTTCGGCTTGATCTTCGCCGTCCTCCTGCTGGCACCGACCGCCGCGAGCGCCAGGAACGGCAACGAGTGCTCGAAGCTTCCCGCGTCGGCGCTCCGCCCTCGACCGTGTAATCCGCAGGCGGAGTGCCTGCGCCTCATCTCGAAGAACGTGCCGGAGAAGGAGCGTGCGGCCCGGCAGCGCGATTGCCAGAACCAGCCGACGTCGGGCACCTGCTACGGACCCGAGGCCTACAATCCGCAGGAGGAGTGCAAGAAGAAGCGCTAGCTCGTCGTCCTGTACCCTCTAGTCATGATCGTCCACGTCCTCGCCGTCGATTACGACGGCACGATCGCCGATCACGGCCGCGTGAGCGACACCACCGCGGCCGCCCTCATGCGTGTGCGCGAGTCCGGGCGCCGCGTCCTGCTCGTCACCGGTCGATTGCTCCCCGATCTTCGCGAGGTCTGTCCGCGCGTCGACGAGCTGTTCGACGCCGTCGTCGTCGAGAACGGCGCAGTGCTCTACCTGCCCGACCGGCGCGAGGTCAAGCTCCTGGCCGATGCGCCGGAGCCGGCGCTCGTCGACGCGCTCGAACGCCGCCACGTTCCGTTCGACCTCGGCAGCGTGATCGTCGGCACGGCGGCGGCGTTCGCCGAGCCGGCGCTCGCGGCGATCCGGGAAGCCGGCGTCGAGCGCACGCTCGTCTTCAACAAGGGCTCGTTGATGCTGCTCCCGGGCGGCGTCACGAAGGGCACCGGACTCGACGCGGCGCTCGACACGCTCCGTCTCTCGCGCCACAACACCGTCGCGATCGGCGACGCGGAAAACGACCACGCCCTCCTGGCCGTCGCAGAGTTTGCGATCGCCGTGGAGGACGCCGTGCCGGCGCTTCGCGACCGAGCCGATCACGTCACACCGGAGCCCGGGCCACGCGGAGTCGTCCGCTTCATCGAGCTCCATCTGCTGGACGATCTCGCCGCGCTCGTGCCACGGGTCACACGCCACGATCTGCCGATCGGCGAAGACGGGGACGGCAATCCCGTGCGCGTCCCCGCCCATCGCACACGGCTTCTCGTCGTGGGACCGTCCGAGTCGGGCAAATCCACTCTCACGGGCGCGCTGGTCGAACGGCTCGTCGACGCCGGGCGGTCGTTCTGCCTGATCGATCCCGAAGGCGATTACCAGATGCTGACGGAGCTCTCGGGCGTCGTCGTGCTGGGGGGCAAGGCCGACAGCGTTCTACCGACCGCGGACGAGCTGGATCAGCTCCTGCGGCGGCCGCGGTCCGGGCTCGTGCTCAACCTGAGCACGCTACGTCTCGCCGACAAGGTCGAGTACGCCGCGAAGACGCTGGCCGCGGTGGGCGCCGCGCGAAACGCCGGTGGGATGCCGCACTGGCTCATCATCGACGAAGCCCATCACGTCTTTCCGCGCGACGGGTCGCCGGCGACCGAGCTCGTGCATCGTGATCCGGCGCCGCTCTGCCTGATCACGCTCGACGTCGACAAGCTCGCGCGCGAGATGACCCTGGTGCCGAACGTCGTTACGTCCACCGATCTGCCGGCATTCGACCGCGCGCTGGCCGGTCTCGCGAACGCCCGGCGCGATCTCCCGCCGCTGCCGCGGATCTCCGGGGAGCCGCTCGGACAGGGCGAAGCCGCGATCGCCTGGCTCGACGGCAGCGGGACGGCCGCGACGCGATTCCGTGTCACGCGCCCGCGGATCGAGCACCGCCGTCACGCGAAGAAGTACACGGAGGGCGAGCTCCCGCCGGACCGCAGCTTCTACTTCCGCGGCGAGCAGGGGACGCTCAATCTCCGCGCCGTGAATCTCGTCCGCTTCTGTGAGCTCGCCGAGGGCGTGGACGAGGCGACCTTCACGTATCATCTGCGGCGCGGCGATTATTCGCGGTGGCTTCGCGAAGAGATCAAGGATCCGGAGCTCGCGGACGAGATCGACTCGATCGCGGCGGCGTTGGACGTCGCCCCGGCGGAAACCCGGCGCCGCGCCCTCGGGGCGATCCGACGGCGCTACGCGGTCTGAAGAGCGCCGCTTCGCGGTCTGAGGAGCGCCGCTTCGCGGTCTGAGGTCCGCGCCCGCCGCTCGTCGCGGCGGGCCACTCGACCTCGCGGGCCGACTTGTCCTCGCGCAGGCCGAGGTAGGTCGGGTGACGAAGCTTGCCGTCGCCGGTCATCTCCGTGAACCCGATCTGCGCGGCGAGCTCGGGCTCGAGCCACGTGACGCCGCGCTCGCGCACCGGCTCGTCGAACGGTGACGTGTCGCGGACGAGCGTCCGGAACCTCCTCGAGAGCTCATCGAGCGTGCGCGTGGTGAACCCCGTTCCAACCTTGCCGGCGTAGCGGAGCTTGCCGTGATCCCACGCGCCCACCAGCAGCGCGCCGAAGTGCTGCCGCGACCCTTCCGGTCGTGTGAAGCCGGCGATCACGAATTCCTCTTCGGCACGGACCTTGACTTTCCGCCACGCCGGCGAGCGCGTTCCGGCGACGTATGGTGACGCCGCGTCCTTGGCGATCAGCCCTTCGAGTCCCCGGCGACGCGCTTCCGCGAACGCGACGAATCCGTCGTCGGCGAGGCGTCGCGCGAGGAGCAGCGGCGGTGCGTCGGGCACTTCCGCCTCGAGAGCCCGGCGGCGCTCCGCGAGCGGCGACGAGCGGAGATCGCGCCCGCGGACATAGAGACAGTCGAACACCGCGTACTGCGCCGCGCCGTCGCCCTGCCCTTCCTCGCGCCGCTGCAGGAGCTGAAAGTGCGAGACGCCGTTCTTGTCGAAGATCGCGATCTCGCCGTCGAGCAGGAGCGTCGGCACGCGAAGCGTCCCCACGGCGTGCGCGACCTCGGGAAAGTCGGCGGTCCGGTCTTTGAGATTCCGCGTGAGCAGCGTGACGCGACGGCCTTCCTTGTACGCGAGGATCCTGTAGCCGTCGTACTTCTCCTCGTACACGAAGCCCGGACGGTGGAACGGCTCGCTCCCGAGCGTGGCGAGCATCGGCGGGACGCGGAACGGGATGCGCGGTTCGGCCACGTCAGCGCGGCCGCGCCGCGCGAGCGAGCCGAGACGGAGCGGGCTCGGCGGCCGTCGCCGCACCGCGCGCCGGCCGCGGCGGGTCGGCGCCCGCCGCCTGCTCGAGCTGCCGCGCGCTCGCACCGGCCGCGCGGGCGATTCCCGCGAGCGTGCGTCGCGACACGACCGAGAGCGGCTTCGTCACCGTGAGATCCTCGGTCGACGCGAACTCGTCGCGATGCTTGATCAGGAGCCAGGTGCGGTCGCGCGTGCGTACCAGCACCCACGAGCCGTGGAGCTTCTTGCCGTGGAGGCGGAACTTCAGATCGCCCCGCGCGAGCGCGCGATCGACGTCGTCGCTTTCCGGCTTCCACGTCCCGCGGTCCCAGATCATCACGGTGCCACCGCCGTACTCACCCTCGGGAATCACGCCCTCGAACAGGTTGTAGTCGAGCGGATGAGGCTCGGTCTGCATCGCGAGCCTTTTCACCGACGGGTCGGGCGCCGGTCCCTTCGGCACGGCCCACGAGAGCATCACGCCCTCGTGCTCGAGCCGGAAATCGTAGTGGAGATGGCCGGCGCGGTGCTTCTGCACCACGAACGCGAGCGGCCGGGCGCCGCGTGATCCCGGCATCGCCGGCGGCGGCTCCGGCGTGACGTCGAAGCGGCGCTTCGCACGGTATTCGGCCAGCCGGCCGTACTGGCTCAGATCCGGTACGTGAGGGGCGCGCGCCGCATTCGATCGGTTCGACGAGCCGCGAGCGGGCGCCCGGGCGGAAGACTTCGGGCGCGGCTTCGCCGGCCATCGCCGATGTCGCGACGAGACGCGCTCATGTCAGCCGGCGAGCTTCTCGAGACGCGTGAAGCGGCCACCGGCCGCCGCGATCTCGTCGAAGGCGCGCGCGCCGTCGCCCGGCTCCACCTCGACCGCGCGCACCGCATCCTCCAGGATCACCACCTCGAACCCGTTGGCGAGCGCGTCGAGCGCGGTGGCCTTCACGCAGTAGTCGGTGGCGAGTCCGCCGATGAAGAGCCGCTGGACGCCGTGCTCCGCGAGCGCCGCGGCGAACGGCTGGCCGTCGTCGCTCTCCGCCTGGAACGCCGAGTAGGCGTCCTGGTCCGTATCCATCCCCTTCGACACCACCTGCGCGCCTTTCGGTAACGACAGCTCGGGATGGAACGCGGCGCCGGACGTGTCCTGCACACAGTGCGGCGGCCACACCCCGCCGAACTCCTTGAAGTGCTTCGTGCGCGCGGGATGCCAGTCGCGCGTGGCGAACACGATGCCGCCGAGGGACGCGAAGCGCGCCGCGTACCGGTTCAGGACCGGCACCACGCGATCGCCGTCCGGAACCGGCAGGGCGCCGCCGGGGCAGAAATCGTTCTGGACGTCGACGATCACCAGGGCATCGGACGTCGGATCGATCTGGAAGCTCATGCCTCAACTCCGTCTTCGGGCCTCGGGTTTTGGTGCGGCCGCGTCGTCTCGCCCCTCTCGAAATGATACACGTCGTCCGCTCGGAGCACTGCGGCTCGCGCGCGGGCTTTGCCCGCGCAATCTGTCGTGTTCGAACCGATGGGGGGCCATCGGGCGAAGCGCGGACGCTCCGGCGGAGGAGCGCCGGAAGGCTCCCCCTCGATCTCAATGAAGATACGCCAGCCAGTAAACGATCACGCCCGTCACGGACACGTAGAGCCAGATCGGCAACGTCCAGCGCGCGATGGCGCGATGCCGCCCGAACTCGCCACGCGACGCCCGGTAGAGCGTGGTCAATGCGAGCGGGACGATGACGGCCGCGAGCACGATATGGGAAATGAGCAGCGTGAAGTAGACGGGCCGGACCAGGCCTTGCCCCGTGAACGGCCGCGATCCCGCGTGAAAGTGATAGACGACGTACGAGACGAGGAACAGGGTCGACACGGCGAACGCGCTCGCCATGCATCCCAGGTGCGCGCGAACCTGGCCGCGGCGGATGAAGACGAAGCCGACGGTGAGGAGCAATGCGCTCGTCAGGTTCAAGGCGGCGTTGAGCGCGGGCAGCGCCGACACGTCGATCGTTGCGGTGCTCTGCCCGGACGGCCGCAGCACCAGCAGGGCGACGACGACGAGCACGGCGGAGGAGATGACGCCGATCAGCGGAAGGACGACGCGGTCCTTCATGGAGCGCAGTATATCGGCATCCCGCTTGCTACTTCCCGGCTCGTGTCTCCTCCATACTCACACTCGCGTGCTCGGCGTCGAGTTTCGCGATGATCTCCGGACCCGCGAGATCGAGGCAGCGATCGGGCGCCTTCAAGACCGTCTCGTCAAGACGCTGGGGCCGGTGACGAACCCCGTGCTCATCGCGATCGAACCGGCGAAGAAGCCGCTCGCCGCGGTCTAGCGTTGTCATTTCACGCGGGCAGTGTTAGAAACGCGTATCGAACCGTCCCGCCGCGCGCGGCTCGTGACAGGAGACCCGTCCATGATCCGATCGTCTCGTCTGCTCGTCGGCTTCGTCGTCCTGGTCGCGGTCGCGTGGAGCGCGGCCGCGCCGACGGGCGCCGCCGGCCCCTTCCGGATCGGCTCCAAGAACTTCGCCGAGCAGATCATCCTGGCCGAGATCTACGGCCAGGGGCTGGAGGCGCGCGGCATGAAGGTGGAGCGCAAGCTCAACATGGGCGGCACGCTGGTCGCGCACCAGGCGCTCGTCTCCGGTGAGATCGACATGTATCCCGAGTACACGGGGACCGCGCTGTCGGTCGTGCTGAAGGCCGAGCCGATGACCGACCCGAACGCGGTCTATCAGAAGGTGAAGCAGTACTACGAGCGAAGTCTGAAGGCGACCTGGCTCGAGCCGACGCGCATCAACAACACGTACGTCCTGGTGGTGCGGCCGGACACGGCGGAGAAATATCGGCTCAAGACGCTGTCCGACCTCGCCAGGGTCTCGCGACAGCTCGTGCTCGGCGCCGGCCCGGAATTCCGGCAGCGCAAGGACGGCATCCCCGGGTTGAAGGCGAAGTACGGCATGGAGTGGAAGGAAGACCGGTCGATCGCGATCGGGCTGCGCTATCCCGCGCTGCTCAGCCGGCAGATCGACGTCATCGACGGCTACGCGACCGACGGACAGATCAGCCAGGCCCGGCTGGTCAAGCTCGAGGACGACAAGCATCTCTGGCCGCCGTACTTCGTGGCGCCGGTCGTGCGGATGGACGCCTTGAAGGAGCATCCCGCGGTCGCCTCGGCGCTGAACCAGATCAGCGAGATGCTCGACGATCCCCAGATGTCGGAGCTGAACTGGCGCGTCGACGGCAACAAGGAAGAGGCGAAGGACGTGGCGCGCGACTTCCTCAAGAAAAAGGGCCTCGTGAAATAGCCTGGCTCTTCTCGCACGCCGACGACGTCCTCCTGGCCACGTGGCAGCACATCGTCCTGGTCTCCGTCTCCGTCGCCATCGCGTTCGTGATCTCGCTCGCCGCCGGCATCTGGGCCAGCCGCCGCCCGCGCGTCTACGCGCCCGTCATGGCGTTCACCGCCCTGCTCTACACGATCCCGAGCCTGGCGCTCTTCGCCTTGCTCATCCCGCTGGTCGGGCTCGGCCGGACGCCGGCGATCATCGGCCTGGTGTCGTACTCGCTCCTGATCCTGATCCGCAACATCGCCACCGGGCTCCGCGAGGTGCCGGCCGACGTCGTCGAAGCGGCGCGCGGCATGGGCTTCGGACCGTGGCAACTGCTGGTCAGGATCGAATTGCCGCTCGCGATGCCGGTCATCATCGCCGGCGTACGGATCGCGACGGTCACCGTGATCGGCATCGCCACGATCGCCGCCTACATCAACGGCGGCGGCCTCGGAAGGCTGATCTTCGACGGAATCCAGCAGGCGTTCCCGGCGAAGATCATCACCGGCGGCGTGCTCGCGTCCCTCACCGCGATCGCCGCCGACGTCGGCTTCACCCGTCTCGAGCGGCGTCTCACCGTCGAGCGTTCGGACTGACCGGCCGATGCGGCTCGTGATCCTCGCGTGGCAGCACGTCGCCGCGGACCCCGGGCAGTTCCGCGACGCGGTGCTCGTCCACCTCGAGCTCTCCGCGCTGGCGCTCCTGATCGCGTTCGTGCTGGCGTTGCCGGCCGGGATCTGGGTGAGCCGCTGGCCGACCGCGGCGCTCGTCACGCTCGGCGCGGCCAACACGCTTCGCACCATCCCGAGCCTGGCGGTGCTCGCCTTCACGCTGCCGTTCCTCGGCATCGGATTCCTGCCGTCACTCGTCGCGCTCACGATCCTCGGCCTGCCGCCGATCCTCACCAACACCTACGTCGGTCTCCGGCAGGTCGACGCGGACGCGGTCGAGTCGGCGGCGGGCATGGGCATGACGCGATCGCAAATCTTGTGGAGGGTCGAGCTGCCGCTCGCGATGCCCGTGATCCTGGCCGGCGTCCGGACGTCCGCGGTACAGGTCGTCGCGAGCGCGACCCTGGCCGCGTTCATCGGCGGCGGAGGCCTCGGCGACTTCATCACGACCGGCATCGGCATGATGCAGATCGAGCTCTTGCTGGTCGGCGCGATCCCCGTGACGCTCCTGGCAATCGCGACCGAGCTCCTGTTCGGCAGCCTGGAACGCGCGCTGACGCCGCGCGGGCTCCGGGAGGTCGCGTGATCCGCCTGCGCGATCTCACGAAGACATTTCCTGGGCAGTCACGCCCGGCCGTCGACCGGCTCACGCTCGACGTCGAGCGCGGACAGACCTGCGTCCTGATCGGGCCGTCGGGATGCGGCAAGACCACGACGATGAAGATGATCAACCGCCTGGTCGAGCCGACGAGCGGCACGATCGAGCTCGACGGGCGAGATGTCATGAGCCAGGACCCGGTCGCTCTTCGGCGCGGCATCGGCTACGTCATCCAGCAGATCGGCCTGTTCCCGCACATGACGATCACCGAGAACATCGCCACGGTCCCGCGGCTCTCCGGCTGGCCCGACGAGAGAATCCGGACGCGCGTCGACGAGATGCTGACGCTGGTGGGGCTCGAGCCCGGCGCGTACGGCCGTCGCTACCCGCGCGAGCTTTCCGGCGGCGAGCGTCAGCGCGTCGGTGTCGCGCGCGCGCTCGCGGGCGATCCCCCGGTGATGTTGATGGACGAGCCGTTCGGCGCGGTCGATCCGATCACCCGGACGCGCTTGCAGAACGAGTTCTTGAAGATCCTCCGGTCGCTCGGCAAGACGATCGTGTTCGTGACCCACGACATCGACGAGGCGATCCGGATGGGCGATCGCGTCGCGATCATGAGGGCCGGTCGCCTGGTGCAGCTCGGCACGCCGGCCGAGATCCTGACGCGGCCGGCCGATCGGTTCGTCGAGGAATTCGTGGGCGCCGACCGCGCGCTCAAACGGCTCGACCTGGTCGCGGTACGCGAGGTCATGCGCGCGGCCGGAGCCGAGGTCGATCGCCAGATGGATCAAGGCCGGACGATCCGGGACGACGCGACCGCCAAAGAGGCGCTGGCCCGACTCGTCGGTGACGGCGGGCCCGGCCTCGGCGTGATCGACGCGTCGGGCAGGATCGTCGGCGTCGTGGCGCTCGCCGACATCCAGCGTGTCGCGGCGGCCGACCGCGAGCGCGCGCCCTGATCCGGTTCGTTCAAACCGTTTCCTAGACCAGAGACCGGCAGTGCAACGTGAATGCCGCGAAAGTCGCTACGGACCGAGCGTGTAAGAACTTCGTCGCGAGCGCGAAACCCCTTCCAGCCCAGGCCTCGCCGATGTCCTTCTCGACGGCGCCCTCGTGGCAATTCGGTTGCACCGCGGATCTCCGAGGAGGTGTTCTCATGGATCAGTCCACCGAGCTTCATCTCGAATCCCCCGACGTCGCGGCGCGCGTCCGCGCCATCCGTTCGCGGCTTCCCGGCCAGATGCTCCAGGAGCGACTCGAGCGGGCGATGCTCGAGCACGGTCCCCTCTACTCGCTGGCCGAGGTCCGCGTGCGCATCGGCGAGACGCTGCCGTGGCGATTCGGATACGTGCGGGGCGCCATGCTCGAGCCGATTGAGAACTATCGAGGGCCCATCCCCGACCCGGCGCTCTTGAAGTTCGACGACGCGCAGAAGTCCGGGCTCTTCACCCGGTTCATGGTCGCGACGCCGACCTACTACCAGGAGCGGCAGCTCGATCCGTGGATCGTCGCGGAAGTCACGGGCACCGACCGCTGGGCCGTCATCGCGCAGTGGGAGTGACCCCGCGCGGAGTCGCGCCGCGGCGCTCCGAGTTCCCGAGCGCCGCGGCGCGGGAACTCTGAGGCGCGGCGCGCCGTCTTACGCCGCGCGCTCGCCGAGGTCGAGATCGATCAGCGCCAGGCCGGTCTCGGCGTCCTTGCGCTTGCGCAGGAGGCGTGGAGCGTCCGCCAGCTCCACTTCGAGGGTCGGCCACACCTTCGCCTCGAGGAGATGGCCGCCGTGCGCGGTCCCGTCGCGTTTGCCGACGACCACGTGGGCATGGACCGTCGGTCCGTCCTCGCCGAGCGCGATGTCCCCGACGAGCGAGAGCACCTCGACCTGCTCGCGAATGGGAATCTTCTCGTACGCGCGTCGTTCGCTGCGGATTCCACCATCGTGGAGGTCAGGGCAACGCGTGCGCCAGCGAACGTGAACATCTCCACTGGACTTGACTGGCGTCCGCGGGGCACGATGGCGCGAGCGCAGCCCACGAGGAGGCCCACGTGAATACGGGAACGTCGCTGGTGAGCGTGAACGGCCGGACGTATCGCCGCCCCGAACGCCCGCTGGTCGTCGTCTGCATCGACGGCTGCGAGCCGGACTATTTCTAGCGTGCGATCGAGGCCGGCACGATGCTGTGGCTCGCACGCGTCCGGGCAATCGGGGCCTACCTCACGGCCGATTGCGTGATTCCGAGCTTCACGAACCCGAACAACCTCTCGATTGTCACCGGCGCGCCGTCGTCG
>QHRT01000001.1:0-17740 GCA_003220195.1 Candidatus Rokuibacteriota bacterium | reverse complement strand
CGACCGGCGCCCGGGTCGCCGCCGTCACTGCGAAGGACAAGCTCCGGCGACTGCTCGGGCACGGCATGACCGGCATCTGCTTCTCGTCCGAAAAGGCCGACGAGACGACGGAGGCCGAGCACGGCATCGCCGATGCCCTCGGGTTCGTCGGGCGGCCGCTGCCGTCGGTCTACAGCGCCGACCTGAGCGAGTTCGTGTTCGCGGCCGGGGTGAAGCTCGCCGAGAGGCTGCGCCCGGACGTCATGTACTTGTCGACGACCGACTACATCCAGCACAAGCACGCGCCGGGAACGCCGGAGGCGAACGCGTTCTACGCGATGATGGATCGCTATCTCAGGCGCCTCGATGAACTCGGGTCGACGGTCGCGCTCACGGCCGACCACGGCATGAACGCGAAGACCGACGCCACCGGCGCGCCGCGGGTGATCTACCTGCAAGACTTGCTGGATCGCTGGCTCGGCGCCGGACGCGCCCGCGTGATCCTGCCGATCACCGATCCCTACGTCGTCCACCACGGGGCGCTCGGCTCGTACGCGACGATCTATCTCTCCTCGGCGAGCGCGGCCGACGTGGGAAAGAAGCTGGCGGCGATCCCAGGCATCGACGTGGTGCTCGAGCGCGAGCCAGCCTGCGTGAGGTTCGAGCTTCCGCCCGATCGCGTCGGTGATCTCGTCGTGATTTCGGAGCGCCACACCGTCGTCGGCACCAGCGCCGACCGTCACGATCTGTCCGGCCTCGACGCGCCGCTGCGCTCTCACGGCGGGCTGTCCGAGCAGCGGGTGCCGGTCGTGATCAATAAACCGGTCAGCGGCGTCGACACGAGCCGTCGCCTTCGCAACTTCGACGTCTTCGACCTGGCGCTGAATCACGTGGCATGAGCCAGTCGACTCACGCGCTGAACCACGCCGCATGACGCTCCCGACCCAGGCGCGGGCCGTCGTCATCGGCGGCGGCATCATGGGGATGAGCACGGCCTATCACCTTGCCGGGCTCGGCTGGCGCGACATCGTCGTGCTGGAGCGAGGAGCGATCGGCTGCGGCACGACGTGGCACGCCGCCGGACTCGTGGGCCAGCTGCGCACCTACCTCAGCATGACCCAGCTGATCCGCTACTCGACCGAGCTCTACGCGTCGCTCGAAAACGACACCGGCCAGGCCACCGGCTGGAAGCGCTGCGGCAGCATGACCGTCGCGCGCACCGAGGCGCGCATGACGCAGGTGCGGCGGACCGCGTCGCTCGCCCGCGCGTTCGACGTGGAAGCCGAGCTGATCACCGCCGCGGAGGCCGGCGCCCGCTGGCCGATCATGCGCACCGACGATCTCGTCGGGGGCGTGTGGCTGCCCGGCGACGGCAAAGCGAACCCGGCCGACGTCACCGCCGCACTCGCGCGCGGCGCGCGGCTGCGCGGCGTGACGATCGTCGAGCGCGCGCCGGTGACGTCGATCCGCGTGGAGCGCGGCGCCGTGAAGAGCGTGAGGACGCGCGAGGGCGACATCGCGTGCGACGTCGTCGTCAACTGTGCGGGACTCTGGGCGCGCGAGATCGGCCGCCTGGTGAGCGTCACGGTGCCGCTGCACCCCGTCGAGCACATGTACATGGTGACGGCGCCGATGGACCTGCCGTCGGACCTGCCGGTGCTCCGCGATCCCGACGGTCACATCTATTTCAAGGAAGAGGTCGGCGGCCTCGTGATGGGGGGCTTCGAGCCGCGCGCAAAACCCTGGCTTTCGCGCGACGTGCCGGAGGACTTCATCTTCTCGTTGCTCCCGGAGGACTGGGAGCAATTCGACATCTTGTTGAAGAACGCGATCATCCGCGTGCCCACGCTCGAGAGCGCGAAGGTGCAGCAGCTCCTGGTCGGTCCCGAAAGCTTCACGCCCGACAACCACTTCATCCTCGGGGAAGCCCCCGAGGTGCGCGGGTTCTTCGTCGGCGCGGGATTCAACTCGGCCGGCATCGCGAGCGCGGGAGGCGCCGGGCGCGCGCTGGCCGAGTGGGTCGTGAACGGCCGGCCCACGATCGATCTCTGGCCCGTCGACATCCGGCGCTTCGGTCGCTTCCATGGCAACGAGAGCTGGCTGCGCGAGCGCGTCACCGAGGCGCCCGGCGTGCACTACCTGATCGCGTGGCCGGGTCGCGAGTGGACGACGGGCCGCGGCGTCCGGTGCTCGCCTCTTCACGAACGCCTCGCCGCGCGTCGCGCGTGCTTCGGCGCCAAGATGGGTTGGGAGCGCGCGAACTGGTTCGCTCCCCAAGGTGTCTCGCCTGAGAGCGTCTACTCGTTCGGCCGGCAGAACTGGTTTCCGTATGTCGCGGCGGAGCACCGCGCGGCGCGCGAGAAGGTCGCGCTGTTCGACCAGTCGTCGTACGCGAAGCTCCTGCTGAAGGGCCCGGACGCCGAAAGGTTGCTCGCCAGGCTCTGCGCGAACGAGGTCGCGGTTCCGGTCGGTCGCGTCGTCTACACGGGCATGTTGAACGAGCGTGGCGGGTACGAGTCCGATCTCACCGTCACCCGCCTCGCGGAGGACACTTTTCTGATCGTCACCGGGACGGCGCAGGCGACGCGCGACCTCGACTGGATCACGCGCCACATCGAGGAGTCGGCGCACGCGGCGGTCGTCGACGTCACGGCCGCCTGGGCCATGCTCGGCGTGATGGGGCCGCGGTCACGCGAGCTCCTGTCACGGCTGACGAACGCCGACCTGTCGAACGCCGCGTTCCCGTTCGCGACGTCGCGGGAGATCGATCTGGCGTCCGCGGTGGTGCGCGCGACCCGCATCACGTACGTCGGCGAGCTGGGCTTCGAGCTCTACGTACCGGTCGAGTGCGCGATCGCCGTGTACGATGCGATCGTCAGCGCCGGACGCGATCTCGGCCTCGTGCACGCCGGGTACTACGCGCTCGAGTCGCTCCGGATGGAGAAGGCGTACCGCGCGTGGGGCCGCGACGTGACCCCCGACGACACGCCGTTCGAGGCCGGGCTCGACTTCGCCGTGCGACTCGAGCGCGCCACGCCGTTTCTGGGACGCGAGGCGCTCATGGCGCAGCGAGAGCACGGCGTGCGCAAGAAGCTGGTGATCTTCACACTGGACGATCCGGACGCGTTGCCGCTCGGCGACGAGCCCATCCTCCGCGACGGCGCGCCGGTCGGCGTGACGACGTCGGCGGCGTTCGGGCACACGCTCGGCCGCGCCGTGACGATGGGATACGTGAAACAAGCCGACGGCATCGTGGATCGCGCGTGGATCGACGCCGGACGCTACGCGATCGAGATCGCCGGGGTGCGCGCGCCCGCGACCGTTCATCATCGACCGCCGTACGATCCGACCGGCGCGCGCGTGCGCGGCTGACGTGACCAACACGGCGGACGTGGTGGTCATCGGCGGCGGCGTCAATGGCGCGAGCATCGCCTGCGCGCTCGCGTCGCGCGGCGTCCGCGTGACGCTGCTCGAGAAGTCCGCGATGGCCAGCGGCGCCTCCGGCCGTTCGAGCGCGTTGATCCGCATGCACTACACGAACCCGTGGGACGCGCGGCTCGCGTTCGCCAGCTTTCCGGTCTTCCGTGACTGGCCGGAACTGATGGGCGGCGAGCCGGTGTTCACGCGCACGGGCTTCGTCAACGTGGTCGCGCCGCCGTACGCCGAGGCGTTGCGCAAGAACGTGGAGATGCTCCAGGAGATCGGCGTCAACACGACGGCGCTCTCGCCGGACGAGCTCTCACGGCTCCAGCCGTTCGCCACGGTCGAAGGCTTTCGGCGGCGGGCCACCGAGCTCGGCGCGCAGATCAAGCAGTGGACCACGGTGACCCGCATCGTCGGCCGCAACAGTCGCGTCACCGGCGTCGAGACGTCAGCCGGAACGATCGATGCCGGCGCCGTCGTCGTCGCCGCCGGCGCGTGGGCTCCCCGGCTCACCCGCGACTTCGGCGTGTCGTTGCCGGCGCGGCCGAAAGCGATCGACACCGTCCTCGTGACCCGGCCGCCGGAGCTCAGCGACCCGCACATGGTGTTCATCGACAACGCGCAAGGCAGTTACTTCCGTCCGGAGAGCGGCATCCTGACGCTCGTCGGCGTGCCGTGCCAGGTGTGGGACGTCGATCCCGACACGCTCGGGACCGGACTGCCCGCGCACGCGCCGGCGACAGGCGCGCAGATCCTGACGCACCGGATTCCGGCGATGGAAGGCGCGACCCTCGCTCGCGGCTATCGCGCATTCGATTGCTACAGCCGGGACCGCCACGCGATCCTGGGAGAGGTCGACGGGATCGACGGGCTCTACCTGGCGACCGCGTTCAGCGGATCCGGCTTCAAGATCGCGCCGGCCGTGGGCACGTGCATCGCGGAGCTGATCGTCGACGGACGTGCGAAGACCGTCGACATCAGCGCGTTCGCCTTGCGCCGCTTCGCCGAGGGAAAGACCGTCGAAGGTCCGTACCCGTACGCGGTGCGCGCGGACCACTCGGAGCCGGTCGCGTGAGTCGCGAGGGCGCCGCGGCCGGCGCCGAGGGCGCCGCGGCCGGCGCCGAGGGCGCTGCGCACGACGCGTCGCCGGCCGCGGTGACCACGACGGCGCCCGCGTCGCGACCTCGCGTGGTGCTCGCCGCGACGTGCGCGACGCACTTCATCCACGACGGCTTCTCCGACTTCATCTACGTGCTGCTGCCGGTGTGGGCGAAGGAGTTCTCGCTGTCGTACACGGAGGCCGGGCTCCTGCGCACCGCGTACAGCGCGGGGATGGCCGGGCTTCAGCTTCCGTCGAGCCTGCTCGCCGAACGCTGGGGCGAGGCGCGTCTGCTCGCGGCCGCCACGGCGCTGACCGCGCTCGGATTCCTCGTCGCCGGCGTGGCCGGCGACTACACGGCGCTACTGGTGGCGCTGCTGATCGCCGGCAGCGCGTCGGCGGCCCAGCATCCGCTCTCGTCGTCGCTCGTCTCACGCGCGTACGAAGCGAGCGGGCGTCGTGTCGCGCTCGGCACCTACAACTTCTCCGGCGACCTCGGAAAGGTCGCCGTGCCCGGCGCGGTGGCGCTGGCCGCCGGCATCGTCGGCTGGCGCGACGCGACGCGTGGCTACGCGGTGATCGGGCTCTTCGCGGCCGTCCTCATCTGGATGGTTCTGGCCAGCATGGACCGCGCGGGGACGACGTCCGACACCGCGAGCGCCTTGGGACATCACGCCGGGTGGGGCATCCGCGACGCGGCGGGCTTCACCGCGCTCTCGGCCGTCCACGTCATCGACAACGGGACGCGCACCGGCTTCCTCACCTTCCTGCCCTTCTTGTTGACGAGCAAAGGCGCCAGCGTCCGGCTCGTCGGCGTGGCGCTGATGCTGGTCTTCGCCGGTGGCGCCGCGGGCAAGCTGGCGTGCGGGGCGCTGGCGGAACGACTCGGCGTCATCCGGACCGTGATCGTCACCGAAGTGGCGACCGGGCTCGGCGTGCTCGCGCTGCTGGCGCTTCCTCTCGGCGGAGCTCTGGCGCTCCTTCCGATCCTCGGCATCGCCCTGAACGGAACGTCGTCCGTGCTGTACGGCACGGTCGCGGACCTCGTCGACACGAGCCGGCGAGCCCGCGGCTATGCCGTGTTCTACACGGTCGGCATCACCGCGTCCGCGGGAGCGCCGGTGATCTACGGGTTCATCAGCGACGCGGCCGGCGTGGGCGTGGCGCTCGGCGTGGTGGGCGCGGTGGTGTTCCTGACCTTGCCGCTGGCGTCGGTGCTTCGAGCGCGGATCGAGCGGCTCGACAGCGTCTGACGCGCCGCTTCCGAAGACGTCGAACGTCCCCTGTGCCCGGTCGGCGTGCCTCTCTGTCTCTGCGTGGACGATTCCCGTCCACTTCCGGAAGAATTTTCGGCGCCATCTCTGCGAATGCCGCATCTACGCGGACATCTAGCGTGGGCACGGCCGTTGCACTTCTCCTCGGGTGACCGATCGAGGTTTTCGACGACACTCGAGGAGGGCATCATGTCGACCGTGAAAGTGCGCGCGAGGAAACGGCCGTCGCGATCGGGGTTCGACGCGCTCAGCACGGAGCAGTTGCTGGCGCTTCACGAGCGTCACTTCGGTTTCCTGGATCGCCAGAGCAAGCGCCGCATCGTGCAAACGGCGCGTACCCACGGGTGGGATCGCAGCTGGGACGTGGACGGCCTCACCCTGTGAGGTCAGGCGCGTCACGTGGGCTGCGCCCGCGCGGATCACGCGTCGAGATACACCGGGCTCGTCCACGCCTGGGCGCCGTCCTCCTGGGTCACGCGGATCCAGTAGGCGTGACACCGCCCTCGCGGCGGAGGCTCGTCCGTGACGTCGATCACGAGCGCCGCGGTCGTGTCCCGCGCGGGAAGTCGACGCATGAACACACGCAGGTCGACACCGCCTGCGGGGAACGTCTTTGTCTCGCCGTCGGCGAGATCGCCGACCGTGACGTCGACGTCGATCACGGGCGAGCGAAAGCGTAGAACCGCCTCGGGAGCCGCGTCCAGCCTCACGTCGATTCCGTCGTCGTCCCCGGTCGTGTTCGAGACCCACGAGATTTCCGACGCCGTCCGCTGCACGATTCCCTTTTCCGGATTGTCCATGGCCCAGGGCATGGCGCCGAGCATCTTTCCGCTCGACAGCTCGAGCGACCCGTCCCAGCGCGTCAGCCGATCGCGGCCGCGCACGCGCGAGCCCGCCCACGCGATCCGGTAACGGTTCGACGTCTCGAAAGACGTACTCGTGTAGGGCGAGATCGTCCGGACGACGTCGAGGCCACGGAGCACGTCGATGCGCTCGATCGGGCCGGTGCCGACGGCGCGGCCCGTGATGCGCACCGGCTGACCGGGCTCGAGCCGCCCCTCCCCGCCCATCGGGAGACCGTTCACGAGAAGCTCGACGTGGATCCGTTGCGCGGAGCTGACGCCGTAGCAGCGCCGCGCGCGGACCGCATCGAAGATGGCTTCGCGCGTCAGCGTGTCCGCCAGCACGCACGTGAGGCCGCCGTACGCGCCGAAGGTCGACGCCCCGGGATGACTCGCGCCCGGGCGTCCCTTGTGCCCGTCGGAGTTCGCGACGACGCCGACGCGATAGCCGTGGCGGAGCGCGTCCTCCAGGAGCCACTCGAAGCGCCCCCAGTCCGAGTAGATCTCGACGACGGGCTCGAGGGCGGGATCGTGGAACGAGACGACGTCGGCGTAGCGCCCGCCGACGTGCGGAATCAGCAGCACGTCGTCGCGCCCGCGGAACCGCTCGAAGAGCCGCGTCACCGGGAAGCAATCGGTCGCGGCGTCGGTCATGTCGTCGACCTCGGCGTGCGACGAGCGATGGAGCGCGGCGACGTCGCCGCGGAACATGACGTTCCGGTCGCCGCCGCCCGGCGTCATGCCCGACCACTCGTAGCCGACGAAGATCACGCACCGGCCGTCCGCGTGGAAACGGTCGATCTCGCCGCGCAACCGCTGCCACTCCTCCTCGGTCACCTGGAAATCGTTCGCCTGGTGGCACATGACGTCGAGCAACGCCACGTCTCGGCCGAACGTGAAGTACTCCTCGATGGTGCCGGTTCCGACCGTCGCGCGAGTCTGCCCGTGGATGTCGCCCCACCAGGTCTTCGGCTCGTCGGCGCCGATCGCGCGGAGCACGTTGCTCTCGGCGCGATGGAACCCGACGCTCGCCACGATGCGCGTCTCGGCGCCGGGCTCGGCGATGGCGAGGCCGTCGAGCCGTGCGACCGCGACCTCGCCGCGTCGGAACGGGGCCGCCGCGGGCAGGCCATCAATCGGCGCGCCGCTCGACGAGAGCTTGATCTCGCCGTCGAATCTCTCCGCGGGGTTGCCCCAGATGTCCTCCACCTTCACCAGCGCGTCGAACCGCTGGCCCGGCCGGATCGTCGTCGGCGCGACCGCCACCAGACGGTGGAGCCCGCCGCCGACGACGTCGAGCGTTGGGGACGACGCGAGCGGGACGTAGAGCTCCGTGCCGAACGGATCCACGAACACCCGGAACTCGCATCCGCGCTCGCGAAACGTCTGGGCGCGCGAGCCCGGTCCGCCTCCGGAGGGATCGCCGAGCGTGACGTGCAGACGATCCCCGGGCGCAAGCGAGCCGTCGGCCACCGACACCACGAGGCACTTGAACCACGGCCGGACCTGCCCGCGCGGCTCGTACGCGATGTCGGCGACCGCGCCCGATCTCGATTCGAGGCGGACGGTCGTGTAGTTGCGGCCCCGGGGGTCCGTGAACTGCGGCGTGCCCCAGTCCGACGCGAAGCGAACGGCGATCTTCAGCCGCGCGCGCTCGTCGTACCCGTACGCGCCGACCTCGTACGTGATGGTCCACGTGCCGAGCTGCCCGGCGACGACCGGCTCGGCGGGCATGATCCACGCCCGGCCGACGAAATGAGGATCGGTATTGATCGGCATCCGATCAGGAGGTCGCCACCGAGCGCGCGCACGCGTGAAAGACCTCGAGGAAATACTCGATCTCCGCGTCGGTCACCACGGTCGACAGGCAGCCGAGACCGGTCGGCGAGATCAGGACACCGTGGTCGACGAGCTCGCGATGGAGTCGTTCGAGACGCGCGCGCTCCGTCGCGTCGGCGACTGTGCTCCGGTAATCGACGAAACGCCGATTCGTCGGGTGCAGGCGGAACAGCGACCCGAGGCCGGTCACGGAGCCCGGAACGCCGGCGCTCTCGAGACACGCGCTCATTCCGGCGCGGAGCTTCTCCCCCAGCTCGTCGAGGCGTCCGTACGCCGACTCGTCCATGAGCCTCATCGCCGCGAGGCCGGCCGACATCGTGACCGGGTTGGCGTTGAACGTCCCGCCGTGCGGAACCGCCGGCTTGCCGCCGCGCGGATCGAAGACGGCCATGACGTCGGCGCGCCCGCCGACCGCGCCGACGGGGAACCCGCCGCCGATGATCTTGCCGAACGTCGTCACGTCCGGGCGGACGCCGAAGACGCCCTGGGCGCCGCGATATCCGATGCGGAACGAGATCACCTCGTCGAAGAGCAGGAGGATGCCGTGCGCGGCGGTGACGTCGCGCATCGTCTCGAGAAATTCGCGGCGCGCCGGCATGAGCCCGATGCGGTTCGGCACGGGATCCACGATCACGGCCGCGAGGTGGTGCCTCTCCTTCTCGATGCGCGCGGCCGCCAGGTCCGGATAGTTGAACGGCAACACGACGACATCGTCCAGGATCGAGGCCGGCGTCCCCTTCGCATACGGAACGCTCGCCGGGGCGTCCAGCGGGCCCCACTCGGCGGGCGACGACCCGAGACTCACTTCCACCGGATCGTACGAGCCGTGATAGGCGCCCTCGAACTTCGCGATCTTCGGCCGGCCGGTGAACGCGCGCGCGGCCTTCACCGCCATCATCACCGCTTCGCTTCCCGAGTTCGTGAAGCGCACGCGCTCCACGCCGGGCACGCGCTCGACCATCAGCTCCGCCAGGTCGATCTCCTCCGGGGTCGGCATCGCGAACGACGCGCCGCGGGCGAGCCGGCGCGTGGCCGCGTCGGTGACGGCGGGATGCGCGTGACCGTGCATCAGCGACGTGTAGTTGTTGATGAGATCGAGCCGGCGCTCGCCGTCGACGTCCGTCACCCAGCAGCCCTGCCCTTCGGCGGCGTAGATCGGATAGGGCGAGCTGAAGACGGTCGTCCGCGAGTTGCCGCCGGGCAAGAACTCCTGCGCGCGCTCGAAGAGCCGTGCCGAGGCCGAATCGGCCCGGGCATAGGCGCGCGTGACGGGCACGGTCGTTTTTCCATTCATGTGGAACCTCCGGAACGCTGGCGGCAACGGAGAAGATAGACGTGGAAACCGTCCAGCACGATCTCGCCTCGCTGGTTCTTGATTCGCGCGGCGAGCTTCACGATCCCGCGCTCGCCCTTCCGCTGGAGCTCCACGACCTCGTGCTCGGGGTAGATCGTGTCGCCGACGAGCACGGGCCTGAGGAACCGGCAGCCCTGCTCGAGGAACGCGATCATCGACTCGTGGAGTCGGTGCGACAGCGGCGACGCGCCGACAGCGGTCATGCCCATGGTCAGGAGCCCGTGGGCGAGGCGCGCGCCGAACGGGGTCTTCTTCGCGTACTCGTCGTCGTAGTGGAGCGGGTTGTTGTCGCCGGAGAGGCCCGCGAAGAATGCGAAGTACGCGTCGTTCATCGTGCGCGAAGGGCTCTGCCAGCGGTCGCCGATCTTCAAATCGTCGAAGTAGAGCGGCTCGTCCATGTCGCAACGCCTCCCGGGAGTGGCCGCCTATTTGACGCGCGGCAAGTCCTGGAAGTCAATTCGCTGGCGCGGCCCGCCGCCGCCGGCGCGTGCGCCGGCGGTGAGAAGATGTCGATGGTTCCTCATGTCCCGCATCGAAGACTACGCGCTGATCGGCAACTGCGAGACCGCCGCGCTCGTCGGGCGGGACGGCTCGCTCGACTGGCTCTGCGTTCCGCGCTTCGACTCGCCCGCGTGCTTCGCCGCGCTCCTCGGGACCCGAGATCACGGCCGGTGGTCGATCGCACCGGCGGGGGACGTCCGCGCGATCCGCCGTCGCTATCGCGACGACACGCTCGTGCTGGAGACGGAGTACGAGACGGCGGATGGCGTGGTGAAGCTGATCGACTTCATGCCGCTCGGGAGCGAAGGCCCGGTCGTCGTCCGCATCGTGGAGGGGCGGAGCGGCCGCGTGCCGATGCGGATGGAGCTGATCATCCGCTTCGAGTACGGCGCCCGGATCCCGTGGGTGACCCGCGTCGACGGCGGTTTGCTCGCCGTCGCCGGACCGGATGCTCTTCGCGTCAGGACGCCGGTCGAGATGCGGGGCGAAGACCTGACCACCGTCGCCGACTTCGCGGTCGGAGAGGGCGACCGCGTCCCGTTCACGCTGCGGTGGCATCCGTCGTACGGCGAGATGCCGGACGACCGCGATCCCGACGCGGAACTCGAGAGGACCGAACGCGGGTGGCGCGAGTGGGCCGGACGTTGCCGCTACGCGGGCGAGTGGCGCGAGGCCGTCGTGCGCTCGTTCATCACGTTGAAGGCGCTGACGGACGCGCGCACCGGAGGCATCGTGGCGGCGGTCACGACGTCCCTGCCCGAGCTTCTGGGCGGCGTGCGCAACTGGGACTACCGGTACTGCTGGCTGCGTGACGCGACGTTCACGCTCTACGCGCTGATGACGGGCGGGTACGTCGAGGAGGCGCGCGCGTGGCGGACGTGGCTGCTCCGCGCCGTCGCCGGGGCGCCCGCGCAGGCGCAGATCATGTACGGCATCGGCGGTGAGCGCCGCTTGCCCGAGCTGACGCTCGACCACCTGCCGGGCTACGAGGGCGCGCGTCCCGTGCGCATCGGCAACGCGGCGTCCACGCAGTTCCAGCTCGACGTCTATGGTGAAGTGCTCGACACCATGCACCTGGCGCGCCGGGCGCACGTGCCGCCCGACGAAACCGCGTGGCACGTCGAGCGCGTCCTGGTCGACTTCGTCGAAAAGGTCTGGCAGGAACCGGACGATGGCATCTGGGAGGTGCGTGGACCGCGTCGGCACTTCACCCATTCCAAGGTCATGGCCTGGGTCGCGATCGACCGCGCGATCAAAGGGGTCGAGCGCTTCGGCCTCGATGGCCCAACCGGACGATGGCGCGAGCTTCGGGACAGGATCCATACCGAGGCCTGCGAGCGCGGCTTCGACCGCGAGCGCGGCACGTTCGTGCAGTACTACGGCGCCGCCGTGACCGACGCCAGCCTCTTGATGATTCCGCAAGTCGGATTCTTGTCGGCGTCGGATCCGCGCGTGCTCGGCACCGTCAAGGCGATCGAGAAGGAGCTGCTCCACGACGGCTTCGTCCACCGCTATCCAACCCACCGCGACGTGGACGGGCTGCCTCCCGGCGAAGGCGCGTTCCTCGCCTGCACGTTCTGGCTCGCCGACAACCTGGCGCTTCAAGGACGCCGGGAAGAAGCGCGCGAGATTTTCGAACGGCTCATCGGGCTCCGGAATGACGTCGGACTCCTCGCCGAGCAGTACGATCCTTCACATCGTCGGCTCCTCGGGAATTTTCCTCAGGCGTTCTCTCACGTGGCGCTGATCAACACCGCGCGCAATCTCAGTCGAAGCGGCGGACTGATTGAGTCAGGGGCCCCGAAATGGCCCCCGACACCCCCAACGCTCGGAAGCGCCCCGGCGGAGCCGTGGCGCTCCTCGACAACACCTTGAAGATCGTTCCGCGCACGTTCTACTTCATCTGCGTCAGCCGATGAACGGTCTCCTGCGCGGTGCCGACAGCGAAAGAACTTAGCGACGACGCGAGTCGTGCACGCCATTTGCTTTCTCCCGCCCCGGTCTCGACGACGGCTGCGGCGAACAAGGAGGGCGGACATATGGCGAAGAAAGCGCTCGTGGTCGGCATCAACACCTACGGCTCGCCGAACGATCTCCCCAGCTCGACGAGAGACGCCGACGCGTTCGCGGGCGTGCTCGAATCGATGTACCGCTTCGAGCAGATCCGTGTCCTGAAGGACGGCGAGGCGACCCGCGAGCTCTTCGAGCGCGCGCTCGACGGACTCCTGCACGGCGCATCACCGAACGATCGTCTCGTCCTCTACTTCTCCGGGCATGGCGCGCGGTACGAGAGAGGCGGGGTGATCGAGGAAGGGATCGTCCTGCAAGATGGCAAGTTCTACGACGACCAGGATCTCGTCGCCCGGACCGAAGCGCTTCCGCCCGGCATCCTGACCGTCGTGCTCGACTGCTCGTTCTCGAGCGGCACCGAAGACCTGGTCCTGCTCGGAAACGGCGATCTCGAAGGGGCAAAGGTCAAGGGCTGGATCCCGCCGGACGTGGAACGGCTCCGTCACCACCGGGAGGCGACACAGCGTGCACGCTCGTTCAGCCCGTTCGGCTACGTCAGGCCCGCGACACCGGAATGGATCGCCGCACATTTCCGGAGCGCCGCGCCGGGTGACTCGCTCGCCGCGCGCGTCGTGCCGCTCGTCGATCCCGCCGCCCGGATGCTAGTGGTGAGCGCCTGCCTCGAAGACGAGGCCGCGATCGCGTCGACGTCGCAGACCAACGGACTCTCGGCATTCACATCGTGCCTGCTGGCGTCCATCCGACGGCTCGGGCCGAACCGCTCGACCGTGGAGGCGCTCCAGGCCGCGGGGCACGAATTGCGCCGGCTCGGGTTCCGGCAAACACCGATCGTCAAGGAGCCCGTGGAGCCCGAGCATCTCGGACTGCGCGCGTTCCTGACGTTCCAGCCGGCGCTGTTCGTGTACTCGCCAACGACGCCCGGCGCGGAGCACGAGGAGCAGATCTCCCGTTCCGTCGCCGAGGCGATCCGCAACTCGCTCAGCTCATTGAAGGAGGGACGCATGCAAGGGACCATGTCAGGCCAGACGTTCATGGGCGAAGACATCGGCGCCATCACGAACGCGGTGAGCCCGATCGTCGCATCGCTTCTCCAGCAGCAACGGGGCTATCAATCGTACGGTCAGCCGTACGGTGGGTTCGGGCAGAATTTCCAACAGTTCCCGTTCCAGAACGTTCCCCAGAACGTTCCATGGACGGGCTTCGGAGGTGGCCAACATTTCGGGCACCACATGGGCGCGCAGCCGTTCGGCCTTCCGCAGTGGGGCCAGTCGGGCGGCCATCAGTGGGGCCTGTCCCCGTACAGCTCGTTCGGCCTCTCGCAGTTCGGCGGCGGGTACGGTCACCAGCAGGCGCAGGAGCTGTCGGCGATCGTGACCTCGGTCGTCTGCAACCTGCTTCCCGTGTTCCAGTCTCGTGGGTATGCGGGGTTCGGGCTCCAGGGCTACCAGCAGCCATGGGGTGCTGGAGCACAACCCCACGAGATCGCTCAGATCGTGAGCGCCGTGACGCCGATCGTCGCGTCCATCGTACAGAGCCGTGGCCAGATGATGCCGCGCGCGGCATGACGGACTGACACCCGGTTCTGCTCGATTCTCGGAGCGCTCCGGATCCGGGGCGCTCCGAGTCTTTTTCCCTTCACGCCTGCAGGATTTTGATTGCACCCAGATCGAATGATGTATACCGTCGAAGGAGCCCATAGATCGCCTGCCGCCGTCGGTGGCTCCCGCCGACCTGAGTCGAGTCAGCATGGAGTGCCGCGGTGGCCGTCCCGACCAATGGCTCCCCCGCAGAGCCACGAGAGTTCCACGCCTCCTGGCTGATCTATGCCGTGCTGGCCGGCCTGCTGGTCGTGCTCCTCACGACGTCGGTCTTCTTCTTCCGCGCGCTCAAGCTCGAAGGCGCCCAGTACCTCGACGAGAACGACGCGATCGCGCGGAGCGTCGCGGGCATCATCCGCGCCCGGGGCGAAGGTCATCTGCAGATCCTCGTCGCGTACGCCACGCGGTTTCGCTTCCGCGAGAGCATCGAGCAGCACGATCGTGACGGCGCGCTCGTGGAGCTCCGACAGCTCCGCGAGATCTTCCCCCAGCTCGATCGCATCGCGCTGGCGGATCCGTCCGGTGTCGTGTGGGCCGCCGACCCGCCCGCGCCGGCGCTGTACGGCCGCCGCGACGCGATGAGCGACTGGTATCGCGGCGTGAGCCGCACGTGGGCTCCGTACGTGTCCGAGATCCACCGCGCCGATTTCGGCGGGACGCTGGCGGTCGCGCTGGCCGTTCCGATCCGGGCCACCGACGGGCGCGTCATCGGGATCATCACCTCCGTGCAGCGGCTCGATACGCTCCGGCGATGGCTCTTGCCGATCGAGGTGCCGGACGGCGAGCTGTTCGTCGTCGATCGGAACGGGCACCTGGTCTTCCACCGCTCGCGGACGGGCCTCGAGCACCTCGGCGACTACGCGCGGATCCCCGCCGTCGAACGCGTGCGCGCGGCCAAGGACGGGATCGCCGAGCTCGACAACCCCGTGACCGGAACGGTGAGCCTCTACGCGTACCGCTGGGTGCCAACCCTCGGCTGGGGCGTCGTCGTCCAGCGCGAGAAGAACGTCGCGCTCCAGCGCACCCGGACGCTGACGCTGGTCTCGGCCGGTGCGGCGCTCGCGCTGACGATGACGCTGGCGACACTCGGCGGCATCGCGCTCCGCGGCGCCCGGCACACCCGCACCGCGCACCGGCGGCTCGAGGTGGAGATCGTCGAGCGCCGGCGCGCCGAGGAAGGCGCCGCCGCCGCGAACCGCGCCAAGAGCGAGTTCCTGTCGCGGATGAGCCACGAGCTCAGGACGCCGCTCAACAGCATCCTCGGCTTCGCCCAGCTCCTCGAGATGGACGTCAAGAGCCCGGATGAGGAAGAGAGCGTCACGCAGATCCTGAAAGGCGGCCGGCATCTCCTGGCGCTCATCGACGAGATCCTCGACATCGCCAGGATCGAAGCCGGCAAGCTGTCCATCTCGCTCGAACCCGTCTCCGTGTGCGAGGTCGTCCAGAGCGCGCTCGATCTGGTGCGTCCCCACGCGCGGGAGCGCGCCGTGCAGCTCACCTCGACCGTGAACGACGACGGCCACGTGCACGCCGATCGGCAGCGTCTTCAGCAGGTGCTCCTGAACCTCCTGTCGAACGCCATCAAGTACAACCGCGAGCACGGCACCGTGACCGTGACGAGCGCGCCCGCACCGCCGGAGCGATTCTGTCTCACCGTCAGCGATACCGGCCCCGGCATCGCGCCCGCGATGATGGATCGCGTCTTCACGCCCTTCGATCGGCTCGGCGCCGAGCAGGGCGGCGTCGAGGGCACCGGACTCGGTCTGGCGCTCTCGAAACGCCTGATGGAAGCGATGGGAGGCGACCTTCGCGTGACCAGCACGCCCGGCGAGGGCGCGACGTTCACCATCGAGCTGCCGCGTGTCGAGGATCTGCCCACGCGGGAGCTGCCGGCGGGCGAGGTCGTCCACGAGAACGGCAAGGTTCCGCACGGCACCTTGCTCTACATCGAGGACAACATCTCGAATCTGAGATTGCTGGAGCACGTGATCAACCGGAAGCCCGGCATCACGCTCCTGTCCGCGATGCAGGGACGCCAGGGCGTGGAGTTCGCGCGCCACCATCGCCCGGACCTGATCCTCCTCGATCTGCACCTTCCCGACATTTCCGGCCAGGAGGTGCTGGAGCGTTTGCGGGACGATCCCCGCACCGAGAAGATTCCCGTCGTCATCCTGAGCGCCGATGCTACGCCCGGGCAGATCACCCGGCTCCTCGCCCGCGGCGCCGCACGGTACCTGACGAAGCCGCTCGACGTGAAAGAGCTGCTCACGGTGCTCGACGAACAGCTGCACGAAAGGCAACGGTGAGGCCATGGTAGAGAGCGACCGGGGCTCGGCCCGCATTCTCGTGGTGGACGACGATCCGGCGAACGTCCGGCTGCTCGAGCGGCTGCTCCACGGCGCCGGCTTCCCCGACGTCACGGGCACGACCGACGCGCGCCAGGCGCTCTCGCGCTACCGCAGCACACGGCCCGACCTGGTGATGCTGGATTTGATGATGCCGCACGTCGACGGCCTCACCGTGCTCGCGCAGCTCAGAGCCGAGATCGGCGACGACGATTACGTGCCGATCGTCATCCTGACGGCGGACGCCACGCTGGAGGCGAAACGGCGCGCGCTCGGCGCCGGCGCGACGGATTTCCTCACGAAGCCGTTCGAGCACTTCGAGATCCTCCTGCGCGTGCGAAATCTTCTGTCGAGCCGGCGGCTCTACCTCGAGGTCGAGCGGCACAACCGCTCGCTCGAGGCCACCGTCCGCGAGCGGACCGAGCGCCTGTTGCAGAGCGAGAAGGTCGCGACGATGGGCTCGCTCCTGGCGGGCGTCGCGCACGAGCTGAACAATCCGCTCGCCGCCCTGTCGGGCCAGGCCCAGCTGCTTCGCGAGGAAGCGACGGATCCGCAAGTGGTCCGGCGCGCCGACAAGATCTTCGAGGCCAGCGATCGCTGCGTCCGGATCGTCCGCAACTTCCTGGCGCTGGCGCGCCAGCAACAGCCCGAGCGCGGGCGCGTCGGGCTGAACGAGGTGGTGCGCGGCGCCGTGGAGCTGCTCGCGTACGAGCTCAAGACCGACAGCGTCGAGGTCGTTCTCGATCTCGGCACCGACCTTCCGGTGCTGTGGGCGGATCAGCACCAGTTCCATCAGGTGCTGGTCAACCTGCTCGCGAACGCGCACTATGCCGTGCGGCGTCACACGTCGCCACGCCGGATCTCGGTGACGACGCGGTACGAGCCACACCGGAACCGCGTCCGGCTCGAGATCGTGGACAGCGGCCCGGGCATGGCCCCGGACGTCAAGGAGAAAGTCTTCCAGCCCTTCTTCACCACCAAGCCGGTCGGCGAAGGTACGGGCCTCGGACTGTCCCTGTGCCGCGGCATGATCGACGAGCACGGCGGCACGATCAAGCTCGAGAGCGAGCCGGGCCAGGGGTGTCGCGCGGTGATCGAGCTCCCCGCGGTCACCCCACCGGAGACCGCCGGCAGCGACGGCGACGCGAACGCTCTTCCGGCGAGTCGACGCGGCGCCATCCTGGTCGTGGACGACGAGCAGGTGGTCGCGCAGACGCTGGCCGACGCGCTCCGGCTGGATGGGCACGAGACCGCGATCGCGGGGAACGGCGCGGTCGCGCTCGACATGCTGGCCAAAGACCAGTACGACCTGATCGTCTCGGACAGCAAGATGCCGGTGCTCGACGGGGAGGCGTTCTACGACGAACTGTCCCGGCGCTTCCCCGCGCTCCGCGAGCGCGTCATCTTCGTGACCGGTGACTTGTTGAGCCGCGAGAAGCGCGAGTTCCTCGCGCG
>QHRT01000350.1 GCA_003220195.1 Candidatus Rokuibacteriota bacterium | reverse complement strand
GTCTTCAACGTCGGCTCGAAAGATGTCACGCTGATCGACGTCGCCAACCGCCAGGTGCGCGAAACACGACCGCTCGGCGCCTCGGTGCGCTGGTTGTCCAACGAGCAGACCTACTGGGACGGGTCACGGATCTGGACCTACGACTTTCCCAACGATCAAGTCCAGGCAATCGCCATCGATCCGAGGCAGGTGGCCGTCACGAGGACCATCGCCAGACTCGGCAAGGGCCCCGGCCACAGTCTCGTCGTGCTGCCCGACAAGAAGAAGGCCGCGGTCAATGTGGCGGGGGACAACCTCATCGCGTTCCTCGACCTCGAGCACGGCAGCGTTGACGCCACGCTCCAGACCGGAGCCTTCCCCTGAGACCTTCACCTGACGCCGGACGGTCGGTTCGGCTTCACACCCGAGCGCGAGGCCGACACGGTCTCGAAGATCGACATGGCAAGCCGAAGACTGGTCAAGACCGTTTCCTTCCCGGCGCACAGCAAGCCGCACATGTTGCGGGTGTCGCCCGACGGGAAAGAGGTGTGGGTGCAGACCGCTGACGCAAACACGAACGTGGTTCTCGACGCCTCCGACCTGACACTGCTGTCGACGGAGCCGACCGGAAAGCAACCCGTGACGAACGCGTGGACCCGCGATCGGCGCTACTCGTTCGTCACCAACGGACAGGACACCTTCGCCCAGATCTTCGACGCGCGGACCTTCAAAGAGGTGAAGCGGCTGACGATCGGCCAGGGCGGCTCTAACATCGGGTTCAGCAGAGACGGCAAGACGGCATTCATTGCGGTGCGCGGTGCGAACGACGTTGCCGTGATCGACGTCGAGAAATTGACGCTGGCGAGCCGCATCAGGGCGGGGACGGAGCCTCAGGGCCTGATCGTTCGTTGATCGCAGGCGATGAGCGGCGTCGAGACTAGCGGGCCTGCGCCCGCGGGCGACCGCCACGCCTTTGCGAATCAGCTCGACGGCTTCTGCCGGCGCACGGAAAGCGCGACGATCTCCGCTGAACCGGGCCGTCGTCTCGTGACATTCCGAACGATGACTCACCCTGCCTTACCGATGTTGTCTGCCAGAGGCGCCGACGTTCCCGTCACGGCGCCCGGTTGCGTGGCGGGCCGGGCTGCGAATCTGCGATGCGGACGCCCTCACGGAACCAGGTCGACGGTCACCTCGCGCGCGTCCGACTGTCCCGCGTCGTCCACCACCCGCACCGTGTAGCGGCCAGGCGACGCCGGGGTCCACCGGACGCTCTCGTCCGCCTGCGCGCCGCCGAGGAAGCCCTGGTTCACGAACCAGTAGAGCGTGCGTCGGCGCGCGGCGTGCGTCGCGCGCAGCTCGACCGTGCCGGGATGCGAGAGCCGCATCGTGTAGACCGCGCCGCGAAGCGGCGAGGTGATCTGCGGCGCCTCGCCGTCGGTTGCGTCGACGAAGCGCGCCGCGCACGCCGGCTGGGATGGCGGCGCGCGACGCGGCATGCCCGCTTCCCGGAAGAGGCGCAGCATGTCGGACGACCAGAACTCGTGGATCTCCTGCCGCGTCGTGGACGTCTCACCGCACGTCGCACGTCCCGTGCGCGTGTCCACCAGCACGGAACGGTGCAGCGTGCTCACGCGGATCGGCGACTTGCCGGGGATGAACCACGTGTCGGCGCGCTCCGGACAGTGCTCGTTGGGAAGATCGCCGCTCGCCGCGCAGACCTCGACGCGCGACAGCGTCGCCGGCGGAACGCGCCAGGCATCAGAGGTGGCGGGTGTCTGCCCCCGCACGCTGTCCACGATGCGGAAGAAGAGCGGCGCCGCCGCCGTCACGCCGATGAACGCGGGATTGCTGCTGCCGTCGAAGTTGCCGACCCACACCAGGAGCACGTAGCGGCCGAACACGCCGGCCGCCCACGCGTCGCGAAAGCCCCACGACGTCCCGGTCTTCCACGCCACCGCGCGCTCGGACGGCGCGCCGGTGTCGGGGCGCGGCGCGTGGCGCAGCATGTCGAGCGTGATGAACGCGGCCTCGGCGCTCAAGAGGCGCGGGCCCCGCACCACGTCGGCGCCGCGCGTCGTACGGAGTGAGCGGAGCACCCCGCCGTTCGCGAGCATCGCGTAGAGCCGCGCCAGCTCTTCCATCGTCATGTCGCCGCCGCCGAGCACGAGCGCGAGTCCATAGTGCGTCTCCGGCAACATGTTGGCGACGCCCGCCGACTTCAGGAAGTCGTAGAGCCCGGGCTGTGCGAGCCGCGCGGCCACCGCCACGGCCGGGATGTTGCGGCTGCGCACGAGCGCCTCCTGCGCCGTGATCGGGCCGACGAACCGGCCGTCGAAATTCTCGGGGGTGAACGGACCGAACGCGGTCGGAACGTCGCGCAGCACCGTCATCGGATGCAGCACTCCCTGGTCGAGCCCGAGCGCGTAGACGAACGGCTTCAGCGTCGAGCCCGGTGATCTCTTCGCCGCCACGCCGTTCACCTGGCCGTCGATCGAGGCGTCGAAATAATCTGCCGAGCCCAGCAGCGCCTTCACCGTCATGTCGGTCGTGTCGACCAGGATGGCCGTGGCGTTCGTGATGCCGATGCCGCGCTCCGCGTCGACGTACTGGTGCACCATGCGTTCAACCGTCGTCTGCAGGCGCAGGTCGATCGTCGACCAGATCTCGGGTTCGGTGCCGCGTGAGCGCCGGAGCAAGGCTTCGACGGCGTGCGGCGCGCGGAACGGCAGCTCGCCGGGCGTCGCCAGGTGGATCGGAAGCGACATGTCGCTTGCGAAGCTGTCGTCATCGGAGTGCCACGCTCGCCACAGACGCCAGAGCCGCTCGCGCGCGGCGAGAAGAGCCTCGGACTCGTGTTCCGCAATCACGCGCCGGCGGGGGTTTTGTGGAATGACGGCGAGCGTGAGGCCTTCAGTGAGCGTGAGATCCGCCGCGCGCTTGCGAAAGTACACCAGGCTCGCGGCGCCCACGCCCTCGACGTTGCCGCCGAAGGGCGCGAGGTTCAGGTGCGCCTCGAGAATTTCTCTCTTGCCGTGTCGGAGCTCGATCCAGAGCGCGGCCGCAACTTGCCGCAGCTTGCCCGGCACGGTGCGCGTGTCCAGTCGATAGAGCCGACGCGCGAGCTGCATCGTGATGGTCGATCCACCCTGTCGACGTCCGTGTCCATACGTGGCCATCGCGCTGCGCACGAGAGCGACCGGGTTCACACCGGGATGCCAGAAGAACCAGCGGTCCTCGTAGAGCAGCACGGCGTCGCGCGTGCGGGGCGCGATGGCTGCGAGCGGCACCCAGAGCCGGTACTGCGCGTCGGTAGCGACCGTCAGGCGGAGCAGCTCGCCGCCGTCAGCGTAGACCGCGATCGACGAGCTGATCGCGGTGCGAAGCGGTGGTGCGGGGACGAGGCGCAGGACCAGCACGCCGAGCGCAGACGCCGCGAGCAACGCCAGGACGATCCGGGTCGACCACCGTCGAGGCCGCGAGAGACGCATCATCGCGACGGATGCCAGGGCCGTTCTGGTGGACCACCGTCGACGGCAAGACAGAAGCGTCGTCATCGAGACGGCCGCTCGACGGTGATGCGCGAGGGCAGCGAGCGGGCACGGACGAGCGGCTCGTACAGCGCCTCGGCGTAGGCCGGCGGCGCGACGAAGCGGCCGACGTTCGTGGCGCGGATGCGATACGTGTATTCGTGGAGCTCGCGAAGAGCGACTCCGTAGAGCAGCACGCGATCTTCACGGACGTCGACGTTGATCGCATTCCACGTGCCGCCGGACGCGAGCCGGCGCGTGACGCCGGTGCCCGCGGAGGACTTCGACTCGGCGCCGCCCGGTGTCAGAACCACTTCGAAGCCGCCGGGGAGCAGATCGACGATCGCCACGCTCGACACGAACGGCCGGTCGACGGCCCGGAGCCGCACGCGCACCGTCAGCTCGTCCCCGACCTTCACCGATGTCACTGGCTTGCCGTCCGGGCCGAGGTACTCGTGAAGCACTTCCAGACCGGACCGGAGAGCTCGTGGGCCAATCGACCGCTCCGCGCTCGATTGGTCCGACGAACTGTGCTCCCGATCCGGCGGGATCTGGTCGAAGCCCGATTCCGTGATCGAGTAGAACGTCGTGAGTGGCGCGCTGTTCCCGAAGCGGAGCGTCCGGGTCCCAGCGTGAGCTGCCGGGTCTTCCCATCACCGGCGATCTCGGTGATCGACAGCGTGCCCGTCGCGGCGCTCGCCACCGTCGTCGCGTACGCGTCGAGCGCCAGGATGCTGTAGGCGGCGCTGAGCGTGCTGAAGCTTCCGCGATTGAGCGGCGCCGCCATCGTGACCAGCGTCGATGCCGGCAACCGGCGGGCGCCCTCGGGGAAGTGTCGCGCCACGAGATAGAGCGTCTGCATGTCGCGCACGAGCGAGTCGTAGTACTCGCTCTCGCGCTCGCCGGCGTCGGGCTTGCCGAGGCGCGCGAGCGGCTCCGCGATCAGCTTGAGCGCCAGGCGCTCCTGCTTCAGGAGCTGGTAGCTCGACGCCAGGTAGACGGCGACCAGGTCCTGCGTCCAGTCTTTCGGATATCGAGCTTCCAGCATCTCGCGCAGGCTCGTCAGCATCGGCGTCGTCACGATGCCCTGGCGCGTGAGGAGATAGGCCGCGTACGCGCGGCGTCGCGCTGCCGGCAGATCGCGCGCCGGTGTGGCGCCGACCTGCTGGAGATAGGCGAGGCTCTTCTGCACCATGTCGGGCGGCACCTGCTGGCCGCGCTCGCGCGCCTCGAGCAAGAGATGCGCGGCGTAGATCGAGACGAACTCGTCGGACTGCACCGACGCGGTCCAGAGCCCGAAGCCACCCTCGGCGTTCTGACGGGTGCGCAGCACGCGCAGCGCATCGTCGAGCGTGCTCGGCGTCCGGGACGTCGGCGTCTCCGTGCGCGAAAGTTCCGGGCGCGTGGCGAGCACGACCACGGGTACGGCCTGGCTCACGAGCTGCTCGGAGCAGAGATGCTCGAAGTCGGCAAGGTAGTTCGCGAGTCCGCTGGCGAGCACGAGCGGCACGGCGGACACCGACGCTTCGAGCCGCCGGTACTCCGCGTGAAGATCGCGCTCTCTCCGAACGTCGGTCGAGCCGGTGAAGCTGCCGCTCGTCACCACCGTCGCGTGAGGGGTGGCCGGGCGGATTGAAATATCGGCGCCGAGCGTGGCCGACTGGGCACCCAGCGAAGCCGTGAAGCGCAGCGTTGCCGAGCCGAGACGCGTCTCGGCGCCCTCTCGCGCCTTCATCCGGAACGTCGCCACGCCCTCGCGCCCCTCGCCGATCTTGAGGGGCTGCGTCGCGCCGCCCAGCACCTCGAGCTGGGGCGGCGTCGTCAGCGAAAGTGTGACCGACGCGTCGGCGCCGGAGCCCATCACGTTGTTGGCGACGCCCACGCTGACGTCGAACTCGTCGTCCGGCGTGACGGCGGTCGGCGCGTTCGGCGACAGCACGAAGTCGCCGCGCACGGTGGAGCGCGCGCTTGCCACGCCGATCGACCGTTCGGTGACGGTGACCGCGAAGACGCGGAGCGAGCCGTTGAAGTAGTCGGGAATGGAGTACTGAAATTGCCGCTGGCCCGCGACGTCGACGAGCCCGGACCAGTACACGACCGGCCGCTCGCGCTTGCGCTTGAACGGGTTGAGGTGACGTCCGAGCAGCGCCTCGGCGTCCCCGCCCGGCGCGGCGGCGCTCATGAGCTTCCTGAACTCGGGCAGGATCAGGTCGAGGATCTGCGCGCTGCGGACTTCCAGCGCGCGCTTCTTGAAGAAGAAGTCGAGCGGGTCCGGCGGCTGATACCGCGCGACCTGCAAGATCCCTTCGTCCACCGCGAACACGATCGCGCGCGCGGGCTGCCCCACGACCAGGTTCATCGACAGGGAGTGGCCCGGCTTCGCGAGCTCGGGGACCGTCAGGCTGACCGTGTTCGTACGCGAAGCGAGGCTGATCGCGAACGGCGTCACACCATACGAGAGCGGGCTCATGAAGATCTCGTCGGACGACGGGTCGCGGATGAACTGCACGACCACGTAGCCGTTGCCCTCGAAGTCCCGCGGCACGCGGATCCTCTGCACGGACGCCAGGGTCGTGCTGCGGAACCACTGGTGCGCGTACACGCGGTCGCGCTCGATCGTGACGAGGCCCGCGCCCGTGTAGGGCGCCCGGATGCTGATCTCGATCTCGTCGCCGGGGTCGTGCTGCTTCTTGTCCAGCGTGAGCTGGAGCTCGGCGTTTCGCTCGAGCGAGCGCGTCACGTTCCCGCGGCCCGCCACGCTGTACTCGACGCGGTTCAGCTCGAGTCCATCGCGATCGCGGACGACGTAGGCGAAGTTCCCGGGCTGATCGGTGGAGAGCGAGAGCTTCATGCCGGCCGCGGGAATCGCCAGCGACGTCTGCTCGAGCGAAATTTCCTTCTTGTGCGACTCGTACCGGAACGTCCCGTTCGGCTGCCGCGTGAGCACGGAGACGAAGGTGCGCTCGATCCGATCGAGCGTCAGGCCCTCCACCGCGGTGGCCTTCGCCGCGGGGTCGATGGCGATCAGCGTGACGGTCCGCGCGGTGGCTCGCGACACGTAGTCGAGCGGACCATCGGGCTTGTAGCCCACGAGGAACGGCAGCTCGGACACGAGAGCCGACGTCTCGGCGGCGACGCCGCGGCCGCTCTCCGGCTCGAAGGCGCGCGCCAGCACGTGCACCCGGTACGTGGCCTTCGCGTAGCGCTCCAACTTTAGATTCAGTTCGGCTTCGCCGCGCTCGTTCGTCGTGACGGGACTCAGCGTGTCGCTGTAACCCTCCTTCGCTCGCTGCGGATCGAAGAAGTGGTAATCCCGATAGCGTGCGAACACCGGAAAGGCCGGGCTCAGCGTCAGCGTCGCCTCGACACGGCGTTGCTCTCCGGGAGTGCCGAAGAGGTTCTGGACGCTGACGTGCGCCTTCAATCCGGTCGGGCTCACCCAGCCGTCCGGCGCCTCGCGCGTCAGATGCGCCGTCACGCGCATGCGGTCCGGCAAAAACTCCTGGACCCGGACCGTCGTCGATCCGATCTGCTGGTCGAGCCGGCCGTCCTTCACGATCCAGAGCGTCACCGGATAGACCCCGGTCGGTGACGTCTCGAGCGTGGTGTGCGTCAGCTCGGCGAAGCCGGTCGCCCCGAGCGTGACCTTCTCCTTCTTCACCACGAGGCCGCGCGGGTCGTAGATCTCGGCCTCGAGCGGCAGGCCCGCCACGCTGCGCGCCCAGCCCGCCGACTTGACGATGACGCCGACGTGAATCGTATCGCCCGGGCGGTAGATGCCGCGGTCGGAGAAGAGATAGGCCCCGAGCTCGTCCACCACGCGCGCGTTCTGGACGCCGCCGACGTCGAAGCGCGAGACGTCGAGCATGCGGTCGCGGCGGTTCAACGGCAGGAAGCTCGTATCGCCACCCTTCCTGACCACGTACATGAGCGGCGCGCGCTCGCGCGTCAGCCCCTCGAAGCGTGGAAACTGTGCGCGGCCGCCGGCGTCGGTCGTCCGCGTGAGCACCGCGACGCCGTTCTTCGCGACGACCTCCACCGTGGCGCCCGCCACCGGAGCTCCACTGTGAATCGACTGGACGAACACATCCTGGCTGCCGTCGACGGATTTCTTGGCGAGCAGCCCGAGATCCGTGATGAGCACGAGGCGCCGGTCCATCACCTGATGCCGCGACTCGTCGACTTCGTCTGCCGACCCGTCGTCGGGAGCGTCCTCTCCGGCGCGGACCCGCGCGTTCCGCTGCGCACGGGCCTTCTCCTTCTTCTCTCGCTCCGCGTCGTAGACGCTCACGCTCAGGAGGAACACGCCGCGGCGCTCGCCTCCCTCCTTCGTCAGGTACTCGGAGAGATCCACCGCGTGGTAGTGAGCGCGGCCGCGAGGCCCGCGCGGCAGCGTGACCTTGCGCTCGAACCGTTCGACCAGGTTGTCGGCGCCGAAGAGCTGGTAGAACTGCGGGTTCGTGAAATCGCCCTCGGACTGCGACACCAGGTGCTGGAGCTGGGTCGGAAGCACGCGGCCGACCGCGACGCGAATTCCGGGCACGTCCCGCGCGAGGATGGCGACCTTCCGCTCGCCGCTCGTGGCGAGCAACGCTCCGCGGCTCAGGATCTTGAGCTCGGGCGGAAACGGCGGCA
>QHRT01000349.1 GCA_003220195.1 Candidatus Rokuibacteriota bacterium | reverse complement strand
GTCGACCTTGCCGGACAGGAACGCGGCGCCGAGCTCGGCGGAGAACGGCATCTGGTGATAGATCTCGAGCCGGTCGACGTACGGCAGGCCCTTGTTCCAGTAGTTCGGGTTCCGCTCCTGGATCCAGACTTCCTTGTCCTTGCGCGAGACGTGCTTGAACGGGCCCGTGCCCGGGTAGTTCATGACCTGGCGCAGGTTCCCTCCGTTCTCCTCCAGCGACTTCTTGCGCACGATGATGTTCCAGCCGCTCGCGAACGCGCCGAGCATGAACGTTTTCGGGCGCGCCTCGGTCATGCGGAACTCGATCTTGTGAGGATCGACCACGACGATGTCGCCGACCGTCGCGAAGAGCGGCGTGCGCGGGATGACGACGCCCTTCGGCGGACGCACGATCCGATCGTACGTCGCCTTGACGTCCTCCGCGGTGAAGTCCGCGCCGTCGTGGAACTTGACGCCCTTGCGCAGATGGAAGGTGTACTTCTTCCCGTCCGGCGCGATGTCCCACTTCCACGCGAGGTCAGAGATGATCGTTTGCCCGTCTTTCGGATGACGGCGCAAGAGCGTGTCGTACATCGGGCTCTGCGCGCCGATGTTCGCGACGGTGCCCGACTGGTGCACGTCGAAGTGCGAGGGCGCGGTGTGGACCGCGTAGCGCAGCGTCCCGCCGCGCTTCGCCGCGGGGTCGGGACGGATCGGCGACGGTGTCTCTTGCGCGCTCGCTTCGG
Organism: Candidatus Rokuibacteriota bacterium; assembly: GCA_003220195.1. GTDB lineage: Bacteria > Methylomirabilota > Methylomirabilia > Rokubacteriales > CSP1-6 > AR8. Next base: position 2,970 of record QHRT01000349.1, on the reverse strand, counting down.
TGCGCAGGATCGCCGGCGCGATCAACGCGCCGCCTCCCGCAAGAGTCACCGTGCGAAGGAATGTCCGGCGATCCGTCGTCATTGACGCCTCCTGATGGTTGCTGGCCGCATCCTACCAGAAGCGTCCGCCGAAGGGCTCCATGCGGCGAAGCACCGGCGCACGGACTCGCGCCGTCGTGTCGTCATCCACGGTGACGGCCGCGCGCAGCGCGGTCGCCGCCGTCTCGGCGTTGGCCCGGGAGCGCGCGTGGACGATCGCGATCGGCCGATCGGCTCCGACCCGCTCGCCGACGCCACGAACCTCCGTGAGTCCGACGGCCGGATCGATCACGTCGTCGGCGCGCTCGCGGCCGCCGCCGAGCTGGACGACGACGAGACCGATCGCTCGCGCGTCGACCGCCGTCACGACGCCGGCGCGCTCGGGGGCGACCGGGAGCTCGACCGGCGCTCGCGCGAGGTATCGGTCGGCGCTCTCCAGCAGATCCTTGGGACCGCCGAGCGCCGCCACCATCCGGGCGAAGCGCTCGGCGGCGGCGCCCGATGCGAGCGCGCGCTCGATCATCCCCGTCGCATCCGCGGCGCTCTGCGCGAGGCCCCCCATCACGAGGAGCTCCGTGGTGAGCGCCCGGGTCACCACGTCGAGCCGTGAGCCCTGCCGCTGCCCGGTCAGGACGTCGATGGTCTCTCTGACTTCGAGGCTGTTCCCCACCGCGCTCGCGAGCGGCTCCGTCATGTCGGTCAGCAGCGCGACCGTCCGGAGCCCATTCCGCGCGGCGACGTCGAGCAAGCTCTCCGCGAGCGCCGCGGCGGATTCGGGCGTCGCCGCCAGGCCACCGGATCCGATCTTCACGTCCATCACGAGCGCATCGAGACCGGCGGCGAGCTTCTTCGAAAGGATCGACGCCGTGATGAGCGGGACGGACTCGACGGTTGCCGTCACGTCGCGGATCGCGTAGAGCCGCCGATCCGCCGGCGCGAGGTCCGAAGTCTGACCGACGATCGCGCAGCCGGCGGACCGTACGACCTCGCGGAAGCGCGAGAGGTCGGGCACGGTGTCGTAGCCGGGAATGCTCGCGAGCTTGTCCAGGGTGCCGCCGGTGTGTCCGAGAGCGCGGCCGGAGATCATCGGGACGAACCCGCCGCACGCGGCGACGGTGGGCGCGAGGATCAGGCTCACCGTGTCGCCCACGCCGCCGGTCGAATGCTTGTCCAGGATCGGGCCGGTGAGTCCGGCGTCGGACCAGTCGAGCACGGTCCCCGAGCGCGTCATCGCGCCGGTGAGCGCCGCGCACTCGGCGCGCCTCATGCCGCGGAAGAAGACCGCCATCGCAAACGCAGCGATCTGTCCTTCGCTCATCGAGCCGTCGACGATGCCGCGGACGACCTGCTCGATCTCGTCGTCGGTCAACGCCTCGCCGTCACGCTTGCGGCAGATCAACTCGGCAGGCGACAGCTTCACGGACGCCGACGCTCCTCGACATTTCCCATGTGCTCCACGCCGAACGCCAGCGGCAGCAGCTGGCCAAGCGGCACGGTGCGCTTCACACCATCGGGACCGCACAGATGGACAGGTGTCTCCGGACGCGCGAACTCCGCGAGTTGCTGGCAGCAGCGGCCGCACGGCGGGCATAGCTCGCCGCGCTCCGTCACGATGAGGGCTTCGACGATCGTGCGGTCTCCCGCGGCGACCATGGCGCCGATCGCGGTGGCCTCGGCGCACTGGCCGACCGGATACGCCGCGTTCTCGACGTTGCAGCCCGCGTAGAGCCGGCCGCTCTCGGCCCGCACGCAGGCGCCGACGCGGAACCGCGAGTACGGCGCATGCGCGTTCGCGAGCGCCCGGCGCGCGAGCTCCAGCATCGACTCGAGGCTCATCGCTCCTTCACGTACGGCACACCGATCGCGCGCGGCGCGATCGCGCGGCCGACGAATCCCGCGAGCAACGCGACCGTGAGCACGTAGGGCAGCGCCTGGATGAGCTGCACCGGCAGCACGCCGACCATCGGCAGTGGCGTGCCCTGCAATCGCGTCTGCACGGCGTCGGCGAAGGCGAACAGGAGACACGCGGCGACCGTCGGCGCCGGGCGCCACTGCCCGAAGATCAGCGCGGCCAGCGCGAGATAGCCCTTTCCCGCGGACATGTCGCGGATGAACGAGGCATGGTGCGCCGTCGAGAGATACGCGCCCGCGATCCCGCACAAGACACCGCTCACGATGAGCGCACGATACCGCGTTCGCGCCACCGACACGCCCGCGGTGTCGACGGCGCCCGGACTCTCGCCGACGGCGCGCAGCCGCAGCCCGAAACGCGTCCGGTACACGAGCCACGCGACGACGGGCACGGCCACCGCAGCAACGTACACAAGCAGGTTGTGCCCGCTGACGACTTCGCGATACGTGAGCCCGAGGCCCGGGATATGGCCGGCCGCTGCCGCGCCGGCAAGAGCGATCGGGCCAAAGCGAGCGCCCGCGGGAAGCAGCGGCGTCTGACCACCCTCGTGGAACCACGCGGCGCCCAGCACCGCGGTCAGGCCCGACGCCGTGATGTTGAGCGCCATGCCCGACACGACCTGGTTGCCGTGATGCGTGATGCACGCGAATCCGTGGAGCAGCGCCACCAGCACCGAAGCGGCGATGCCGGCGCCGAGACCGATCCACGCCGAGCCGGTGATCGCCGCGGTCGCGGCCGCGGCGAACGCCGAGATCAGCATCTTGCCTTCGAGGCCGATGTCGACCACGCCCGCTCGCTCGGAGAAGAGGCCGCCGAGCGCCGCGAGCACGAGCGGCGCGGCGCCGCGGATGGTCGCCGCTGCCATGAGCGCGAGCAACACGCCCGTGTCACTCATCGATTTTTCTGGGGGCCCCGAGAGGCGCGCGGACGCGCCTGACATGGCCCCCAGACCCCCGACGCTCGGACCCGCCCCGGCGGAGCCGTGGCGCGCCTCGGGATTGGCACAGGGCATCTCATCG
>QHRT01000348.1 GCA_003220195.1 Candidatus Rokuibacteriota bacterium | reverse complement strand
ACGAGTCCGGTCACGTTCCCGCCCGGTCGAGCGAGGCTGGCGGCGAGTCCGCTCCCCACGGGATCTCCGATCACGGCAATCACGATGGGGATCTCGCTCGTCGCCTGTGTTGCCGCGCGCGATCCGGCTGACCCATGCGTCACGATGATGTCGACTTTCCCGGCGACGAGCTGAGCAGCCAGCGCCGGCAAACGCTCGAGCTTCCGCTCGGCCCACCGATATTCGATGATGAGATTCCTGCCTTCGTCGTAACCCAGATCGCGCAGGCCTTGTCGTCATGCGCGCGTTTGCCGGTCGAGATCCCCGGCCGAGGTCTGGCCGAGAAAACCGACGCGATAGAGTCCGGCTGGTGTCGCCAGCTCCGACGTCGGCCTGGAGGACGATCAATCCGACCCTGATGAGGAATGTCGGCGTTCGCCATCTCAGCATGCCGTCTCCGATGCGCGCCGGGTTCTCCGCCCTGCGGTTCAGACCGCGCGCGCGAGCGTTGGGCCGCGCCGGGTCATCCCTGGGACAGGTTCATCTGCGCCAGCACCGCGCGCCCCAGCACACCGTAGGGATTCGCGAGCGTCTCGGGGATCTCGAAGTGGTTGTAGCCTTCGCCGACGAGCAGCTGCACCGGTTTGCCGGCTGCCTTGATCGCCGCAGCGAATTCGCGCGACTGGCGCTGGAACTCTGGTGTCTCGAGCGTGCCGTAGGCGACGATGACGGGGGCGTTGAGCTTGTCGAGATGACGCTGCGAGCTCAGCGCTTGCTCGATCTCGTCGGTGAACTTGACATACGAGCTGCGCGCCGAGAGACGAACCGGCTTCAGGTCGAAGAGACCACTGCAGCACAACCCGCCTTTGATCGTGTCCACCGGGAGATTGAAGTCCTTGCGCCAGTCGGTGACGAGGACCACGCCCGCGAGATGACCGCCCGAGGAATGCCCAGACACGTAGAGTCGGTCCGGGTTCCCTCCAAAGCTCTGCGCGTTGCGAAATACCCAGGCCACCGCGCGGCGCACCTGCTCGGCCATCGGCATGAGGTTGCCGTTCGCTTCCGTCACGTTGATGAAGTCGGGCACCACGTAATGTGCGCCGGCGTGGACGAACAGCTCGGCCGGATACCCGAAATCCTTGGCGAGACCGGTACGCCACGCTCCGCCATGAATGAAGATGTTGATCGGCGCGTTCGCGCGCCTGGTCGTGTAGACCTCGAGCGTTTCGATGGAGGTCGGGCCGTACGCGTAGCGTCGCGGCGCCCCAAGGCGGGCACGTACGGCTTCGCTGTTGGTCGCGTAGCGGTTGACGAGCTGCGACAGGTTCGGCGCGTATTTGCTCTGATCATAGGCGGCATCCAGCTCCGCCTGGTCCATGTCGAGCCACACCGCTGGTCCTTTTGCCCGCGGCGCTTGCTGGGCCGGCGCCGGCTGCTGCGCAAAGGCAGGACCTCGCGCCGCGAGCACGGCGCTCGCGACGCCGGCGCCGAGAAGACTTCGTCGAGTGACGTCAATGCGACCGGCATCCTTCGCGAGATTCATCGCAGACCTCGCTCCGCGAGCCAGCCGGCCACGGCGTTCACCAGCGGCTCGCGGTTATTGACGAACGTGTGCTCTGCCGGGCCACGCACCTTGTTCGGCACCATCACGTACTTGATGGCCGGCACGAGCGAGCCGGATGTGGTCGCCGCCGACAGCAACATGTAGGGTTCGAATGCCTGGACGACGGCATCTCCTTCGTCGCGCACCATGAGGATCGGATACGGCACGCGCCGGATCCAGTAGGTGCCGTCGGCCGCACTCGAGCTCTCCGCGCGGTAGGTCAGAAAATGGCGGCCCGTCACCGGCACCTTCTCGCCGCCGATCCAGGACATCTGCACCGGCATCACCTGATCGTCCCTGGCGCTGCGCAGCGCTTGCATCGCCGTCTCCAGCAGTGCTTTCCAGTTCTGCTCGTCCTGCACCAGGAGATGACGCGACTTCCACGGCAGGTTGCCGAACATGCCGGTGAGGATCACGGCCTTGATGTCCTTCTCCCAATTATTCGCGGCGTAGAACTGCACCTGGATATTGCCGAGGCTGTGGCCGTGGAGCACGAGCGTCCGATAGCCGAGCGCACGGGCCGTGTACACCGCGGCCTCGAGATCACGTCTGACGTCGAGAAAGTTGTCGGTGTTCACGCGTGTCCCGGACTGCCGGGTGTTGATGCCGAGCATGCCGTAGCCTTTGGCGGCCAGCCCCGCGCTGAGAAACCCGTTGGGATTTCCGTGAAAGCTCCCACCGCTGCCATGCACGGTGACGACGAGGGGAGTGGCATTGACCGGTCTATTGCCGGGCTGCCATAAAGCCGCCTCCACCCGGGAATCGTCGATCGCCTTGATGGTCAGGAACCGCAGAGTGACGCCGACCGGCGCATCGTATTCGGGGGGCACGCCGGCCGGGCGAGCGACGAATTCGTATTCGATGCCGGCAGCCCGTTCCGCCGCCACGGCGCCGCTACCTGCGGCGACCGTGCAGAGGAGGAACAATCCGCATGTGAGTCGCACGATGGTCATCATGGACGTCTCCCTGGTGTGGCCATGCGGGCATCCTCATGGATCGATGATCTGATCCGCACGCAGGAGCAGTGAGGGCGGGATCGCAAGGCCCATGCGGACCCGAGCCGCTGGACTCTTCGCCTACGGCAGCAACCCCGACGATTCTCGAAGGCGGGCGGCGGACGCCTACGACGCCGGAGGCACGAATTCGTCGACGAGCACGGCAAAGCCGTCGGTTGCGGCAAGTCGCAGCGGCAGCACCTTCTGGTACTCGGGCGAGTTGTACCAGGTCATCGCGGCGTCGCGCGAATCGAACTTGACCACGATCGTTCGCGGCCATTGCGCGTTCCCTTCGATCACCTTCGAGTTCTCATCGAAGATCAGAACCTCGGGATGGTAGGGCTTCAGCGTCTCGAGCGCCTCCGGCACGTACTCTTGCATCTTCTGCGCGTCATGAATGCGGTTGTGGAATACCAGATATGCGGCCATGAGTTCCTCCTCTCGAATCCAGGAGACCCTGCACGGATCGTGGCACGGCTTGCGCCGCCCTCGTTCGGGGGCCTCGACCATATCCGAGCGGGGCGGAGCCGGCAACAGGAATCACGACAGGATGAATCACGGCGGCCCGAGTGTCGATGACGACATCTCGATTCGCGGTACGAGTCAGGCCGAAGCGGACAGGACGGCGGGAGAGCCGCCGGGGAACACCGATCCGATGATCGGATACCGTCGATGCGGCTGAGCTAAGATGGCGCCCACGAGGCCCGGAATCAGCAGGCCCGTGATTCGTCGCCCCTGAGGAGACACGCATGGACGCCAACGCTTTCAAGGTCGGGATGCGCGCGCCGGACGACGTCAGCGCCGCCGCGGAGCTGCTGGATCGTCGCGCGTTCAGCGCCGAGCACGTCGTCGCCATTCTGGGCAAGACCGAGGGCAACGGCGCGGTGAACGACTACACGCGCGCGCTCGCGACGCTGTCGTTCCAGATGCTGCTCGCCGAGCGGACGGGAAAGAAGATCCAGGACATCGCGAAGCGCGTGCCCATCATCTGGTCCGGCGGGACCGAGGGATTGATGGCCCCGCACGCGACGATCATCACGCGGCTCCCCGATCGGCGCCCGCCCGCGGCGGGACAGAAGCGCTTCGCCGTCGGCACCGCGTACACGCGGGATCTCCTGCCGGAAGAGTTCGGGACCGCCGTCCATGCGCAGGTCGCTGCCGAGGGCGTGAAGGCCGCGATCGCCGATGCGGGGATCGAATCGCTGGACGATCTCCACTTCGTGCAGATCAAGACCGGCGCGCTGACGACCGACCGGATCGCGGCGGCGCGCTCGCGCGGCCGCTCGGTCGTCACCACCGACACGTACAAGTCGATGTCGTATGCGCGCGCCGTCGCCGCGCTCGGCATCGGCGCCGCCACCGGCGAGATTCCGGCGGCGAAGCTCTCGGACGACGTCGTCTGTCACGACTTCTCGGTGTTCTCGAACGTCGCGTCCACGTCGTCCGGGGTCGAGCTGATGAACTGCGAGATCATCGTGCTCGGCAACTCCGCGCGCTCGTCCAGCGAGCTCGTGATGGCGCACGCGGTGATGCGCGACGCGATCGATGCCACCGCCGTGCGAGAGGCCCTGCGCCGCGCCGGCCTGGCCCTCGAGTGTGAGCTGAGCGAACGAGATCAGGCGCGGCTGATCAACGTCTTCGCGAAGTGCGAGCCGGATGCCTCGGGCGCCACGCGCGGGCGGCGACACGTCATGTTCGAGGACGGCGACATCAACTACACGCGCCACATTCGCGGCGTGGTCAACGCGGTGATCGCGTCCGTGACCGGCGACACGATGTGCTACGTCTCGGCCGGCGCCGAGCACCAGGGACCGCCGGGCGGCGGCGTCGTGGCCGTGCTGGCCCGCGTCTAGGTGCCCGGCGGCGACGTCTTACGACGCATCGCGCTTGGTCTTCGCGGTCGCCTTGTGCTCGGCGAACTCTTCCTTGC